>JAUNGJ010000019.1 GCA_030524585.1 Eubacteriales bacterium | reverse complement strand
TAAATGCATTCTCCGGAAGATCCATTTACATAGACTCCCTTTACTCCTTTTTCTACAAAATACTTTGTAAGCGCCTGTACGCCCTCCGGACTAATGTTTCCTTCTTCGTCATAACATGCGTAAAATGCCGGGATGACTCCTTTGTACTTGTCTAAATTCCTCATCATACTTCTCCTTTTCTTCATGAAAATAAAAAAATTAATAGTTTTTATGCCTGAATTAATAATGCCCTTACTCATCGAGTGCTTCTGCAAATGCTTTCGTAATCAGCTGCGGTCTTGTGATAATAGAACCTACCACTACGCTGTATGCACCCAGTTCAATCACCCTTCTTGCCTTCTCCGGTGTGTTAATATTGCCCTCTGCAATGACCCGGTTCTTCACTCCGGCAATAATTTTTCTTAAGATTTCAAAATCGTTTGCCTCGATTCTGTCGCCTTTACTCTGTTTTGTGTACCCGACCATCGTTGTTCCGATAAAGTCAAACCCAAGCTCATCTGCGTGAATCGCTTCCTCCACCGTGGAACAATCTGCCATCAGAAGCTGATCCGGATATTTCTCCTTGATCTGTCCAAAGAAATCATCCAGTGTCACATTACCCGGCCGAAGCAGCCCGGTCGCATCTACTGCGATAATCTCCGGCTTTACTTCCATCAGCTCGTCCACTTCCTTCATGGTTGGCGTGATATACACTTCGCTGTCTGCATAGTCTCTCTTCACAATTCCAATCACCGGAAGATCTACCTGAGTCTGAATCTCAGCAATATCTTCCTTCGTGTTTGCACGAATTCCGACAGCTCCTCCCATCTTGGCAGCCACTGCCATTCTTCCCATAATAAAGGATGAATGCAGTGGTTCATGGGGTAACGCCTGACAGGATACGATCAGTTTCCCATGCAGGCTCTCTACTCTTTTCTGTGCCATTTGTGTTTCCCTCCTTTTTCTGAGCTAAATTATAGCAGGGGTGATTTTATTTTCAACAGCTTTTCCGTTGTCTGAAAGTTCTTTCATTCTTTTCTAAACAGTTCCGTTTTTATATGGGCATTTCTATGCATTTGATTTAGTAATTTTGCACAAGTCTTTGTTCCTTCTTTCCAACTTTGAAAGTATATTCAGTAATGGAAATTTCTATTGAATTTGCAAATTTAACTGCTATACTTACAAATGCAAAAAGCAAATTGCTCCATACTATGAACAAACAGCAAAAGAAAGGAAAGGGTATGTAGATATGATTATTTGCAAAGCGAAAGATTATACGGATATGAGCAGAAAAGCTGCGAACATTATTTCCGCACAGGTGATTATGAAGCCAAACTGTGTACTTGGATTGGCTACCGGTTCTTCACCAATGGGAACCTATAAACAGTTAATTGATTGGTTTAAAAAGGGAGATTTGGATTTCTCAAAAGTTTCCAGTGTGAACCTGGACGAATACCGGGGATTAGCTCCGGAGCATGAACAGAGCTACCGCTATTTTATGAACACTAATTTCTTTGATCATATTAATATTGATAAATCCCGCACGCATGTTCCGGACGGATTGGCATCAGATGTTGAGAAGTTCTGTCGGGATTACGACAAACTGATTGAAGAAGTTGGAGGCGTAGATTTACAGCTCCTGGGACTTGGACGCAACGGGCATATCGGATTTAATGAGCCTTCTGATGTTTTTGCACGGGATACCCACTGTGTGGATCTTACCCCAAGTACCATCGAAGCAAACAAGCGCTTCTTTGAATCCGAAGAGGATGTACCGCGTCAGGCATTAACGATGGGTATCCGCAATATTATGATGGCAAAGAAAATCCTGGTTGTAGTAAGCGGAGAAGACAAAGCCGAGGCTCTGAAAGAGGCCATTTACGGACCGATCACTCCACAGCTTCCATGCTCTGTCTTACAGCTTCATCCGGATGTAGTAATCATTGCAGATGAGGCAGCATTATCAAAGATGTAAGCAGTTTTCTTGCATCACATATAAATCAGATTATGGCAATGTGAAATTTTTTCTGTAAATATGAGAATGAAGGGTTCTTCTATGATAAAATCTAAATCATAGGAGGGCCTTTTATTATGGCAAAACAGAAGAAACCTGTACATCGGGTACAAATGACAGAAGGAAAACGTAACATTATCCATCAGCTCCTGGAAGAATACTCCTTTGGATGGTATATATAAAACAAAGGTGGAGTGCCCAATTTTTCAGCATTCCACCAAATCTTATCATAGAAGAATCCTATTTACAGACTTTTCTTCACAGTCTCAAAACAGCTGCCTGCGAAACGCCGTTTTTCTGTCAGCGGGATACTGTATTGCCTGGGCGTTTCGCGATCCGGCTATCATGTGTGGAAGAAGTGAGTCTCTTCTGATACACAGAAACGTAGGAAAAAATCATGCAAATTTCTAGCTATACCGTTCATCTATTACCCGTTTCGATTTCTTTTCACTGCGCGGCAGCACGCCAAGCTCCACCACTTTTACCAGCGGTGTGAAACCGATCCGGCTCTTCACTGTTCCCGCGATCCGTCCTGCCAGTTTCTGGAAATCAACTGTTCCATTTGTCTCCACATAGATACGCATGGTATCCTTACCGTCCAAATGAGAAATACGAATCTGATATTCGCTGGACACCTCCGGGAACTCACGCAGTATCTCTTCAATCTGACTCGGGAATACATTGACACCCTTGATTTTCATCATGTCGTCGGTTCTTCCCATGATCGTGTCAAGCCGCGGATAAGGACTTCCGCACGGACACTCTCCTGGTATGATTCTGGACAGGTCGTGGGTCCGGTAACGAATCAGCGGCGCTCCTTCCTTTACCAGCGTCGTAATCACAATCTCTCCCAGTTCCCCGTCCGGCAGCGGCTTTAACGTCACCGGGTCGATGATTTCGATGTACAGATAATCGTCCCAGTAATGCATTCCGGTATCATATTTACAATTGATTCCGATTCCCGGTCCATAGATTTCCGTCAATCCGTAAATGTCATATAATTCAATGCCCAGCTCGCTGGAAATACGCTGACGCATCTTTTCTCCCCATCTCTCGGAACCGATCACGCCTTTTTTCAGGTGAATCTTATCCTTGATTCCCCGCTTTGAGATTTCCTCTGCCAGCAAAAGTGCATAGGATGAGGTAGAACACAGAACCGTACTCTCCATATCCATCATCATCTGAAGCTGTTTGTCCGTATTTCCCGGGCCCATTGGAATCACCATGGCTCCCAGTTTTTCCGCACCGTTCTGAAAGCCGATGCCGGCCGTCCACAGTCCGTACCCGGGCGTAATCTGAATCCGGTCTCTGTTCGTGATTCCTGCCATCTCGTAGCACCGTCTGAACATAATCGCCCAATCATCCACGTCCTTTGCCGTATAAGGGATAATAACCGGAAGCCCCGTCGTTCCGGAAGAAGAATGAATTCTGACGATTTCCTCCTCCGGCGCCGTCATTAGTCCCAGCGGGTATGCCTCTCTTAAATCATTTTTCTCAGAAAACGGCAGCTTTTCAAAATCCTCCGCTGTCGTGATACCGGAAATTCCGGCTTCTTCCAGTTTTTTCCCATAAAAACTGCCTGCATCTACCAGTGCTTTTATCTGTTTATTTACCTGACCAATCTGTAAGTCCGAAATCTGCATATTCCTGTTTTCCTTTCTTTTTACTGTCTCTTATTTTGCGTATGTAAGAGCCCGGAAATTCAATTCATGAAATTTCTCCGGCACTTTTTCCTTTATCACTGCCCGGATCTCTTCTTCCGTGAATCCCAGCGCCCCGGTGGACACTGCCTTCCCCAGAAGCAGAATATTCAGAACCTTTGTGGATCCCAGCTCCTTACATGCCTCCCCGGCATCCACCACCGTGAGATTTTCCACATGTGCTTTCAAATACCCAATCATTTCCTCTCCGTTGTATCCCGAGTCCGAAAGCGTCGCCGTGACTGGCATAATCGGGCGCGCACTTACGATCACCTGGCCTCCCTCTTTCAGGAACGGAAGCATCCGAACCGTCTCCCCCGGTTCAAATCCAATGATCAGATCCGCCGTTCTCTCTGCAATCATCGGCGAATACAGGCCTTCTCCCATCCGGAGATGGCTGAACACGCTGCCGCCTCTCTGCGCCATCCCGATCGTCTCCGCGCTCATCACCGGAATATGTTTTGCCATGGCTGCCGCCGCAATCAGTTTGGATGCCAGAACCGTTCCCTGGCCTCCCACGCCGCACAACACAATATTTTTATTCATTCTGTCCACCTCCGATCGCTCCCACAGGGCAAATCTGACTGCAGAGCGTACATCCTGTACACAAGCCGTCATCAATACAGACCTTTCCGTCTTTTATGATCAGCGCCGGACATCCCAGCTCCTTCACACACTTCTTACATCCGATACACCGCGCTTCTTCCACTTTCAGGACATCCGACGGCTTCACCACCGCGATACAGGGAGATTTGAAAATGATTGCTTTCACGCCGGGCTGTGCCGCTGTTTTTTTCACGCACTCCACCGCCGCTTCGTGATCCAGCGGGTCTGCCGTCTCCACCACCTGAACTCCGATTCCCCGGAGCACCGCTTCTATATTCACCCGTTCTGTCATCTGTCCCATCATCGTCCGTCCGGTTCCCGGATGGGGCTGGTGACCCGTCATAGCCGTAGTGGAATTATCCAGCACCACCAGCGTCATCTCTGCCTGGTTGTAAACCGCATTGACCACCCCGGTGATTGCAGATGCAAAAAATGTGGAATCTCCCACAAATGCAAAACAACTGGTGTCCGGTTCGATCCGTCCTACGCCCTGGGCAATTCCAAGACCTGCCCCCATGCACAGACATGTATCCACCATGTCAAGAGGCATGGCATTTCCAAGCGTATAACAGCCAATATCTCCACAGAAAATCGTCTTCTTCCCTTTCATCGCCTTTTTCACCGCGTAGAACGACGCCCGGTGCGGACACCCGGCACAGAGGACCGGCGGGCGCACCGGAAGCTTTGGAGGCGCCGGAAACGCATCCTGTGTCTTCTCTTCTGTCTGCTCCCTTCCAAGGAATTTTCTCATATCCTCCGCCACACTGTCTCTGCTGTTCTCGCCCGCATTCTTCACGTGATGGGAACACTTTCCGTATATTCTGACCGGAAGATGATATTTTCCACAGATGTAAGTCAGCTCACGCTCGATTACCGGATCCAGCTCCTCCAGACACAGCACTTCATCCAGACCTTCCAGAAATTCCAAGGCCTTCTTCTCCGGAAACGGATGTGGTGTCGCTACCTGAAACAGACGCACCCTGCCGATTGCTTCGCGCGCCTCCATCGCATAGGTAAAGCTGATTCCCCCTGCCGCGATTCCTTTTTTCAAACTGGCGTCTGCCTCATCCGCCGGATAGATCCGGTTCCGCCCGTACCCGGAAAACACTTCGGATAATTCTTCATTCCGGGCTTCGATTTTTATATGATTCTGATAGGACAGCCGCGGAAAGATGACCCACCTCTTTGAGTCCTTCACAAACCCTTCCGGCTCATGTACCGTATATTCTTCCGCATCCCTGACCAGAACCGACGCGTATCCGTGACAGACTCTCGTCGTCGGCCGAAAAAATACCGGTGTCCCGTATTTTTCTGAAAATTCAAACGCCTCCTGCACCATCTCATATGCCTCCTGGGCAGATGACGGATCAAAACACGGAAGCTTGGAAAATGCCGAAAAATGCCGGGTATCCTGCTCAGTCTGGGATGAAATCGGACCGGGATCATCTGCCACCAGAATCACCATTCCGCCTTTCACTCCGATATATTCCAGACTCATAAGCGGATCAGACGCCACGTTAAGCCCTACCTGCTTCATCGTAACCATCACTCTCGCTCCGCAGTACGCTGCTCCCGCCGCAACCTCCATGGCGGCTTTTTCATTCACCGACCACTCCACATACTGGTTTTCCCGGCGGTGCTTTGCCACCGTCTCCAGCACTTCCGTGGAGGGCGTTCCCGGATAACCGGAGATTAAATTCACCCCTGCCGCGATCGCTCCAAGGGCAATCGCCTCATTTCCCATCAAAAATTCTGTATGCATATTCTTTCACCTCTTCCCACCATGATAAATCAGGCCTTCACAAAAAGCCATCTTTATCTTCTATCTTATCATACATCCAATAAAGACGATCATCAAGCTCTGCTTTTTGCAATCCATCTGCCTGCAAATAATCAGACAACTGCCTGGCGCGCAAAAAAGACGATTCCCGGTCTTCTCATCCCGGAAATCGTCTTTATTTTCACTTATCCTCCCATTTTCCCGTTAAAATAAATTACATGCGTATTTATTTCCTGCCTGTACGGCTGTCACAATCTTCCCATTAAAGTTTGCGTCGCCAATCTTATGTACCAGCGGATGCCCTGCCATTTTAAGCTCATTGTAAATAGCGTCAGCCGGTTTAATTCCCGTGGAAAGCACTACGTAATCTGCTGGAAATTCTGTTTTCTCTCCATCCGGAATGGTTTCCGCTTTCAACATGCCATCTGCAAACTCCAGCACTTTATGGCTGTGTTTTACCACAATTCCTTCTCCCTCTGCGCGGCTGAGTTCCAGTGCCATCTCCATTGTGGCTTCTCCCCCCATACCGGCATTTTCAAGACTCGGTCTTTTGGCAAAATCCAGTACCGTCACATGATTGCCCTGTTCTTTCATATAAATGGCTGTCTCAATTCCGGTCAGACCAGCGCCGATTACAACTATATTTTTGCCGCTCGTCTGAAATTCTTCTTCCAAAACAACCCTTGCCTGCAAAACATTCTCCGCATCCATTCCCGGAACCGGGAGAGAGGTCTCATTGCTTCCTGCCGCAATTACAACTGCGTATGGGTTCAGTTTCAGAATGTCCCCGGCAGTCGCTTCCGTATTCAGGCGCAAATCTACATCAGACTTTGCAAGCATATTTTCATAATAGGTTACGCTCCAGCCCATTTTATCTTTATGTGGAGGTAATTTTGCAATATTTACCATTCCGCCGATTCTTCCGCTCTTTTCAAACAGAATTGTCCTGAATCCGCGCTCTGCCAGCGTCAGCGCCGCCTCACATCCGGCAGGGCCTGCTCCGACAACAACGACCATTCGTCCCTCTCCGTCTTTCGGGAGCGGTTTGCATGATAATTCACGTCCTGCATACGGATTCACACTGCAGCCGGACTGATCCGGGATGAATCCATAATTCCAGCAGTTCATGCAGGAAATACAGTATTTCAGCTCGTCTTCTCTTCCTTCTGCACATTTATTTACCCACTCGCGTTCTGCGAAAATACCACGGCCCATACCGACCATATCACATTTTCCGTCTTCGATAATCTCATCCACATATTCCGGATGGCGAATATTTCCGGTTGCACATACCGGAATGGAAACAGCCTTTTTAACCGCGTTGCATGCTTCTACTTTCCATCCTTCCGCTCTTGTTCCGTCTCCTGACATGACATTGATACCTGTCAGACTTCCTCCTGCACTCACGGTAATCATATCTGCCCCGGACTGCTCGATGAACGGTGCGAAGGAAGCTGCCATCTCCGGTGTGATTCCTCCTTCTACTCCGTCAAATCCCTGCAGTTTCACTGCGAGAATCATCTCCGGTCCAATGGCTTCCCTGAGCATTTTCAGCATTTCTACGGAAAAGCGCACCTGATTTTCCAGAGTATCCAGACCATATTCATCTGTACGGTGATTGAAGAGAGGACTTAAAAACTGCGCCGCAAGATAATTGTGACACATCTGAAATTCTATTCCGTCTGCACCAGCTTTTTTAGCACGCACGGCAGCGTCCACAAATTTCTTCTGAATTTCATGAATCTGATCCACACTCAGCTCATTGATTGTCGGCGGATTTCCTCTGCTGTAATCCACCTGCCCCGGGTGCCAGAGCTGGAATAAGATTTTTGCTCCGTTTTCATGTGCAGTATCCGCCAGCTTTGTAAGCCCGGGGATGTATTTATCCTCGCTGATAACCGGCTGCATCGGCAGTACCGACGGCCATGCAGGATCTACGACCATAGCGCCCGGAATTACGATTCCGACTCCGCCCTTTGCGATGGAGGCAATATACGCCAGATCTCTCGGACTCACTGATCCGTCCATCCCGGAATAACATTTTGCCATGGCAAGATATACAACCCGGTTCTTAACCTCCTGTTTTCCGATCGTAATCGGCTCTAAAAATTTATGTCCCATTTTAGCTTCCTCCTCTTATACCAGATAAGGCTCTCCTGAGCTCCGCACTGTAATGTCACTGATATTTACGCCCCACGGCTGGTTCATAACATAAACGATATTATCCGCCATTACAGACGGGTCAATGTACATATTTCTTATGCTGTCCTGCTCGGTAAGATCCGGGCGTCCCGGAAGTTCCTGCTGCATTGCCATTGTTGCAAGCGCATTCTGTCCGATGATTCCGATTGTCGTCTCCTGATTGATGATACAATCGAACAATCCCGTTGTTGGAATACCCGTCGGCTTCACAGTTGTAACTTTAATTTTTCCCCACGCTTCCTGCCGCAGCACGTCCGAAATGTATTTGATCGCAATTTTGGATGCCTGGTATACGCATCCGCCAACTACTGCATGATTTGCATAAATCGAAGAAATATTAATAATCTGTCCTTTTTCCTGTGCCATCATCTGATCGTACACAGCGCTGATTCCATATACAACGCCCTTGATATTTGTGTCGATGCAGTCATCCCATGCCTTCCATGCTCTCTCATGATCTGCAAAAAAGCTGAGCGGCATCGTACCTGCATTATTCAAAAGGATGTCGATTCTTCCGTATGTATCTACTGCAAGTTTTGCCAGAGCGTCCACGTCCTCTTTCTTCGTGACATCAGTCACTGCGTACACCGCTTCCCCACCGTTTTTCTGAATTGCCTCAACCGCTTCGATCAGCTTCTCCTTCTGGCGGTCTCCGCATACGACCTTTGCACCCATAGCAGTTGTCTTTTCCGCAACTAATTTTCCAAATCCACTGGCAGCTCCGGTAATGATGATTACCTTGTCTTTGATATAATTTTCTTTGATATAACTGTCCATAACTGTTCCTCCTTCTCCCGTGGCTTACTTGATATGAACAGTATAATTCTTCTCTCTGCTCAATGGAATTCATGTTCTTTTCGTATTGTGAATCATTTCACAATTCAGGAAAAGTGTGCAATTTTTCCAGTTTTCCATTGAACGCGCAAAAATAATTAGCTATAATGTATAGGAGTATTCATTAAAATGCTTACGCAAGATATTTACTGGGGTGAAGTAATTTTATGCTGGAAAAACGAAGTACCAAGCAGATTCTGGCTGATTCTGCTATGGAGCTGCTCTCAAAAAAACCGCTGCACAAGATTTCCGTTCAGGAAATCACCGCAAATTGTCATGTAAGTTCCCGTTCTTTTTATAATCATTTCAAAGATAAACATGACCTGATCAACTGGATGTACCTGCAAAAAGAAAAGGAACTGTTTGAAAATCTGGAAAAAGGGGAATCTTTGTACGACGCTCTCCTCGCATTGTTCCAATATGCAGAAAAAAACCAGCGTTTCTTCGCCAACGCCGACAATACCGGACAGAATAACCTAAACGACAGCGTCTTTATGCAGGCGAAAAATACACTGATTCTTACTATCAAGAAAAACGAAGGACTTGACAGGCTTGACAAGCAGACTTTGTTCATGATTGAATTCTGGATTCACGGCGTCTGCGATATGTCCAGAAAAATGCTGGTAGGAAAAGCCACAGAATCCCCGGAGGAATTCATGGATCTTGTAATCGCCTCCACCCCGGAGAGACTACTGCCATATATAAAAAATACGAAGAAACAGCCTGACATGGATAAATGTGGCACCATTCGGGGATATAAAGGGTAACTTTTCATCGACTTCGCCGACCGTAGTTCGGAAATTCCTTTTATAGTGTCCGGAACGATTTCCTACGTTATCTTTGTCAACAGATCCAAATTGCAGTCTCATAAAAACTTTAGGGGCGGTTTTCCGCCCCTTTTGCTATTACTAAAGTTAAATCTATTTATTTCTTTTTGGTCTTAGCTATCACAGAGCAATAAATAAATCAAAAGCCAGACCACAGCATCAGTTGACTATCAAATTCCGAGTCATTTTTGCGGCTTTGACCCACATAGACAATCGATATAATAAGAAATAGCATCCGATCTTGCATCTGATTACCTTTCTGAGTACATTATGCATCGGAGATGTGAGAAATCAAGTTCCCCGTTTCTTTTCAACTTTCTACCTGAACTTCTTTCGGAATCACTTCCCACAGCCTAGCCTGATACTCATCTTTAAATTCCTCTGTCACAAAGGATCGGGCTTGTCATAGCGGCTATCTCATCAAAATAGAATAATGTCTTTACAATGACCACTTACTTCTGAGACAGCAAGGATTGGCGAATAAACCGAATCACATAGATGTTGTCAAACCTGTTACCTTCAGCACATCTTCCTGACTATCATTCACCTGCATGTAGTAATCCCCCGCATAATATGCCCTATACTCCCTCTGTATTTTGTTCACTCTTCTTAATATGGAACTGAAATGCCGTATATTCTGGCACTTCACGTTCAATCGGAATACCTGCATTCATCAATGCGGAGCCGGAATACAGTTCTTCTTCATCATTAATCGTATACATGGCCATCGGATCGAGTCCCTTTGCCTTCACATATTCCTGAGGACCATTGCATGTCAGATTTGTCACAACAACACTTAAAAGAGATTCGCTCTTATCCTTTAAAACATGCTGCCACGCAGTCATATTGCCAACCGTAAATGGATTACTCAGACGGTAATAGTCTCCTTCAAAAATAATATGATAATATTTGCGGAATAAGTCACTCTGCTCACGGCAAATGGCCTGCTCTTCCTCTGACAGATGTGTCGCATCAAGCTCATAACCGAAGGTACCGCCCATAGCCACAACAGCCTTTGTTCGCAATGGAATAAATCTTCCACTGTCAGAAATATGCGCGCCCATGGTAGATACCGGATACACGAAAGAAGTACCATAATGCAGCTTCAATCTGTCAATCGGATGATTGTTATCACTTACCCAGTACTGAGGATAATAAGAAAGCATCGCCGGATCGTAGCGTCCGCCGCCACCGCTGCAGCCTTCAAATAAAATGTCCGGATGGGTCTTGATAATGCCATCCATCACCCGGTAAAGCCCAAGCACATAGCGGTGATACACCTCTCCCTGCCTATCTGCAGGCTGGGCATTGGACCAAATATCCGCCAGCGAACGGTTGATATCCCACTTCATATAATAAATATTCGCATCATCCAGTATAGCATTTACCCTTTCAATCAAATAATCCTGAACCTCTCTGCGGCTCATATCAAGGGCCATCTGATTGCGGCTGCGCACTGCATGTCTTCCCGGTATCTGCATGGTCCATTCGGGATGTGTCCGATACAGCCTGCTGTCCTCTGAAACCATCTCCGGCTCAAACCAGATGCCAAACTTCATACCCAGATCATTGATCTGCTCCACCAGATTGTGCAGACCGCATTTTATCTTATCTTCATTTACAAACCAATCGCCAAGGCTGCTGTTGTCATCGTCCCGTTTGCCAAACCATCCGTCATCCATCACCAGAAGGTCAACCCCCATGTTCCTGGCCGCCTTTGCAATATTCACAAGCTTCACATCATCAAAATCCATAAATGCCGCTTCCCAGCTGTTAATCAGCACCGGTCTCTGTACTTCTCTGACAAATTTACTCTGACACAGATTTGAACGGTAAAAATCATGATACAGATGCGATAGTCCCGTCAATCCTTTCGTGGTAAATGCCATAACCACTTCCGGACCTTCAAAAACTTCGCCCGGTCCCACCTCATAAACAAACTGCTTCGGATTAATGCCCATGACAAACCGCAACTGATCATACTGGTCCAGCTCTGCTTCCGCAAGGAAATTACCACTGTACATTAGAGAGAAACCATAGCATTTCCCATAATCCTCGGTGGCCTCCCGGTCACATAAAATAGCAAAAGGATTCTGCTGGTGGCTGGAACTTCCCCGTACACTTCCAATCGTATGAATATGATGAGTCATCGGCTGCCGCTCCACCTGTCTTTCCTGCCCATACCGACCCGGAAGACTAATCAGATCCATACCAGAGCCATTCAGGAAATCTACACAGACCGACATAAGCTTATTCAGATGAATACGTTCTTCTCCCGCATTCTTCACCTTCACAGCCCGGGTGATAATATCCGCTTCTTCAAAAACTGCATACATCAGAATGACCTGCACACCACTGACCGCATCAGCCAGAGTCACCTCCAGAGATTCCACATGGTCCTCCTTTGAGGCAAAGACGGTCGGCATTGTGTCAAGACGATATTTTCCTTTTGTAACTCTGTAATCCACTGCCTTTCCATTGAAAGAATAACTGCCGTCACTGTTAATCACCTCAATACTTGTTGTTCGAAAGTCTCCCTGCTGCTGAGTTGTAAATTCCTGCGGCTGAGCATCCAGCGAAAAGGTTCTCGCATTCCGGGATTCATAAGGATTCCCTGAAAATCCACGATCATACTGCTTGATCTGATAAGACATATCCGCGTCATATATGGTAGGTCCATAGTAAAGGTGAAACAAATAATCCAGATTTCCTATCTTCATCTGATAAGATGTATTTTTTGTATGTAATGTAATTGTTCTGCATTTCTCATTAACAATAATTCCCATATATACTATCTCCTTCTAATGATATTACTGCGTACATATTATACCACAGATGCTCTTTCAAAATCAGAGACATTTCACATTTTTATAATAGCCGGAAAACCTGTTCTGCACACAGCGCCATATTTTTCTTTGCAGTTTCCTTATCCATTGCTTCCTCCAGCGTTGTAATTCCACGCACAATAGGGAAAAATGCATCAATTCCCTCTTCATTGCACTTTCCTGCATCATCTGTTACACCGCCCGCAAAGGCAATGACTTTACAATTATGCTTTTTTGCAAGATGAGCCACCCCCACTGGCACCTTACCCATCGCAGTCTGAACATCCAGCCGGCCTTCTCCGGTAACTACAATATCCGCATCCTTCAATTCCTTTTCCAACTCAATTGCTTCCAGAACAATGGTAATTCCTGATTTCAGCTCCACGCTGGGCAGATAGCTGAGAAATGCAAATCCCAGGCCACCGGCAGCCCCCGCGCCTGGCGCCTTACTATTATCCTCTTCAAAAAATTCTGCGGTCTTTCCTGCGTAATGAAGCATGGCATCATCCATTATTTTCTTTTCTTCCGGCCTGACACCTTTCTGCGGTCCATAAATATAGACTGCTCCGTTTTCGCCACACAGCGGATTTGTCACATCGCAGGCAATTTGAAAATGGCATTCCTGTAATTCAGCCATAACATTTTCATTACTGATTTTTTCAATTCTGCCAAGACTCTCCAGTATAGGCGGCAGTACATTCCCATCAGCATCATAAAATGTATACCCCAAAGCCTGCAGCATACCGATGCCGCCTTCTGTTGTTGCGCTGCCGCCAATGCCAATGATAAATTCCCGGCAGCCTCTTTTTATGGCATCTCTAATCATCTCACCTACGCCTACTGTAGATGCTCTCCAGGGATTCAGATCCTCTCTCCTTACCAGAATCATACCTGCAGCCTCTGCCATCTCCATAACGCCGGTTCTTCCATCTTCCATAATTCCATATTTAGCCTTTGTAGGAAGTCCCATCGGACCTGCCACTTCAACATCCACATATCTTCCGCCAAGCCCTTCCACAAGCGCCTCTGTGGTTCCCTCTCCTCCATCTGCGAGCGGTTTTACAACCACCTCTGCACGACACGCTTTTAATATTCCATTCTTTGCCGCCTGTCCAGCCTCGATAGAGCTAAGGCTGCCCTTAAATGAATCAATTGCAACTACTACCTTCATAGTCCCCTACTTTCTTCTACACATGTTTGAAAATATCCTATAGACATCTAAAATCAAGAATAATCCGGAAGTTTCTCTCTTGCCATCTCCCCTCCCAAAAATTCCTGTTTACGTTTAATCCCTCCCGGTGATTGTTTTATTTTGATTATCCAACAGCATTATTACCACTATTTCCTTCTGCGATATTGTAACACATATTACAAATCCTTTGAACACAATCTACTCTCTTTTACAGGTTATATTTGAATCCGTTCATCGTAATCTAATACCGTTATTTGTCTGAACCAAGTGATAGCTTCACTTTTAGAACCAGTATCAAGTCAGCCAGAAGACGGTATTTTGTTCCATTAACGATGAAGCTTAAAATTCATATTATATGGTACAAAAAAGCTGACACAAGCAGAATTCCTACTGCTTTTGCCAGCCTTTTGTTCCGTGGTTTTAAATCATTCTTCCTTAACCGCTAAATCATATCCTCCCATTACAAAACACTCCAATCATAATAATTAATGCAATTACAGCCACAATTCTGTTAATCAGCAAATATGCAGAGGATGGTTCAGGTTTATCTTCTTTATATTTCCAAAAGTCTATGTACCATAAAATCTTAGGATTGACTATATCCAATATCAAACACGCTACAACAATCACATAGATAATCATATGTACTCCTTCATAATCGTCTAAGTTCTTCCAATATGTCTCCAGTGTAAAACTCAATAACTTTGTTGTCAATAGCCATTGACCTTTTAGTATAAAAGGTGGATGACGATTTTTCTATACACTGTTTTATTTGACGCTTACGACATAAAACCTAACAATTGGAGGTCGGTTCAGATAAGGATGATACTGCTAAATATTCATTACCCTTTCTCAAATATCAAGATCTTCTGTGATATTTTGTGGATAATCGGTACCCCTGCAATTAGCTTCAACGCCGGGAATATCGCCGTCATACCCCTGACAATATCATCGTCTTTTACCTTGTGAAAGCCTTGAGCAATGTCCTTGATGTCATCAAAAGAATCCGCTCCAAATACGAATTTTGCTCCGGTATTTTGTATGGACTTTTCGATATTTTCTTTCGATACCCACCTTTTTGCCAGACACTCCATAAGGACAAAAGCATTGTCAAAATTCTCCCGAATTATACCGATCATTCGGGCATTTTCCTCTCGTGTCAGGTACATCGACAATCCTTCGATAATAAACATCATCTTTCCGCGCACTTTTATTTCTTCCGCCCACGCCGGATCAGTCGCTGAAATGCCAATTGACGATACCCTGCCGGATTCCCCGTAAATCTGATTTCTCACCTCGATGGTTTCGGGCAGATCTATATTGTACCATGTAATTTTCCCATTATCCATGCGATAAAATCTCGTGTCAAGTCCACAGGCAATGTTGACTACCGTACAATCGGGATTCTCTTCAATAAACGCTTTTACAAGCTCATCAAAAACAAGCGTTCTTGCAATAACGCCGTTACTCATGGTAGAATCTTTTGCGGCAACGTCAAAATCATAATCGATTTTTTCTACTAATTCCACTGCCTTGGCGTCATAGAATTTATGCCCTTTTCTTCTGGAATACTGCGCCCTTGCGTAGAAGCTTTGAAGCATTGTTTCCACAGAGCCATTCAAAATAGGTTTTATTTTTTCAGGCATTTTTACCCCTCCCTAATACAGTTCTCGTCCGCAAATTCCGAGTTATCGAGTTCGTTACAAACTGAGCCAGTAACAACAAAATCTATCGCTCCACTCTCTAATAACAAACTGATCATCAAAGATATCTCTATATCTATATAAGAATACGTCACATCTTCTTCCGGAAAAATACCAAAATTAATCACTTCAAAATCCTGATCTGTCACTGCCTTCAAAACACAATCATATATTAGATTGTTTTTCCTTTTTGAGAGCCTGCCTGAATTACTGCAATCTTCACTTTATCATACCTCCCGTTCTCAAATTTTTGTTTTATTGCTTTAATTTCGTCAACAATCATCTGGATTGTTTTATTGCCAGTATCTATTTAAATGTACTGAGTTCTTGATACAGTGATATTCTGGCCATGCTTCTGTCAATAACATCAGAAGTTCAAATATCTCTTTCCATATCTGCTGTTAATCTTTCACGCAAAGCATTTTCATCTGCAATAAGAGAAATACAAATCACATCACAATTTTCAGCATCCACATTTTCATAAACCAACGGAAAGAATCCAGCAAGCCATGACTTATCGGATATATGCAGTATCATTTCTGAAAGAAATGGAAGTCACAGCAATCGCCACCATAACCAAGTGTCTTTGTCCGGCTAAATCCGATTTTATGCAATCCCCCATATGTCACATCATCTACATCACAAAATAGCGGACATAACTCAGGGCAACCATGTTCAACACAAGCATCATGCCATAAACATCTGGTGATTGTAATATTATAGTATTTCCTTCCGTGTTCTTGAATGCTGTCCTGAAGATCAGTAGTCCGCATGATTTTTAAAAATGCAGTTTTGTAAATATAGAAAAATCCGGGGACTTTTTCCATCTTAGCTGTCGATCTATATTTACTCGCAGCAATTATATCTATCATATATTTACGCATAGTATCAAATGCAACATTTGTATCCGGTTCATAGTTCATAAGTATCCGATACAAAGCGATTCTTGGCAGAATTGTCTGTGTCAGAGTTTTAAATTGACTCTTACTCTTGCCTTTTGTTGTATTTATTATATTCTGAAGAAATAATTCCTGTTTTCCAAAATAAAGAAGACCTTTTTGTTCTCCAAATTCCTGAACCAAAAATCGCTTAATCGCTGATTGTTGTTTTATCTTCATACTTCACCTCAATATATCCCGATTTTCACGTTTTAAAATTATATTGCTCCTATCATGCCTGCTTCAAACAAAGTTTCGCTTGTTGTCTGCGCTTCGCGATAGCCATTGCTAACTATCGCGCAAGACTCAATACTGCTGGTTGGTTAGACCTTAAACAGACAGTCTTTGCACCTGTTAGGTCAATTGTCCTTAGCTGGGCGCACAACTGGATTTTATCTACGGCAGCACTCTTTTACTAATTTGCACCATTTATCAGGATAAACTCCAAGCAGCTCCTCATGACGCATATCATGTTCGTGAATTATTGGATTTCTAAAATATTTTTTATAACGTTCAAGATATTTTTCTCCCATTTTCTTAGCGTAAAAAACATGAATTTCCGTTTCTCCATTGTCTATTTTCTCCGGAATGGGCGTTGTAATGTCTGACTTGAATTGATTAATCAGACTTTCCCTTGTAATAAAACTCATATCATATTTGTCACGACCAACAATAGCGACAAAAGCCTTGTTGTAAGGGTCGGAATCTGCCATTTGCTGTGCGTAACGCTTTTGCATAAGCTTTGAATTATAATGTCCCGTGTGGATAAAATTATATGTAACCTTAACCATAAGCTTTGCCAATAAAGCGGCTTTGAGATTCCCTGCCTGATCCATATCGGAACTTCCGATAATACCGTACTTCATGGAAACATTATGTCTGGCGGCAAGATGTGCAACAAACGTCCCGCCAAGCGAACAGCCGTATGCCGCGAGAATTTTGTTGTCATAATGTTCTTTAACGTATTGTTCTATTTTCTCAAGTTCATCTGTGACTGTTGAATAGCTTTCGTTATCGGATTCATCAAATCCTGTATATGCAACTACGGCAACAAAAAAATCTTTTGCCAAATCATCTATAACACCGCCAAAATTGCCTTTCCAGTAACACATTGTACCGGGCAGAAGCACGATAACAGGATTATCTTTGTTTCCAAATTCATGTACTGTCATTGGTATTCTCCTCCTCGAATTCCGATTATCACCATCAACAAGATTATTATAGTACAGACCTATGCATATTTGCTGATAATCAATTAATCCATGCTTATTTCTCACCGGAAATGTCAGTGTAAGAATTTATCCTTTTAAACTTTCTAACTCACTTAATGTAAGACCTTTTACCAAAACAGACTCTTTCTTTGAATCAAGTAAATATTTTTCGATGTTCTTTAATGCGATAAAATAATCGGCATCTCCAATAATTGTATCTTTCGTTGTGCTAATAAGTACCATTTTCCATTCAGACACCGTCCTGCCGTCTACCTTATATTCATTTTGTGGTGATTTAGGCAAAACTGTTTCCGTTCCCTCTGTTAAAGCAATTGCGCCAAAAATCGTACCGTCTGGCTTTCCATAGAATTTAGGCGTAGCCACATACGCATTGCTCCAATCTATTATCTCCTTTTTTCCTTTTAGCTTATCAAATAATCCCATAATCATTTCTCCTTGTTAAATTCTTTAGATTAAAGGTTATAGAGTAATCCAGTATCGCTGAATAATCCCGCACTGACCTAATCCAACCTCATCTTCTACTTCATGTTCCAATTTGCCGCCATTTTTCAAATTTCCTTTTCAATCGATTTTCAAAATCAATCCACTCCAAAAAAGAATTCACCTCTTCAAGACCTTCACAGCCATCAAAACTATCGTTATTGGCAAGCATCTCTTCCTTATATTGCATGACTTGATCCGCATATTCATGAATTGGCCTAACTAATTTCAAACACACTTATCTTCCTCCACAAATTAGAATTTATTCATTTTTATATTTATCATTTAGATAGTTTATAAAATCACTTATTTTTTTATTAGACTTACAGTTCATTAAAGGTAATACAAAATTAAATACTTTTGTAATCTCTTTTACCCAAAAAAACTTTTTATCTTCAGGTGATAGAGATTGATACAACGAGAAATTAAATGGCATTGTGATTACTGAATAACCATCTGATAATTTAAGAGTTACAGCAATTTCTTTTGCTTTTTCATCACATTCAACGTTTAATTGCTTTATAAAATCATTATCACAATATCTAACAACATTATAATATTCAAGGTATAAAAAATCAGAGTCTTTTCGTAACAGTCTTGTTCTTTCTTTTGTTTTTTCTGGATTCCCTAAAAAAGCGGAAAATATATTTATCGCTCTTAATCTCATTTTATTACACCTCTACAACTTCCGATTTGTCGCTTCATTGATTAGTGATAACTAACTGACAGTATACCACCAAATCATGAATTATTCAACATACTGAAAAGAGTCTATCTGGATTTTAGAACAGAAAAAATTTTTTGAACGATATTGATTTTCTTTATGAAATCGCATCTACTAAAAACACAGATAAAAATATCTGTACAGCGATTAGATTATCCAACCAAAACAATCGATTAACAACAGTGGGTGGCAAGCCACCCACTGTTTTACTTTACGGAGGCTTTATGGATTGGTACGTTGTAGATAAGGTATTAAATACTTGATCCAGTTCGACTCCTGCATCACACAATTAAAATATAACCAGCTTGAACAGTTTCGTTCTTTCAGTAATGAAAAAACAATTATATATACCTGCTCCTTTGTTCCAGAAATGGCTCCCTTATCAGTATAAATTGAAAAGTGCTGCCAACACTTCCGCGCATTGGCAGCTCTCCCGGTAATTCTATTCGATTACAATAATCTATTTTCCCTCTTCCTCAGCGTCTTTGATTCTATAATAATCTTCCATATCCAGACTCAATTCCACATAAGAATCCGGTTTGCGTTTTCGATTGCTCAAAAGGCAGATTGTCTCCACATGGTAGGTAGCCGGGAACAAATCGACACACGCTATCCTCTCCACCTGATATCCTCGTCTCTGCAGCATCTCCAGATCTCTTGCCAGACTAGTTGGCTTACATGCAATATACACCATTCTCTCCACGCCAAAATTAGTAATCTTCTCCAGCGCCTTCGGATGCACACCATCTCTCGGTGGATCAAGCATGATCAGATCCGGCACTTCTCCCAGCTCATCGATCACCTTCAGCACATCACCGGCCCAAAAGGCACAGTTGTCAAGGCCATTCAGCGCCGCATTCTCTTTTGCCGCCTCAACTGCTTCTTCCACAATCTCTACGCCTACCACCTTTTTTGCTACCGGCGCCAATATCTGAGCAATCGTCCCGGTTCCGCTGTATAAGTCAAATACCACCTTATCCCTGGTATCACCAATATATTCTCTCGCTTTCTCATACAAAACTTCCGCTCCTAAAGAATTGGTCTGGAAAAAGGAAAATGGCGTAATCTTAAACTTTAATCCCAACAATTCCTCGTAAAAATAGCTCTGACCATATAAGATTTCCGTCCCTTCATCCTTAACCACATCAGCAACGCTGTCATTCTTTGTCCGAAGGACTCCGGCAATCTTTCCATCCAGCTCAAGTGCCAGCAATGCATTTACCCATCCAGCCAGATCAAAATTATCGTATTCCGTTGTAGTAATCAGGTCAATCAGAATCTCTCCGGTCTTTACCGCTTTTCTTACAAGCAGATGCCTGAAAAATCCCGTATGCTTCATGCGATGATAATAAGGAAGTCCGCTTTCCTTCGCACATGCCAGCGTACAGGCAAGGATTTTCCGATAATCCCCATCCACGATCTGACATTCCGATACGCTGACAATATCATGAAAGCTTCCCCGTTTATGCATTCCCAATGCCATCGGTCCGTCCTTATATTCATCTCCAAAGGAAAATTCCATTTTATTCCGGTAAGCCTCCTTTACCGGGCTTGGACTAACACCTTCCCAGATATATTCTCCATTTACAGCTTCATCCATCATACTCTTTACCTGCTCAGATTTCATCTGAAGCTGCTTTTCATAGGGAAGATTCTGGTAAGTACACCCTCCACAGGCTCCAAAATGAGGACAAGAAGGCTCAATTTCATTCGGCGAAGGTTCTAATACGGCCAGTATTCTGCCCTCTGCCCTGCCTTTCCGCATCTTATTCACTGACACCTGCACTTTCTGCCCCGGCACAGTGTTCTTCACCATAATGCTTTTATCCTCACCTGGAACCTCAACCGTTCCTTTATTGGGAAAATCAACCTTCGTTACAATTCCTTCTACAATCTGCCCTTTTTTCATCTTATTATCTATCCATCCTTAAGTTCATTTTATAATCTGAATTTCTTCACTAATAAAATATCACACTTCTCTATTTTAGAAAACCTTTTCTATAAAGCAAATTGGAAGAAAAGAACCCTTATTCATCCAGAAACGACAACATCCGTTCAGCCAGTTCCGCCGGATGGAGCAGCGCATACTCGGCGTGATCCAGACCAGAAATCTCTACAAAGCGTGTTCCCGGAAAATTCTTCTTTACATAGTCTATATCCCACGCCCTGGCTTTCTTCTCCAAACTGCCATACCAATATTGAATCTCAGTCGCTACGGCAGGAATTGGTTTTGGCATGGAATAATTATTGCAGGAGTCGAATACCCGCCAAATGGTTCTGGCGGACATATGTTTCATAACCTGCTCCATGTAATCCAGCCCTTCTACACTGTATTTCTCCGGCGGATAGGCCAGTTCCAGCAGTTTCCGGCTGTGCTTCCCCAACTCTACCATCAAAAAATCCCTCAGGGCAATGAATCGTGTAATAATCCATGGAAGCTGGTAGGGCGTAATACCTGCATCAATAACCGCCTTGTCAAATACGATTTTATTATTCGCCAACAGGCGCAGTACAATACTTCCGCCCATAGACAGGCCATACACTCCATGGACATAGGTATGCCCCTGTTCCCGCAACCACTGTTCCAGATTTTCCGCAATCTCTTCCACACTGGTATAGTCCTCGCCCGTAGTCAGATCATGCCCCGGCATAGCGGGCACAATGATATGATACCATTTCGAAAGCTTCTGAATACTTTCTTCATAAAAGTCCCAGCCAGTGCAGGAAGCGTGGAGAAATAAAATGCACCCCCGATTCTCCTGTCCAAATTCATAAATGTTCATCTCCTATCACCTCTCCTTCCTTAATTTCCCTCTTTGTTGAAATTTTCCCATGCATACATACATTCTCATCTTTATGGTTAGTTTTGACTAATCATTAATTTGAAATATACCGCTCCAAAGAGCGGCTTTATCTCAATTTCTTAGAATACGGCAAAATGCGCCGGCGACGCATTCTCTGGCAAGACAAAAGACAGAACCAATGGTTCTGCCTTCAAATTCTACTCATTACACCTGATCATCTTCATTGAAGAAGTCATCATCAAAATCATCCTCGAAGTCTTCTTCGAAATCTTCCAGATAATCCGGAGTGAGGAAACAATATACTGCATAAGCAATTGCTGCAACTGCTGCAATCGTTCCGATAATTGCAAGAATCACAAGAACGGTCTTGCATGTCTTATCCTCTTCCTCTTTCTTATGGATCAGCTCATTCAGCTTGGAAGCAGCTAATACCTCCTCGATCTTACTCATATTAACGTTCATACTCCCGCTCCTTTCTCACGCGCATGTATCATTACAAATTTATTGTATTTATTATAACACCAACCCGTTAAGATTACTACAATTTTTTCAGGAAAGTTCCTATCACTCTTCGAGCTTTTTCAGCTTTGCAAAAGCAGCAAACATTTTCTTTTTTCCGGCAGTATCAAATTCCACCGTCACTTCATAATCCCGGCCGCCTTCAGTAATCGCTGTTACCAGGCCATCGCCAAACTTCATGTGACGCACCCGGTCGCCCACATCATATCCCGGTCCTTTTCCGCCGGCAACTTTAAACTGCTGCACCGGTTTTGTCTGAAATGCTTTTGTCCGAAAACTCTGTCTTGCCTGTCGGTACGCGCTCTGCTTCTCCATCAGCCGTTCCGATATCTCTTTCTCTTTCCGGATCATTCCTCCATCCGACAGCAGTTCCAGTGGAATTTCCTTTAAAAACCGGGACATTTTATTATACTGAGTCTCGCCGCGGATCATTCGCCGTTTTGCGTAGGTAAGCGTTAGCTCCTTTTCCGCTCTGGTGATCCCCACATAGCAAAGCCGTCTCTCTTCCTCCACTTCCTCGGGATCATCGGAGGTAATACACATATAGCTTGGAAATACGCCGTCTTCCATTCCTGCCAGGTAGACATGAGGAAATTCCAGCCCTTTTGCACTATGTAATGTCATAAGGACGACATAATCGCTGTCCTCCTCCAGACTGTCAATATCTGCCACCAGCGCTACTTCTTCCAGAAATCCTCTCAAGGTAATCGGTTCTCCCTGTTCCTCGCACAATTCTTCATAGGCAATAATCTTATTCTTCAGCTCATCAATATTTTCCAATCTCGCTTCCGCTTCGATCTCACCTTCGCCTTTTAGTTCCTCGATATATCCGGTCTCCTCCAGTATCTCATCCACAAGCTCTGAGATTTTCAGCTTCTGTGCTTCGTCTTTCAAATGTTCCATCAATGCCACAAAGGATTCCAGCCTTGCCGCACCCCGGCCAATATTCGGAATATGTTCTACCCGGAGCAATGCTTCATAAAATCCAATCTCCCTCGCTGCCGCATACTCCTGTACCCGATTTACACTGGTCAGTCCAATTCCACGTTTTGGCACATTGATAATACGGCGTACCGCAATATCATCTCTGGCGTTGTCGATGGTTTTAAGGTATGCCAAAATGTCCTTAATTTCCCTACGGGCATAGAAATTAATACCGCCTACAATCTTATAAGGAATATTTGCCGTCACAAATTTCTCCTCAAACAATCGGGATTGGGCATTAGTCCGGTATAGAATTGCATGATCATTATAAGCTGCATTACCGTTATTTACCTGTTCCCGGATATCACTGACAATAAACTCCGCTTCATCATAAGCAGAATCAAACTGACGGAACTGTATTTTCTCACCTTCGCCATTAGCCGTCCAGAGTGTCTTATCCTTTCTTCCGTGATTATTGCGGATCACTGCATTGGCCGCATTCAGGATATTACCGGTAGAACGGTAATTTTGTTCCAGTTTAACCACCCTGGCGTCTTCAAATACTGTCTCAAAATCCAGAATGTTCTTTATATTAGCCCCGCGGAACTTATAGATAGATTGATCGTCATCTCCTACTACGCACAAATTGCGGTACTTTCCTGCCAATATGCTCACAAACTGGAACTGCACCGTATTCGTGTCCTGATACTCATCCACCATGATATAACGGAACCTCTCCTGATAGTAATCCAGTACATCCGGCTGTGTCTGGAACAGCTGTACCGCCTTCAAAAGCAGATCGTCAAAATCCAGTGCGTTATTCGCCCGCATCTGCTTCTCATATTCCTCATATACCGTCGCAATCTTCTGGCGTCCAAAATCACCCTCTGCGCGAAGCCTGTATTCCTCTGGCGTGATCATTTCATTCTTTGCAGAGGAAATCGCCGCCATCAGATTTCTCTCTTTGTAAATCTTCGTATCAATCTGCAAGTGCTTACAGACGTCCTTCATCAGGGTTTTCTGATCGTCCGTATCATAAATTGTAAAGTTCGTATCATACCCCAGCCGGTCAATATGACGTCTTAAAATTCTCACACAGGTAGAATGAAAGGTACTCACCCAGATGCTCTCAGCACCAAACCCCACAATACGGTCTACACGCTCCCGCATTTCTCCGGCGGCCTTATTGGTAAATGTAATCGCCAGTATATTCCAGGGGTTGATCCCTTTCTCTTCAATCAAATATGCAATCCTATGTGTCAGAACCCTGGTCTTGCCCGAACCCGCCCCTGCTAAGATCAGAAGAGGTCCCTCCGTATATTGTACCGCCTCCTGCTGAGGCTTATTCAATGTATCTAAATTAGTCATTCTTTTCCTCGCTAAACAATTTTTTCCTGTAATATCCTTCCGCCGTATAGAGAGCAGCCACCGGATTATGGCCCAGCACCCGATCCTTTGTAACCGCTGTGGTTACCAGCGCATCCGAGTATTTGTAAAACAGGCTGTCATGGCCCACACATAATCCAACCACCACATTCAGATCCGTGTGCGCATCATTGAGAAGCTTCGCCTGCATGATCGGGTTACAGATATTTCGTCCCAGTTCTTCGCATTCCATGGGAATCCCAACCTCATGCTTCGGAATACATCCCACCTTACATCCTACTCCATAAACTTCAAATCCATGCTTCCTGAAAATCTTCGCCAGCATTCTTGATTCACCGATCAGCCCCACGCAAGTGGCAATGCCAAGCTTCTTTGCTCCAATACGTCTGGCATAATCCATAATCTCCTGCACCCGGGTAAGCTGGCAGTATCCTTCATACTCCACACAGGCCGCCGCAACCATACTCCGTTTGTTTTCTTCTTCACTGTATTTTCCCCGCACATATGCAATATCATCCTCTGTCACGGTTTCCGTAGTCAGACAGAACCCCGGAAATTCTCTGTCCATCATATTACAATTTGCCACCGCACAGTCAATGCAGGATAATTTCTTTTCCGCGCTCATCTCATATCCTCCAAGCTTACTATCTATTTTAATGCCATGCCGTCCCGAAATGCGTTGCCTGCCTTCTCTCCCAGCTTTATGTACGCGTTATTGAAGGGGTCAAATGTAATTGGTGCGGCTTTCGCCACATCCACCCTGCCATTCTCATCCAAAACACGCTCATCTACACTAACATTTACAATCTCTCCCACCAGACGACAGGTCTCCTTGTCATAACTGATCAGCTTGCATTCTACTGCAATCGCCAGCTCCTCAATTAACGGCGCATCCACAAATTCCGACTTCACTGCATGGAATCCGGCTCTTGCAAATTTATCCGGAGTATCATTCCCAGATACAACGCCCACATAATCGCATTCTACCACATGCTCTGCGTCTGCCATGCTGACCGTAAAAGCTCCCCGCTCTAAAATATTTTTTACCGTCTTATGACCTGCGCTCAGACACATGGAAATCTCTTTTCCCTCGCTAATGCCTCCCCAAGCCGCATTCATGGCATCCGGCATCCCATTCTCTCCATAGGTTGCAATGATAAATACCGGCTGTGGGTATGTGTATGGCTTTGCCCCAAAATTCTTTCTCATTGAAATATCCTCCTTTTTTACTCTGCTATACAAAATGGTCTATCCATTCTACAATTTTTAATTTATATTTTTAAACGTCCTTTTCATAAGTGTCTGGAAAAGCTGAATCAGCGGGCCATTACAAAATGCATTGACAATCGTTCCCACGCCAATGATCTCCCATACATTGTTACGCGCCAATATGCAGAAGATTACTCCTGCAAGTATGACGGTCACATCCGAAGCGACCCTCGCCATACGAAAAGAAATTTTGTTCCCGACAAACTTCATAATTATAAGCGCCACACTGTCATAAGGCGCAATCCCCAAGTCTGCGGTCATATACCACGCACATCCAAGAGAAGCAAACAAGGTTCCGACACAAAGAAACAGAACACGTATAGATAATCCTGCGTTTATTCCCAACACATCCCATATCAGCCAGCAGCAGAAGTCTGCAATGTATCCCACAAACACCATATTAACCACTGTCCCCGGACCAATACAATTACGTACGGTAAAAAACACTGCAATAAGAAGGAACACATTCATAATCAGCTGCCAGTTTCCAAAGCTGATTCCAATAAATCCGCTGATTCCCAGATTCATACAGGTAAATGCATCCACGCCAAACAAGCTGATTCTGTATGATGCTACTCCCATTCCTATCAGGATGATTCCTGTTATCATGATGAACATCCTGCCTGCATCCGGCTTTTTCAGCACACCGTTTTTCACTCCATTTCCATTCATCTTTCCTTTAACCCTGCAGACCTCTTGCCTGTCTGTCCATATCCTCTACTACAATATCATAGATCTCTCCGAGAGAAGCGCAATACTCCAGCACCTTCCATGGTTCATTCGTGTGGAAATGAATTTTTATCAGTTCCTCATCGCCAACTGCCAGCAGACAGTCTCCCTGAAAGTTTTCTGTAAAATACTCACTGATAACATCCTCATCAAGATCTTCTCCTTCAATTAATAACTGTGTGTCATACCGAAACTCTAACATATTATACTTCCTCCATTCATTTTCGTTTTAAAAAATCTATCTTTATCTTCCTCTTTTTTTACGGCGCAACTCCCTTGCCATCCGACGGTTATGCCTGTGACATATGCAAGTGGTTGTGATTTTCCAGTTTATGATGTGCATGTTCATGAGTATGCTGCAACTGAATCGAATCTTCGATCATCATTACGGTACTGATCACCATAATGATGAACGCAATGTAAAACTGCCAGACCGGCCGTTCCCCAAGATATAGGAATCCGGCCATGATTCAAACATCCATATACTCTCACTTCATTTATATTTTACACATTGTTATCCCTATCTTCAAGCTTTAGTACCGGAAAATCATACTTCAAAAAAAAGACCATACGGATGGAAAAATTAATAGATACATGTTAAAGTAAGTTTAGCGTTTTCATGATACTTCTCTCCCTGAAGCTTGGAATCAAGCCCTTTGATTCCCGCCTGACAGCAGATTGGCTACAGCAGCAAATCGGCAGGAGAAAGAAGGCCATCAAAGAATGCTTATTAGAACAGAAGACCGTTGCCGGCATCGGAAATATTTACGGAGATGAAAATAGGCATACCGAAATAAACCATTTTCAGAATTTACGGGCATGAATTGCCCGGAATGTCAAAAAAGGACGGTAAAATGGCGATAGGTAAGCAAATTCAAAATCCCCGCATAAGTAAGGCCCTGACACTGGAATATCTCAAGGAACTTCTGAAGGTTTCCAGACAATTAGTTTCAAAATGGGAGCTTGGAGTTTCACATAGTTAAGAATATTGAAAATACAATCCATGTTTGCCTGCTTGAAATACCAATAAAATAACAATATTATAAGCAAAGCAGAAAAGGAACGTCCATATGATTTAGCAATGCTATAATATTAATATATTTAAGATAGAAAAACCGGAAATTGCAGGGACGTGTATAAACATTAGATTAGAAGGCGAATAAAATGAAATATAAATGGGAAGTTGCACCAGACATTTATATTGGAGACGATATATGCAAGCGTTTTGTATTAGGGGTTTCTGGGAATAATCCACTTATTTGTTTTGGAGTTAATCCAAGTACTGCGAACAACGAATACGCAGATAAAACATTACATATGGTTGAGCAAATTGCAAAGAGAAATGGCTTTGATAGCTGGATTATGTTTAATGTTTATCCGTATCGTTCTACTAATCCTAAATGCCTGCCCTGCACGCGAAACGATGATTTACATAAGGAAAATCTGCATTATATAGAAAGATATTTAAAGAAAACAAATTTAACTATATGGGCGGCTTGGGGAAATCCAATAAATGAGCGTGATTATCTTATCAATTGTCTATATGATATTTACGGTATAGCCAGCAAGTATTCCTGCAGATTTATTGCTTTCGGAGAAGAGGTAAATGGAAAAGTAATATCTACAACCAAACATAATAATCCACGGCATCCTTCACGGCTTTCGTTCTCGGCAAAGTCAGAAAGTTTTGATATCACTCATTACTGGACAAAATAAAAAAGAATTGTAAATCATTATAAATATGTGGATTATGTGCATATCCTACAGACCAATAAATTCTAGTTTGTAAAAATGTTAAAGATTGAATGTTTAGGGATAACAATATGAAAAATATAATTATATGGATTTGGGGAATACCTAATCTGCCAAGAAATAAAGGTGATGATTTCGTTCTTTCGATTTAATTGTATTTTAATTAAAAGGAAGGAAGGAAATTATATATGAAAATTGAATATTTTAAAAGATACCTATTTCTTTGCATAGCTCTGTTTATCATGTCGTTAGGAGTAGCTTTTTCCATTAAGGCAAATTTGGGAACTTCACCTATTTCAAGTGTTCCCTATGTTATAAGTCTCATATCTCCGATAACAGTTGGGATGGTAACCATTATCATGCACTGTATATTTATTTTGCTGCAAATAATCATTTTGAGAAAGAAATATCAGCCTATACAGTTGATGCAGTTGCCGGTGGCACTACTTTTTGGATTTATGACAGATTTTTCAGTGTGGATGATTAACGGGATCACCTATTCATCTTATCTAACGCAGTGGATTTTATGCATCGTGGGGATTGTTTTAGTGGCTATAGGTGTTAGCATGGAGGTTACGGCAAATGTTGTTACATTAGCAGGAGAAGGACTTGTACTTGCAATTTGCAGAGTATTGCCCATTAAATTTGGAAATATGAAAGTATGCTTTGATGTTACATTAGTAGTAATAGCTATATTGATAGGTTTTTTCGCAAAGGGTGAATTGTTAGGAGTTAGAGAGGGTACGGCTGCTGCGGCTTTGTTTGTTGGCTTACTTTCCAAACAAATTTGTAAGCCATTAACGAAAATAATAAATCGGCTAATAAAGGATAGATTAGAATAAAAATCCCAGTTGTAAAAACAACATTTTATAGATGTTCATCAAACTCCATAAGGTTTTATTTAAATCCTTCAAGCGCCTTGAAAATAAAGGATTTATAAAAGTTTAATGTAATAAGCATTGTTTTCCTGATTGAATTGATAATTGTAACGATAAGTGCTTATCCTTTATTTAGTATTGACGGGTATATAGGAATTATTATTTGGCTATGTTTGTTCGCCATATCACTATATACAGCAATTAAAATTGAAAAATTCAAAAAGAATCATGATATTCAAACTTATAAAGAAATTTTGGCATTTATTGACGGAAAACAATTAACTCACGATGAAACACAACAGGAAATAGGAAAAAGAAATTACCAAAAAATCATATTTGCATTCATAGTGAGACTGTAATGAATTGAACCTGTCGCCAAGATACAGGTTTTTTCCCGCCCAGTTAGCTCTGAAAGGTGGTTCAATATAACATTCTTCGCCTATTTTCCCAAGCATCCTGTTCAGCAGTTCAGTTCGCTTTTCAACTTCACTTGGACGTGATGCATTAAATTCATACATCAGTTCAAGCCTTTGTGCCTGATCATCTATAATTTCTTTATCAGCCGGATCATAGATAAGCCCCGCTTCCATACGTTCTTTCTGTGTCATAATAGTTCTTCTTCTATAAAAATCGTCTTAAAATACGCTTCCCACAGTTTCACTAATTTTATATTCCAATCCTCCTGCCGACTAGTCAAATAAGGTCTTCCAGCTATCCGCATGATATGCATCAAAACACATTTTTATTTGCTCCTCATTATTCTTTTCTGTCGCAAGTACCGGCAATTCATCTAGTCCAAAATACCGGCTTTCAACCGTTTCTATATTGGATTCAAACTGCCCGCTAATTACGGTGCACAGTACAAATATTTTGCAGACCTTATATGCATATATGGGCAGATTATGCTTCTCTCTATCCTGTACTGCAATTACCAGATCGGCAGTTACATCCAGACCGGCTTCTTCCTTTACTTCTTTTATTGTATTTTCCCGGGCCGAAACATGAACGTCCACCCAGCCTCCCGGAAGCGACCATGTTCCATTCTTCTCTTTTACCAATAATATTTTGTCATCCTGAAAGATAGCCGCGCGGGTATCCAGCTTTGGCGTCTGATATCCTGTTTCATTGCAGAATAAATCTTTAACCTTATCAATCGGAATCTCTGATTTATACGCTATCATTTCTGCCGCAATATCTCTGATTTTCTCATATCGCTCCGTATCAAAGGCGTCTTTTGCATAAAATAATCCAGCCTGCGCCAGGCTTTGTAATTCAACTGCCCACTGTAACCATTGTTCGTTTTTATCCATATAACTATCTCCTTCACAAAAGGATATCCGAAAATTGCCGGATATCCTTTCCACTATACACTCTCTTTATGCGCTGATCGCATTTCCTGTATACAATTGATAATACTTTCCTTTTTCTTCAATCAGCTGGTCATGAGTTCCCCGCTCAATGATTCTTCCCTGCTCAAGCACCATGATACAATCAGAGTTTCTTACGGTTGACAGTCTGTGCGCGATCACAAAGGTAGTTCTGCCGCTCATAAGGCGGTCCATACCTTCCTGTACGATACGCTCTGTCCGGGTATCGATGGAGCTGGTTGCCTCATCCAGAATCAATACCGGCGGATCTGCAATGGCTGCTCTGGCAATGGCAAGGAGCTGTCTCTGTCCCTGGCTTAAGTTGGCGCCGTCACCGCTCAGCATAGTATCATATCCCTCCGGCAAACGTTTAATAAATCCATCTGCATTGGCAAGCTTCGCCGCTGCGATGACCTCTTCATCTGTGGCGTCCAGCTTACCAAAACGAATATTCTCCATAACTGTTCCGGTAAAAAGATGGGTATCCTGAAGTACGATTCCCAGAGACCATCTCAAATCTGCTTTCTTAATCTTGTTAATATTAATACCGTCATACCGGATCTTGCCGTCCTGAATATCATAAAACCGGTTAATCAGGTTGGTAATCGTAGTCTTGCCGGCTCCGGTGGAACCTACAAAGGCAATCTTCTGTCCCGGTTCCGCATACAGCTTCACATTATGAAGCACAATCTTTTCATCGGTATATCCGAAGTCTACATCGTTAAATACCACATTTCCCTTTACTTCCACATAATCCGTCGTCCCGTCTGCCTGATGGGTATGCTTCCATGCCCAGCGTCCGGTTCTTTCCTCTGTCGGCACCAGCTTTCCGTTTTCTTCCTTTGCATTGACCAAAGTGACATATCCGTTATCGGCCTCCACTTCCTCATCCAGAAGTGTAAAAATACGGTCTGCGCCAGCCATCGCCATTACAATGGCATTGAGCTGCATACTCACCTGATTGATCGGCATACTGAAGCTCTTGTTAAAGGTAAGAAAGCTTGCAAGCCCTCCCAGCGTGAATCCTCCCACACCATTTAATGCCAAAGCTCCGCCCACAATCGCACACAGCACATAGCTGACATTGCCAAGCTGTGCATTGATGGGGCCCAGAATATTGGAAAATGTATTGGCCCGGTCGGCGCTGACATAGAGCGCGTCATTCAGCTCCCTGAACTTCTCTTTACTCTCTTCCTCATGGCAGAAAACCTTTACCACCTTCTGGCCATTCATCATCTCCTCGATATAACCGTTTACCGCTCCCAGATTCTTCTGCTGCATCAGGAAATATCTTCCGCTCTGCCCGGTTGCTTTTTTGGTACAAAGCAGCATAATTCCGACCATAATCAGTGTGACGCATGTCAGCGGGATATTTAACACCAGCATACTGATAAATACACTGATGATTGTAATTCCACTGTTTAATACCTGTGGAATACTCTGGCTGATCATCTGCCGCAAGGTATCGATATCGTTCGTATAAATGGACATGATATCGCCATGGGCATGGGTATCAAAATACCGGATCGGCAGTTTTTCCATGTGGGTGAACAGATCATTTCTCAAGTCTCTCAGAGTTCCCTGTGTTACATATATCATAATGCGGTTATACAGATAGACAGACACCACACCAACCGCATAGAATACCGCCACCTTTCCAATCGCATGTGCGAGAGGTGAAAAATTCGGCGTATCACTCAGCAAAAATGGTGTAATATAATCGTCAATCAGCTTCTGCATAAACATGGTTCCCTGAACATTTGCTATCACACCCAGAAAAATCAATACTACTACCAGAGCAAAATGAATTTTGTAATGGCGGAATACATATGCCATAAGCCGTTTAAAAACTTTCCCCGGATTCTCAAGATTCGACTTCATGCCCCGCATTTCTCTTGGATTCATTGCCATTTCTACTCACCTGCCTTTTCATCAAAATCTCCGCCGCCCTGAGTCTGAGACTCATAGATCTCACGGTAAATATCATTGGTTTCCAGTAATTCCTCATGGGAGGCGAATCCATCCACACATCCGTCGTTCATCACGAGAATGCGGTCCGCATCCTGAATACTCGAGATCCGCTGTGAGATGATAATCTTGGTCGTATTCGGTATCTCTTCCCGGAATGCCCGGCGGATTCTGGCGTCCGTTGCCGTATCCACCGCACTGGTACTGTCGTCCAGAATCAGTATTTTCGGCTTCTTCAGCAGCGCTCTGGCAATACACAGTCTCTGTTTCTGCCCTCCGGATACATTCGTTCCGCCCTGCTCTATATGCGTGTGATAGCCATCTGGGAATTTCTGGATAAATTCATCGGCACAGGCCAGCCGACAGGCTTCTATACATTCCTCGTCGGTTGCATTCTTATCGCCCCAGCGAAGATTATCCAAAATCGTTCCTGAAAACAGTACATTATTCTGTAGCACTACGGACACCTGATTCCGAAGCGTTTCCATATCATAATCCTTTACATTGTGACCGCCCACCAGCACTTCTCCTGCCGTCACATCATACAGACGGCTGATCAGATTCACCAGACTGGTCTTAGCGCTTCCGGTTGCCCCCAGAATCCCGATGGTCTCACCGGAGTGAATGGACAGATCGATCGCCAGCAGCACCGGCGCGGCGCATTCTTTGTTATAAGCAAAATCTACTTCCCGGAATTCGATACTTCCATCCGGCACCTCCATAATCGGTTTCTCCGGATTCTTCAATGTACTTTCCTCTGTCAGCACTTCACTGACACGGCGCACACTGGCCGAACTCATGGAAATCATCACAAATACCATGGACAGCATCATCAGGCTCATAAGAATGTTCATACAATAAGCTAACAGGCTCATCAGCTCTCCTGTTGTCAGTGAAGAAGACACAATCATCTTGGCACCCATCCAACTGATCAGCAAAATACAGGTATATACCGTAAACTGCATCAACGGTGCATTCAGAATTACATTCTTCTCCGCTCTTACAAAAATCTTATATATATTCTCACTTGCCTTTCGAAATTTCGAGGTTTCCTCTTCTTCCCTTACATAAGCCTTCACCGCCCGGATTGCAGATACATTTTCCTGCACAGAGGCATTCAGATCATCATATTTGGGAAATGCCATCTGGAAATATTTTGTCGCTCTTCGAAGCAGCAGGAACAAAATACTGCCCAATATCAGAACCGCCGCAAGATAAATACTTGCCAGTCTCTTATTAATCAGGAACGCCATTGCCATCGCACAGATAATACTTGCCGGTGCACGCATGAACATCCGAAGTACCATCTGGTAAGCATTCTGGATATTGGTGACATCTGTGGTCAGACGGGTTACCAGCCCCGCCGTACTGTATTTGTCAATATTTGCAAAGGAGAAGGTCTGAATATTATTAAACATCGCCTCTCTCAGATTCCTTGCAAATCCTGCACTTGCCTTAGCGCCAAACCGTCCTCCTGCCATACCTGCAAAGAGACCGACCAGCGCCGCAATCACCATGAATCCTCCCACTTTATAAATGTGTCTGATGTCGCCGGCATTAACACCTTCATCAATAATCGATGCCATCAAAAATGGAATGACCATCTCCATCATCACTTCTAAAATCATAAAAAGCGGTGTCACAATGGAAGCCCGCTTAAATTCCTTTACTTCCTTCAGCAGTACGCTCAGCATGCTCATCCTCCTCTCTGACACCCTGACTAATCTCCAGGTTATCTCTTAACTTTCTCATTACTGTATAGAATGTATTCAGCTCTTCTTCTGTTATGCCCTGAATCAACTCTCTGTCCAGCCTGGAGATCAGGCATTCAAACATCTCATAGCTTCCGATTCCCTTTTCCGTCAGCTTCACCCTTTTCAGCCTTGCATCGCTGGATACCGACTCTCTGACAATGAAACCCTTTTTCTCCATCAATTGTATAATATTGGTTACTGCTGATCTTCCAATAGAGAAGAATTTCTCAATGTCCTTCTGAAAAATCTCTTCTTCCCGGTTCTCGTACAGATAGCGGATAATCCATCCATGCATTTGAGTAAGCTCATCAAGTCCGGCTGCCCGCACCTGTGACGCCATATTTCTCGAAAGCATCCGATCCATCTTGTGTATCATTGGTCCCACTGGAATACTCCGATTGATTTCCCGTGGAATCTCTGGTTCACATTTCATTCTCTCCATCACTCCCTGTGTTCAAAATTGTTCGAAGACAAACTGTTTGTAATCAAACAATTTGCTTTCAAACAATATTTTAGCACGATACTTAGGAAAGTCAATGACTTTATATATTTTTTACAAACGCAAAAACAGACGGCATCTTAAACTCTGCCGCCTGCAATCTCTTTATTTTTTCTTTTTGCTCACTTTCTTCTTCACAGGATTCGCTTTCTTCACTGTTTTCGTACTTTTACTCTCCTTTTTCACCGGCCTGTCGGCTGCTTTCTCTATGAAAACCGCACTAAACGGAGGGAGATCCACGGTAAGTCTTCCGTTCTTCGTCTCCCAGCATTTCTTCTCCACCACTGTGCCGCCATAGATGTCCTGCTCACTGTTTAATACCGTCTCATAAATTCCATCTTCAATATCAAAAGAATATTCCTTCTGTTCAATTCCCGAGAAATTAAACAGTGCAATCATCTTTTTGTTCTGGCTGCTTCGCTCGATGGCATAGATACATCTGCTTTCCTGATGACAGTCGATCCACCGGAAGCCTTCTGATTTATAGTCCCACTGCCAGAGAGCTGAGTTTTCCAGATACAATTGATTCAGATCTTTCATAAACCGGTGGAAGGAATCATGCGTTGGATATTTCAGGATGTCCCAGTCCAGCTCACGTTTCTCGTCCCATTCCCGCAAATGTCCAAGCTCATTTCCCATAAAGTTCAGTTTCTTGCCGGGATGTGCATACATATACATATATAATGCTTTTGCCTGAGGGAATTTCACCTCGTACTGTCCGTTCATCTTCTGGGCAATGGTCGCTTTGCCGTGCACCACTTCGTCATGAGACAATGGCAGAAGATAATTCTCCTCCGGATAGTACATCATGGAAAATGTTAATTTGTGATAAATGCCGCCGCGGAATAACGGATCTATTCTGAAATAATCCAGCGTATCATTCATCCAGCCCATATCCCACTTGTAGTCAAACCCAAGCCCGCCTGCCCAAGTGGCCTTCGTAACCTGTCCGTAAGCTGTAGAATCTTCTGCCGCAAGCAGGATTCCCGGATGGCGCTCCTTTAATCCCTGATTCATACATTTTAAAAATTCGACCGCATTCTTATTGACTCCACGATCCTTATTTCCCTGCCAGTAGATCATGTTACTGATCGCATCCATGCGAAGGCCGTCCACATGGTACTCTTCCATCCAATAGCTTGCACAGGACTGCAGGAAGCTTCTGACCTCGCCTCTGGAGTGATTGAAATTGCAGCTCCCCCACTCACTTCTTCCGATATCCTGATGGGGGTATTCATAAAGTGGAGTTCCGTCATAATTCGCCAAGCCATATCCGTCCACTGCAAAATGCACCGGCACAAAATCCAGAATCACGCCAATTCCTGCCTGATGGAGCTTGTCTACCATCTCCTTCAGCTGATCCGCGGTTCCATACCGGGAAGTGGGCGCAAAAAATCCCGTGCTCTGGTATCCCCAGGATTCGTCACACGGATGTTCATTTAACGGCATTACTTCAATGTAGTTATATCCATATTCCTTCAAATAAGGAATCAGCATATCTGCAAGCTCCGTATAAGTATACCATCCATTCTCATCCTCTTTATTGCTCTTCCATGAGCCTGCATGAAGCTCGTAAATATTCAATGCCTTATCCTTACAATCCGTCCTGTTGTTCAGCCACTCCTGATCCCCAAAGCCATATGTACGAAGATCACGGACAATTGACGCGCTGTTCGGACGAAGCTCCATACCATATCCATAAGGATCACAGTGATCAATGGCCTGCCCGTCCTTACCGTAAATCCGATACTTATACATCTGTCCCGGCTTTACCCCGTCTATCTCACACTCCCAGAAATTCCGGTCATACACCCGATGCATCTCTGTTTCCTTCCAGTCATTGAACTCTCCGATTAACGCAACCTTCTCTGCTGCCGGCGCAAAGGTACGGAATATCGCTTTCTTCCCCTGCAGCTTACATCCCAGAAAATGATGTGCGTCAAAAATTTTCCCTGTATAGAATCCATACAAATCCATCCTTTTATTCCTCCGTAAAATACGACTCATCTCAATTAATTGACGGTAGTCGTTTATCTTGCTATACTATAGTTTAAGGAAAATTGTATAGGATTTCCATCGTCATTTTTTTCTATTTGTAAAATAATTGACTGATGGTCAAAATTGTCTAAAAAAGGAGTTATTATGGATCTTCGAGTCATGCGTACACGCACCAATATTACCAATGCCTTTATTGAGCTTCGCTCCAGAAAGCCCATTGAAAAAATTACAGTAAAGGAACTTGCTGATGCTGCTTTTATCAACAAAGCCACTTTTTATCAGCACTACAGAGACATCTACGATCTGTCAGAATCCATGGAAACAGAGCTGATCAACAATATCGTCCGCTCGATCCCTCATCCGGATACCCTGATCGATAACCCCGGGCGTGCAACCCTGGAGATCAGCGAGGCTATGATGTCGCAGACCGTTCTCCTCCATACCCTTTTTTCTGACAGCCGTCAAAGCGTCATGGTCGACCGTCTGGAACAGAGTATCCGGGAACAGGTTCTTAAGAAACACCCTGAATATGAGCATGATCTGGAAAAAGAAATCCTCATCACATTTCTTATAAGAGGAACGTTCCATGCCTTTTTGAAGCACAGCCCGGAACATCCACTGGACACCATACGTATTCTCGCCCAGTACGCCGAATGGGCCTCCGGTCATTAATTCTTAAGCCTTCTTTATGATTTGAAAAACAGCTTGCCATATGGTTTTTAATACTATATAATAGCTATATTGGGGTGATAATTATGACGATTGATACAAAAGATGTGCTGAACAGTATTCTGGAAAGTATCTCCAGAATCGACTATATAAAGCCTGACCAGATTCCAAATATTGATCTGTACATGGATCAGGTTACTACATTTATGGAAGAAGGTCTGGAACGTACTAAACGTTATCCGGAAGATAAGATTCTTACCAAAACTATGATCAACAATTATGCCAAGAATAATCTTCTTCCACCACCGGTCAAGAAGAAGTATTCCAAAGAACACGTGTTGGCGCTGATCTTTATTTACTATTTTAAGAATCTGCTTTCCATTAAAGATATTGAGACTCTGCTGGATCCAATTACCAGCAAATACTTTGGCAGCGATGACGGCTTCTCTATGACTGACATTTACGAGGAGGTATGTGCGCTGGAAAAGTCCCGCATTGATTCCATGGCCAAAGATATTTCCAGAAGCTACACCCATTCCCTGGACACATTTACAGACGTCCCAGAAGAAGACCGGGAGATGCTTCAGAAATTTTCATTCATCTGCAGTCTTGCATTTGATGTGTACGTAAAAAAGCAGGTGATCGAGAAGCTGATCGACGATATGCCGAAACCGGAATCTAAGAAAAAGAAATAGTAATCTATACGCTGATGCCTTTACCGGACATCAGCGTATTTTTATTTCATAGGAAATTTTTCCCGAATCCACTATCGACATAAAAAAGCTTCGTTCAAAGATACGCGTATCTTACAAACCGTACGTTACGCGCTTCTCTCAAATTGAGAATTATAAAGTTCCGCATAGAAACCTTTTCTTGCAAGCAGCTCTTCGTGATTTCCCTGCTCGATAATATCTCCATCCTTCATAACCAGAATCAGATCCGCATCCCGAATAGTAGACAGTCTGTGGGCAATCACAAAGCTGGTTCTGCCCTTCATCAGATTATCCATCGCTTTCTGTATCCGCACCTCCGTTCTGGTATCTACGGAGCTGGTTGCCTCATCCAGAATCAAAATCTTCGGATCAGCCAAAATTGCCCTTGCAATAGTAAGAAGCTGCTTCTGTCCCTGGGATACATTGCTTGCTTCTTCATTCAGAATCATATTGTAACCACTTGGAAGCGTCTGTACAAACCGGTGTACATAGGCCGCTTTTGCAGCTTCCACCACCTCTTCATGGGTGGCATCCAACCTGCCGTAACGGATATTATCCTCAATGGTTCCATGAAACAGCCAGGTATCCTGCAGCACCATACCAAACATCTGCCGCAGCTCGCTTCGATTGAAATCCTTCAGATTGTGGCCATCCACCTTGATCGCTCCGCCGTTTACATCATAAAAACGCATCAACAGCTTGATCATTGTAGTTTTTCCTGCTCCGGTAGGCCCAACAATGGCAATCTTCTGCCCCGGTTCCACCTCTGCATTAAAATCATGAATGATGGTATGATCCGGGTTATAGCCAAACTTAACATGTTCGAATTCTACCCTGCCTTCCAATCCTTCTACAGATACCGGATCGGACACCGTCGTATCCTCTTCCTCTTCTTCCAGGAATTCAAACACTCTCTCAGAAGCTGCCGCCGTAGACTGCAGCATATTTGCCACCTGCGCCACCTGCTGGATCGGCTGGGTAAACTGGCGCACATACTGGATAAATGATTGAATATCACCTACTTCAATGGTCTTTTTGATTGCCAGGTATCCACCTAGAATCGACACCGCAACGTATCCCAAATTGCCCACAAACTGCATAACCGGCATCATCATACCGGACAGGAACTGGGACTTCCATGCTGATTGGTACAGCACATCATTCGTCTCATCAAAGGTATGGATAATATCTTCCTCTTTGTTAAAGGCCTTGACAATATTATGCCCACCATAAACCTCTTCCACCTGGCCATTGATATGACCCAGATATTCCTGCTGATCCTTAAAGTATTTCTGAGACCGCTTTACAATTGCAGAAATCAACCCCATCGATACCGGCAGAATCAGAAGGGCAACCACCGTCATAAGCGGGCTGATGCTGAGCATCATCACCAGCACACCGATAATTGTCGTTACAGATGTGATCATCTGGGTTGCACTCTGGTTCAGACTCTGCCCCAGAGTATCCACATCATTCGTGATTCGGGACAGGATCTCTCCGTGGGTATACTTATCAAAATAACTCATCGGCATCCGGTTAATCTTCTCTGAAATCTCTTTTCTGAGCCGGTAAGTCATTTTCTGTGAAATCCCTGTCATAAGGTAACCTTGGATAAATGAGAAAACCGCACTGATCACGTACAATCCCAGAAGGCCAACCAGTATTTTCCCGACTCTGTCAAAATCAATCCCGGCCCCGCCTGATATCTTGCTCACCAGGCCATTAAAAATCTCTGTCGTAGCTTTACCAAGGATCTTCGGTCCTACAATATTAAAGATGGTTCCTCCAATTGCAAATATCATTACAAAAAATATTGCAATCTTATAGGTTCCCATATAGCGGATCAACTTCTTCATCGTCCCCTTGAAGTCCTTTGCCTTCTCTCCTGACGCAACCCCATGTGGGCTTCGTCTCCCTGCTCCGCTTTTTCTTTCTGCCATCTTAGCCCACCTCCTTCAGATCCTCTTCCAGTTCTTTCTCAGATAACTGGGAGGATGCAATCTGGTAATACGCATCACAGTTCTTCAAAAGCTCCCTGTGCGTACCGATTCCTGCAATCTCACCGTCGTCCAGCACAATGATCTGCTCGGCATGAAGAATCGTACTGATTCGCTGCGCCACAATAATTACCGTACTGTCCGCCGTCTTTTCCTTCAGTGCATTTCTCAGCTTGACGTCAGTCTTATAGTCCAGTGCGGAAAAGCTGTCATCAAAAATATATATCTTCGGATGCTTCGCAATGGCTCTCGCGATCGACAGACGCTGCTTCTGCCCGCCGGATACATTGGCGCCGCCCTGAGAAATCGGGCTCTGATACTGCTGCTTCTTTTCCCGGATAAATTCCGTAGCCTGGGCAATCTCTGCCGCCTCTTTCATCTCTCTCTCGCTGCCATCCGGATTTCCATACAGAATATTGGAAGCAATATCCCCTGAAAAGAGAATCCCCTTCTGCGGCACATAGCCGAGCTGATCTCTCAGCTCATGCTGAGTAAGATCCCGCACATCCACTCCGTCAACCGTAATTCTTCCATCTGTCACATCATAAAATCTTGGAATCAGATTTACCAGCGTAGATTTACCGCTTCCGGTACTGCCGATGATCGCCGTTGTCTGGCCCGGTTTTGCCGTGAAGTTCAAGTTATGCAGTACATCCTCTTCTGCCCCCGGATACCGAAAGGAAACCTGTTCAAACCGGACTTCTCCCTCCAAATTCTCGGCAAGATGTTTCGGCGCCTCCGGGTCTTTTATCGCTGTTTCACTCTTTAATACTTCATCCACGCGGGTTGCAGATACCGCCGCTCTTGGAAGCATAACCGAGATCATGCAAATCATCAGGAAGGACATGATAATCTGCATCGTATAAGTAATAAATGCCATCATATCCCCCACCTGCATGGTTCCGGAGTCAATACTGTGGGAACCGCTCCATACAATCAATACGGTAATGGAATTCATAATCACCATCATTAACGGCATCATAAAGGTCATGGCCCGGTTCACAAACAGATTTACTTTCGTCAGATCTTTATTTGCCGTATCAAAGCGCTCTTCCTCATATTTCTCAGTGCTGAAAGCCCGAATCACCGGCAGACCAGTCAGAATCTCTCTGGAAACCAGATTCAAACGATCCACCAGACTCTGTACCACCTTAAACTTCGGCATTACGACAACAAACAGCACGATCACAACGATTAGGATCAGCACAACTGCCAAAGCAATGATCCACGACATATCCACATTAGTGTTAAACACCTTCCACACGCCGCCCACTGCCAGAATCGGTGCATAAAGCACCATTCTCAGGATCATAACCGTCAGCATCTGAATCTGCTGAATATCATTGGTACTTCTGGTAATCAGGGAAGCGGTCGAGAATTTATCAAACTCTCCGTTCGAAAATCCAACTACCTTGCGGAACACATTTCCTCTCAAGTCGCGTCCCACACTGGCCGCGACTCTGGAAGCCATTAGTCCTACCAGAATACTTGCGCACATCCCCAGCGCCGCCAGTGCAAGCATCTTTGCCCCGGTTGTCAAAATATATCTGTTCTGCATGGCATCCGTATCTAACCCGATGTTCTGGTACGCCTGCTTAATGTAGATGGCTGACGCCTGCTCTACCATCGTCTCCGGCAAATCTGTCATTTTATCATACATCTGGGAAAGAATCGCATCCCGCTGTTCGTCCTCCATGGGTATCTGCATCTGCATCTCCAGCCCCTGAGTCATCTCACTGCCGGAATCCATTCCCGCTGCAAATAACATGGGTTTTCCAAGTATTTCCGCAAGCTCAGCCAGCTGCTCTTCATCCTTCAGCACCTCATCCTTTATACGGTATACACTGCCGTCATAGTCATAGTTCATGCGGTCATCCGCTTCATATGCATCCCGGACAGTATTCCGGTCTCCGGATAAAGTAAATAACAGCAGCTTTTCCAGATCCTCTTCCCCAATCCATTCGGGCACACGCTCATCAATACCGCTTTGCTGGATTCCCACATTTACAATATCTGAGGTATATCCCGGCAGCGACAGATCACAGTATGCCTGCACGATCAGTACACACAGAACTGCCAGGACCGCGCCTGCATGCGGCTTTAAAAACTTAAATAAGTTGCTCATATATCCGTCTTTCCTTTCTTATCAATTCATGCATATCCATATTCTTCATATCCCTGGAGCTTAAGAGATTATACTGCATTTGTATCAAAAGACGCTTCATCAGAAGTCTCTCTTCCTGGGAAAATCCACGAAGCAGCTCATTTCCGCCTGCCAGATAAGCCCCTTTACCATCTCTACACAATGCTCCCCTTTTTCGGTCAATGCAATCCGAATAATGCGCATATCATCCTTATCATTCTCTCTGATTACATATCCCATCTTCTCCATCTTCTGAAGGGCAACCGTCATGGACGGCGGTTTTACTCCGATCCTTTCAGCAAGCTCACGCTGGGACAGCACCCTCTCATGGCTCAGAATAAACAGAATTCCTGCCTGACTCGGCTTTAACTCAAACTCTTCAAGCCTGGAAACCGCCTGATATTTCATCAAGTGTCCCAAATGCTGCAGAATCATTAAAAAAGGTACATCTTCTATTTTTTCCATCCTCGTTGCGCACCTCCTTATTTAGTTAGATGACTAACGAATATATTAGTAGTCTTTCCCAATCAAGTCAATATATTACCCTCTAATTTTAGATTTTTCTAATATTTTTAAACAAAATTTAATTAAATATCTAACTAAAAACGGAGTTAAGAAAGAATTTCTTAACTCCGCCTGTAAACCCCATCGCCGATTGCTCTCTCCAGGTACATGATAACTAAATAAGGAGACGACTATTCGCCGTCTCCTCCGTTAATTCGTTCAAATACCATATCGTATCCATCATTACCATAATTCAGAGACCTGTTTACTCTGCTTATGGTCGCTGTAGAAGCTCCTGTCTTGTCCGCAATCTCGAGATACGTCTTCTGCTGTCTCAGCATCTTCGCCACCTCAAATCTCTGCGACAACGAAAGCAATTCATTAATCGTACATATATCTTCAAAAAACGTATAACACTCTTCTTTGTCCTGTAAACTTAATATGGCCTTAAAGAGATAGTCAACTGCTTCTGTTCTGATTTTTTTACTCATAATATGTCTCCTCCGCAACAGAATTCATCACTTGTACATTTTAGCACACTAAATTCATAAAGTCCATAGGTAACCCGCAAAAATTTCCATTTATCCTATCTGCTGCGCTTCATCGATGAAATCAGTTTGCTATAAGAAGTGTTTGCTATCAATTCTTCCGGAAATTCCGTATCTCTAAGTACTTTAGAAGAATACTTTGTATTCGCAATGTCAATATCTACGTGTGCATCACTTCCAAGAACAATCATCGTACCCGTTTTCTTACACAGCTTCAGCATCTGAAGATCATTTTCATATGTATTTCTTCGAGATCCGCCCGGTGTCAGCGACGAATTATTCACCTCAAGAAGCGTCCCTGTCTTCTTTGCCATATCCACAAGAGCCTCATAATCAGCCTCAAAATATCCGTCATCCGGATGTCCAATAATATCCACATCCATCCGCTGCATAATTTTCAAATATGCCTCCGTATTTTTTTCAAAGCCTTTGCTCTCACCGTAACATTGAGAGTGCAGACTCGCAACTGTAATATCCAGACGTTCTATGATTCGTTCCGGCAAATCTACCCTCCCCTTCTCATCCATAATATTAAGCTCTGCACCAAAGAGAACCGGGATTCCATAGTACTCCCTCGGAAGTACCCTTATATTATGAAAATAAAAATCATGCGGCCCTCCCGGCATCATCGGACCGTGATCCGTAATGGCCAAAGCCTCCAATCCCATTTGTGAAGCCATAAGTGCCATTTCCCGAATCGTATTATAAGCGTGACCGCTGGCAATCGTATGTGTATGTGTATCAACTGCTACTTTCATCTGCTTTGTCCTTCTTTCTTCTACTATGCTATATACGCAATTATCTGCCATATAGCCAGTATAACATGAATTGGCAGTATAAAACCATTTATTTCCACACATCCTAAATAAGGATATTTCATATCAAAAAATTTCAACTGTAAACCGTATTATTTAAGGAGGTATCTATGATAACAGGAGAAAATGAAATCATACAAAAAGAAAACACAGACAAGTCTCTTCAAAACAAAAGGGCGGCATCTGTCAATAACCAAAAAATCATTGATTCTTATGATTATCTGTCAAATGCCGCTTCTACTCAGGATTGTACCGGCCTAATCCCCTCTGCTCCCCAAAATGAGGAGGAATTAGAATCCTACAATGCTTTGTATAAATTCCAGCCGCCAAAAATTCCGAATACAAAAGCCGATCACTGATCTTCCTCCCAGAAAAGTTCATCTAAGGTCCTGCCAAGTACCTTACAGATCGCAATGCACAACTTAATTGTCGGATTATAGTCCCCTTTTTCTATAGCATTCATGGTCTGCCTGGATACTCCCACCCGATCTGCCAGCTGCTGTTGAGACATATCAAGGGCAGCTCTGGCAGACTTCAATCTAAGATTCTTCATATCTATATTCCCCATCTATTCTTCATCATAATCCTTCTCCGGAATCAGCATTCTAAGAAAAAGTGTCACGAAAATAATCACAAAAAGTATTCCACAGAACAGATTCGCATTCAATCCATTCAGTACCCCACCCGTAAATGCATCTCCTCGCACAAGATGTCTGATCCCAATCAGCAGATTAACCGCACCGAGAAGAGCAAACACCATCAGCACACGTTTTCTATTCTCATTCAGTGAAAAGTATGCTCCGTTCCAGATACAGTATACAATATTTATCACTGCACCGACAAGAATAATCAAAATGCATGCCGCCTGAGAATCCATTGGGAATCCTTTGATTTCGCTGCCAATCATGGCATACAAATATAACAGAATGATAACGGTAAAGAATGAATATTTATACCCATTGCCCCGAATCAGCAACTGTCTTTCATCCCACTTGCAGCGCATTCTTCCGTCCTTTTTCGTCCACCTTAAAAGGAAAATAACCAAAATTACTCCTATCGAAATTCCTATAATAACTCCCAACATATATGCACTCATTTCTTCATCCTCCTATCTTTGCTGCATCCCTTTTTGATAGTTACATATTACCATTCAAATTACATTTTGTCAAATATATTTTACTTTTTGCTTTTATTATTTTACAAAATGACATGTGAAAACGTATTCCATCGCATCTTTCCACATACTAAGGCAGCAAAAAAGCAGCCATAAAGGCTGCTCCTTCAGAATCTCCATATCAAACCAGCTAGTCCGATATTCTTTCGGTGGTTTTGGGTAAATCAACATCAGGGATATTGTCATCATCGTAAATGTTCTCAGCTGATTTCTTCGCCGGTGAAAGGGAAGAATCCCTGTAAACTGCAGATTCACGCTGCCCTTCATAGGCATCCTTCGTCTGGGTATAATCCCTTGTGTTTTTCTTCATCTGCATACACTCCTTTCCAGAGTAGTGTGTGCGGATATATTACAAAGTATGTAAAAAGTCCGGCCAATCAATGACGGCAAACAAAAAAGCAGATAACGGGAGTCGAACCCGCCTCTCCGGCTTGGGAAGCCAGCGTTCTACCGATGAACCATATCTGCATATGCCTATTATATCACTTTCAAAAATAAATGCAAGGACCATAATAAATTGACTATTATGCTGTAGAATAGTCAGGCAATCATATACTGTCAATGAATCGGCAGTTATACTATACACATAGCAAACTGCCGATTTCCCACTATTTATTATTCATCATTCCGCCTTTTTTGGAATATTCCATAATCAGCTTGGAATTAGCCTCTACAAGTTTTTGAAACCGTTCCAATTCTTTGTCATTAAAACCGACTACATTTCCCCATTTATAATCCGGCAGTTTACACATTGCCCGGCTAAAGATACCTCTCTTTTTATCTTTTTTCTCGACAACAACGTCTACCGTCTTATCATCGTGCATTTCGGAATGATTGATCTCTGTGTTATCATGTAACTTAATGAATGGATATAACATAACGCATTCCTCCTTCCGCTCTTCTTCCCATATAGTTATTATAAATCAAGGGCTTCTCGTGCGTCAATGAAAAGGAGTCTTACTGGACCGCTTTTTCCGCAAATTCTGTTGTTACCAGATCTTCATAAGGCGCCCGCTCGCTAAGCTCACCTGCATCATCCAGAATATCCTGCAAAAGGTCAAAGCTCGCTTCCTCAAAAATCAGATTCTCTTTCCAGGTATCCTGTTCATAGTAGCGGGTCACAATGGTAGTAATTGTATCAATATCTGTCTCTTTAAACTGTGGTTCAATGACCTTTGCAATCTCAGCCGGCGTATTGCCCTGCACGAAATCCATCCCTTTCTGCAAAGCATTTACAAAGCCCTGAATCACTTCTGGATTCGCATCAATATAGCTTTTCTTTGCAGAAAATGCCGTATATGGCACGTACCCGCTGTCAGTTCCGAGAGAAGCGACAACATATCCCTTTCCTTCGGATTCAAGGCTGGTCGCTCCCGGCTCAAATTCAACGGTAAATTCTCCCTGACCACCGGAAAATGCAGCCGCTGTAGAGCCAAAATCAATGCTCTGGTCAATATTTACTTCCGAAGGATCAATGCCGTTCTGACGAAGAATATACTCAAATACCATCTCTGGCATACCGCCTTTTCTTCCGCCAAGAACATCTTTACCCCTTAAATCCTCCCACTTAAAAGAGTCCATTTTCTCTCTTGCCACAAGGAAATTCCCGGCACGCTGGGTAAGCTGAGCAAAATTGACCACATAATCATTTGCACCTTCATTATAGGTATAGATAGACGCCTCAGACCCCATGAACCCAATATCCGCTTCACCAGAAAGAACTGCGGTCATTGTCTTGTCAGCTCCAAATGGGGTTAGCTTATTAGTACAAGACAATGTTTGATTTTTCCCCAAAATTCGC
>JAUNGJ010000018.1 GCA_030524585.1 Eubacteriales bacterium | reverse complement strand
CTTAATACAATTCTTTCCACTCCTGTCGTAAACTATCATACAGGAAAAAAAGATAAGATTCAAGTTTACTCATATTCTATATTTTACATGCATTATTTTCTTCAAATAAATTCTGTATTTTTTACATAATTAACATCTTATATGCTATAATTATCCTGTTACCGCCCCTAGACTGGTACGGAAAGGGGGTGTCCTCTATGGAGATATTGGTATCTTTTATTATCACTGTCATGGCTGGTGTGGTTTGTCACTTCATCAACAAATGGTTAGACGGTGATGAGTAGCCGGTAACTAGCCTATGGTCTAATCCGCCATACATAAATGGAATAAAAACCCCCGAAGGTATGCACGACCTTCGGGGGTTTTGTTTTGCTGTCCTATATGGACTATTGGTATCCTTTTGCCTGTTGCCATTATAGCATATGTAATTTTTATTTGCAATAGATGTAACCCGGCATTTGGCATTGTTGTACAGGAATTACTTTTTTTCCTCACGCAGTTTATTGATAAATCTCTCAAATCTTCCCAGCGCCACTTTCAGATCCTCCAGAGAGTATGCATAGGATATCCGAAGGAATCCTTCTCCGCAGTCTCCGAATGCGGTTCCCGGAACTACCGCCACTTTCTCTTCCTCCAGGAATCTGGTGGCAAATTCATCTGACGTAATTCCGAATTCCCGGATGCTTGGGAACACATAGAACGCGCCATAAGGCTCGAAGCATTCCAGGCCCATCCGGCGGAATTCGCTCATCAGATACCGTCTTCTCTGGTTATAAGCCTCCCGCATTTTCTGCACTTCATCATCACAATTGCGAAGCGCCTCCACTGCTGCATACTGACTATTGGTGGGCGCGCACATAATTGCGAACTGATGAATCTTAAGAATCTGCTCCAGAATGACCTGCGGTCCGCATACGTATCCAAGTCTCCACCCTGTCATGGCAAAGCTTTTAGAGAATCCATTGATCACCAGCGTGCGTTCCCGCATTCCCGGCAGGGATGCAATGGAGGTATGTGTTCCCTTGTAAGTAAGCTCAGAATAAATCTCATCTGACATCACAAACAGGTCATGCTCCTTTACCACTTCCGCAATAGGCTCCAGTTCTTCTCTGGTCATAATGGCTCCGGTAGGATTATTGGGAAACGGCAGTACCAGAATCTTCGTCTTCGGCGTGATCACCGCCTCCAGTTCTTCCCTGGTAAGCTTGAATTCATTCTCATTCTTTAACGGAATCACCACCGGAACTCCTCCCGCCAGAATCGTACAGGGCAGGTAGGACACGTAGGATGGCTGGGGAATCAGCACCTCGTCCCCCGGATCCAGCATGGCACGCATTCCGATATCAATGGCTTCGCTTCCGCCCACGGTGACTACAACCTCTTTTTTTGCATCATACGTTACACCAATCTTGCGCTGCAGATATTTGACAATTTCGTCCTTCAATTCCTGAAGTCCTGCATTGGAGGTATAAAATGTTCTTCCTCTTTCCAGGGAATAGATTCCTTCTTCCCGGATTCTCCATGGCGTATCAAAGTCTGGTTCGCCAACGCCAAGGGAAATTGCATCCTTCATCTCGCTTACGATGTCAAAAAACTTACGGATTCCGGATGGCTGTATCTCTGTAATCTGTTTTGATAATGGATTTCTCATTATGGTGTCACCAGCATCCTTTCTTCTTTCTCTTTCTGTGCCAGAATCGTTCCGTGATCTTTATATTTCTTCAAAATGAAGTGCGTGGCCGTACTCATAACTCCGTCAATCGGCGACAGCTTCTCAGACACAAAACGGGAAACCTCCATCAGCGATCTCCCTTCAAGAGTTACCAGAAAATCGTACGCGCCTGAAATTAGAGATACGGTAGAAACCTCCGGATAGTTATAAATGCGCTCGGCAATCTTCTCATAGCCTCTGCCCCTCTGGGGAGTTACATGCACTTCAATCAAAGCGTTCACCTGTTCCACGCCTGCCTTATCCCAATCGATCATCGTGTGATAACCGCAGATGATCTTCTCCTTCTCCATGGCATCAATCTCATTCAGCACAGTGGTCTCATCGGTACCCAGAAGGATTGCCAATTCCTTAGCGTCAACTTTACAGTTTCTTTCGATATAATTTAATATTTGGATTCTTGTGTCTTCCATTGTTCTCTCCCTGCTTTCATTTAAAATATTTTCATCAGTTCATCCGGCGCGGGGCGGTCAATATACCGCACATCCTCGCCATTATGAATTACTTTATCATTATTATCAGTCAGCTGCCCGATCACAGCCGCCTGAATGCCTTCCTGTTTCAGCGCATCTGCCACTACTTCTCCATGTTCAGCAAGCATCAAAAAACATCCGCCAGAAGTAAGCTGATAAGGATTCAGCCGGAAATACTCACATACCTCAATAGTTTCCTGCCGGACAGCCATTTTTTTCATGTCCAGCTTTAACCCAAGTTCTGTCTCCTTCGCCAGATCCCACAGCGCCGCCAGTATCCCGCCCTCGGATACCTGACGCATGACAGATACGCCGCTGGCATCAGCAGCAGCTATCTTTTCAAGACCGCAGATTTCGCTGTCACAGGCCTTCATCTGCCTAATAAACGCAGGCGTAAACCGTTCCCGAAGCTTCGCTTCCTTTTCTCCAATGATCCGAAGCATCCCTTCTAGTCCGATCCATCCCACAAGCAAAATATCCTGACCGGCTCGTGCGGTCATAAGCGCACTTGCCAGACGCTCTTTCCTCTCCGCCTGCCCTATGGACGTAACCGTTACCGCCGGCACGCGCAGAGCGCTGTTCATTTTCCCCTCCACAGACAGGTCATCGAATACAAAGCCGTCCTTTAGAAGCCGTTCTCTGCCCCACGCCATATGATTCCTGACAGAATTAATTCTGGACCTGTCCATATCCGCCGGAATCGTAATCTGCACCTCAGCAGATACGCGGTACACACCTCTGGACGCCAGTTCATTGGCCTCCGCAAGCAATGCGTAAGCCCCAATATCCCGCATACTTCCATAATAAGTTCCGGTACTGCACAGACAGCTATCCGTCATTATACAATTGTTGCCCGGCTCTTTTGCTGCCGTCATTTCCCAATGTGTTTTGTCCCAATGAATCATTCGTCTGTCTCCGTCTCCTCATCATCAGAAGAAGCACCGCTTCCTGCATTGATCGCACTGTTGATCGCGTCCATATCCTGCTCTGCAATCGCTGTCTCCAGCGCACGGACCGCCGAAGCACTGCCCCCTGCGGTTCCGATTTCTATAATTTCATCTGACTTCTCATATGTACTGGTGTTAAAAATATCTCTGCTTACCTGCACACCGTCTTCATAGACGATCTTCCATAGTCTGGCCTCCCGTCCGGTGTGGGGATTGCCCGTATACTGCATTTCCCCAAATGGCAGCTCCGAATTTGCTTTATAGGTTACGGAATACGGCTCCGTACTAAGTGTCTCGCTCTCAAATTCAACAGTTCGGTTCTCCGGTCTTGTCTCTTTTCCATAGATCACAACCCGAAGCAGATTCGAGCTATCAATCTCCCCATATATATACACAGGTGTACTGTAAGGATTCTTAAGCCGGAAATCCATATATCCCCCGGCAATCGCCGCATCCCTTGACGGCTCCACATAATCTACGGTCATAGAGTGAGGATACCGCTCCACAATCTCAAGCTCCGCATAAATTGCCGCATTATATAAAGTGGTAGATACCTGACAGATTCCTCCGCCGTAGGATGGAACCACCTGTCCGTTTTCATACGCAGTTCCCTCCACATAGCCATTCTCTTCCGTATAGGGCGCTGTGGTGTCGTATACGGATAATTCCTCTCCCGGCATAAGAATGACTCCGTTAAGCTTGCCAACTCCGGTTTTCAGATTTGTCCATCGCTCCCCGCCGCCGGCATCTGTGTAATAAGAGCCAAGCTCATCCGTAATATCTTTCAGATCCTCCTTTACGATCTCCGGCTTCTCTGTCTTAACTGTCAGTTCTAATTCAAAATCATCATGCTTCCAGTTCCCATTCAGATAATCCGTAACACTCTGTACCGTGACGTCAATATCGATGGTTTCGCCTTCCTTTTCATCCACAAGATTCAGCGTACCGTCCGCATTTCTGGTAATATATGCATTCTCCGGCTCCTGCAGAAGCGGTACTGCCCGCTCATCGCAGAGCTCCTTAATCTTCTCCTCATCAACCGTATATTTTTCTTTCAGAACATATGCTTCATCCTCCAGCTTCTTCATCCGAAGATAGCGTTTCCACATACTGCCCTTCTTTCCGTATTTCACAGCTTTTTCTGCCAGCTTCTCAATATCCGGGCTGTCATACCCGAACTCCTTCAGAAAGGTCTCGATATTTTCACTCCGAAGTTTCAGCGTTACCGTCCGGCTCTCATCCGCCTGCACCTGAGCGCTGAGGGCTTCTACAGCCTCCTTCTTCGTCATACCGGACACATCCATCGTCCCTATATAAATGTTATCGCAAATGACATCCTCGCCCGTCTTCTCTACATAGTTTTTCAGCGCTGCATAGGAACCGCCGAAAACCACCATAAAGGCTATGATCCCCAGCACGGTCAGCGCCTGCATCTTTCTTTTGCGACGCATACTGGCACGCCTGCTGCTGTTCTTACGCTTCTTTATTGATGCCATCTTTTCACCTCTCACTCCCCATTATGCCATCCGCCGTCTCATGATCTGTCAAACCATCATTGCCGGCAAAACAGCCGTTACCACCATCGCCACAACAATGACTATGATTACAATCGCCATAATCCTTCTTGTCTTCTTATTATTAAAGTTCATCTCTGCGCCTCTTTTCTATTCTTCCCCTCATCATGTTTCTTCTTATCATAACTGTTTTATTTCTATTTTGCAATAACAACCGTACGAGCTTCTTTCGTCAGCGGATTCCTTCTGCTATAATCAAAAAGCACTGTCTGATCAAGAACTTTAAACGCTTCCAGATGTGTCATCTTCCGCATCTGATTTCTGTCATAATCCTCATATCCGGTCAGGTACTTATGGTCTCTTGCCTCTGCCTCATAGAATTTCCGTAATGTTTCCTTATCTATCTGGTATTTGCCCGCAAACGCCGGGCGGTTCTTGGCATTCTCCCGAAGGTAATAATCGAAGGTCAGAAGCTCTCTGAAAAGCTCCGTCTTCTGCGGCGCCTTCGCTTTTCCGAAGGACAGCAGGATTTCATATCTTGCCGCTCTTGTATGATTGATCTGATGAAGCTGAAGCTGCTCATAGTATTCTGCTATCTGGTCATACATGGTAAACGCATCCGCAAATTCCTCTTCCAGCGCCGGAAGAGTTTTCGTAAACTGTCCGCTGTTATAATATACCTCCACCATCTCTTCAATACCTTTTAACCTAAGCACATCCCCATAGGGTAACCATTTCGTATATAGAACTTCATAGGGCGCCTTACTCTTATGTGCTATTCCGTAGCTTTCTTTCTTCTCATTCATAAAGGACCCTTTTAGGACCTTTAAAAATCCCATCTGTAACTGTTCCGGCCTTAGTCTGTAAACATCATTAAAGCTTCTCCTGAAACTATTTAGATTCTCATGCGGCAATCCTGCGATCAGATCCAGGTGCTGATGAACATTTCCTTGTTCCTTAATCGCGCAGACATTTGCCGCCACTTTGCCAAACTCCATGGTTCTGCGGATTTCCCGCACGGTTTCAGGATTGGTGGACTGCACGCCGATTTCCAACTGGATCAGGCCTGGGCGCATGGTATGCATCAGCGTGATCTCTTCTTCATTTAACAGATCCGCCGCGATTTCAAAATGGAAATTCGTAACCCCATTATCATGGTCTGTCAGATAGCGCCAGATTTCCATTGCATGTCTGTGATTGCAATTAAACGTTCGGTCCACGAATTTAACCTGAGGGACCTTATGGTCGATCAAGAACTGCAGCTCCTGCTTTACCGTCTCCACATTCCGGAACCTGAGCTTTTTATCCACCGAAGACAGGCAGTAGCTGCAGCGAAATGGACACCCCCTGCTGCTCTCATAATATATGATTTTATGTTCAAAGTTTGTCATATCCTGATAGACAAAGGGAACTTTATTCAAATCCATGACTTCCCGCCACGGATTTGCCACAATCCGTCCCGCCTCATCCCGGTACGTAATACCCGCAAGGTCTTTTAACGGCTCTCCCGACACCAGATGTGCAAAGGTCTCTTCCCCTTCTCCCATCATAACGCCGCTTACTTCCGGCAGCCGTATCAGAACGTCCTCCGCGTCAAAAGACACCTCCGGCCCTCCCAGCCAGATCTTCGTCTCAGGCAGGACTTTATGAATCTCTCTTACAACCGTCTCAACATAAGAGATATTCCAGATATAGCAGGAAAAGCACAGCATATCCGGCTTCTGTTTATAAATATCCATCAGAATATCATCGGGCTGCTGGTTAATGGTATATTCTGCCAGACAGATATTGGCAGTAGGACAAACAGACCGTGCATAAGCCCTCAGGCTATACACCGCCAGATTAGAATGTATAAATTTTGCATTGATCGCTGTCAGTAAAATCTTCTTCATAACAGTTGTATTTTACAACAGATTCCTTATGTTGGCAATGCAGTGTCCGAATTTTACCGGGACTATCGCCCTGAAACAGTACTCCAACTTCCCCCATACTTATTGACTTTTTCTCTGAAACACGGTACAATATGACTCGTGCAGCCGGGGTGGTAGCGGTACCTTGAACCTGCAATCCGCTATAGCAGGGGTGATATTGCGCAGAGGGCATAGCTGGTGAGGCTGCCCCTGGTAAGTGACGTTGATGTTTGGGTCTCACGCGACGGGAATCCGTGAACCGTGTCAGGTCGGGAACGAAGCAGCACTAAGCGGAACCTTCCGGGTGCCGTGAGGGTGCCTGGGCTGAGTTAACTGCCAGGGTAACGTTCATTGGTTTAAGTTCGAAGCGCAATGCACACAAAAGAGTAGCTGTTAAGGCCGTTGTTTTCACGAATGAACTATTGTGAAACGACGGTCTTATTTTATGAAAAATCAACTTATAATACCGCATCCGCTCCATGACCGGGATGTCGAAATATCTTGTTTATGTAAGACGGCTGTGTTATAATTCGACTTAGATTGTTGCAGTTTAAACATCACTATTAATTATGAAAGGAAGTGAATTTATGGAATTACAGATACAGGACTTAGTTTCGTCAATTCGAAAAGAAGGAATTGATGCAGCGAATGCAGAAGCAGAAGCGATTATAGCAGAAGCTAAGAAAAAAGCAGAAGCAATCATAGCAGAAGCCAAAGCAGAAGCTAAGAATGTCCGGGAGACTTCGGAGAAGGAGATCGGGATTCTTAAGGAAAGCGCTGCAATCAGTGCAGAGCAGGCGAAAAGAGACGCTATGCTCGCATTTAAAACTGAGGTGAAAGCTGAATTTGAAAAGATCCTTTCTGCAAAGATTAAGAACAATCTTTCAGACGCTGCGCTGGGGAAACTGATTCACGCTGTTGTGGCTGATGAAGATGTACAAAATTATTCAGTTGAAGTTTCTGAGGTAAGTGATTTACTGAAAGCAGAGCTTGCAGAAGAAATCAAGAACGGTCTTGAGATCAAACCGACCAAGGGCGTTCAGGCGGGATTCCGTCTGGCGGCAAACGATGGCTCCGGTTACTTTGATTGTTCGGATGATGAGATCATGCAGATGCTGATGCCATACTTCAGAAATCTTGACTTCTAGCAGGAGGTGCCTATGGCTTCATATTATTATTTGATATCGAGCCTGCCGGACCTGAGAACAGACGGGGAGATGCCATTTACTTATGAAGAGTTCCTTGGCATGTGCCAGTCAAACGTAAGCGAATCAAAATATGAGTTCTTAAAGAGTCTTACTCTTTCATCCGAAGAGGGTCCGCTCATCAAAGAATGGGCTGTTTTTTATAAGAATCTTATGCGTGAACTCAATTATCAGAGAAGTGTGAATCTGGGAAGACCTTATCCTGCATCCTACGACAAGGATCCTGTCGCCACACAGGTAGCCGGCGCTGCACTGGCAGCAAAGAATCCGCTGGAGGCGGAGAAGATCTTACTGGATTATGAATTTGAGAATCTTGATTCATTGGTAGGCTTGCATACCTTCGATGATGTATATCTGTTCGGGTATGCGATTAAACTAAAATTGCTTGAGCGCCAGAGCTGTTTCGTTCAGAAAAAAGGCCAGAAGGAATTCAAACGCCTTTTCGATCAGGTACAGCAGCGCGTATATAGCTTATAACAGGAGAGAATTAATGGAAATAGTAACAGGATATGTAACTGGTATTAACGGAAACCTGGCAAATGTCAGCTTTGATGGTTCAGTACATAAAAATGAAGTTGCTTATATTCTTGTTGACGGAAAACGTCTCAAGGGAGAGGTTATCCGTATTAATAACGGAATCGCCAGCATGCAGATCTACGAGATGTCAAACGGCATCAAAGTCGGAGATCCTGTAGAATTTACTGGCGAATTGATGAGTGTAGAACTTGGACCGGGACTTTTGACACAGGTATTTGACGGACTTCAGAATCCATTGCCGGATCTTGCCGAGCAGTGCGGCTTCTTCCTTGAGAGAGGTGTATATCTTAATCCGATTCCGGATAGAGAATGGGAATTTACGCCATCGGTAAAGGCAGGAGATTCTGTTGAGGCAGGAACTTCCATCGGCAGCGTTCCTGAAGGATTATTTACACATGAAATTATGGTTCCGTTCACGCTGAAGGGCAGTGACTGGACCGTAAAATCAATTAAAGAAAAAGGCTCTTACCACGTAAGAGCGACGATCTGCGTGATTGAAAACAGCAAAGGCGAGGAAAAAGAGCTTAGCATGGTAATTACCCAGCCGGTAAAACAGGCGGTAAAATGCTACGAAGAACGGCTTCGTCCGGACGAGCCTCTGGTAACAAAGCTTCGCTGTATCGACTCCTTCCTCCCTGTAGCGAAAGGCGGAACCTTCTGTGTTCCGGGACCTTTCGGAGCAGGCAAGACGGTTCTTCAGCATATGGAAGCGAAGAATGGCGAGGCAGATATCGTTATCGTAGCCGCATGCGGCGAGCGTGCCGGTGAGGTCGTAGAGATCTTAAAAGAGTTCCCTGAACTGGAGGACCCGAAGACCGGACGTTCTCTTATGGAAAGAACGATTATTATCTGTAATACGTCTTCCATGCCGGTAGCCGCCAGAGAGGCTTCCTGCTATACGGCGGTTACACTTGCCGAATATTACAGACAGATGGGATTAGACGTCCTTCTTCTTGCGGATTCTACCAGCCGCTGGGCGCAGGCCATGCGTGAGATGTCTGGACGTCTGGAAGAGATTCCGGGTGAAGAGGCATTCCCGGCTTACCTTGAATCTACGATTGCTTCCTTCTACGAGAGAGCAGGTAAGGTTCGGTTAAAAGACGGCAGAATCGCATCGGTAACCATCGGCGGTACCGTATCTCCTGCGGGCGGTAACTTTGAGGAGCCTGTAACACAGGCAACGCTGAAGGTAGTAGGAGCATTCCACGGTCTTTCAAGAGAGCGTTCGGATGCAAGAAAATACCCGGCGATCCATCCGATGGATTCCTGGTCTAAATACTCCGGCGTTATCGATATGGGACGTGTTGAAGAAGCACGCTCTATCCTCATGAGAGGAACGGAGATTAATCAGATGATGAAGGTCGTAGGCGAGGAAGGTACCTCAGCAGAAGACTACATCATCTATCAGAAGGGTGAGCTTCTCGACGCCGTATATCTTCAGCAGAACTCATTTGATCCGATCGATGCCGCTTGTTCTCCCGAGAGACAGCGTCAGGAATTTGACCGGCTTTATGATGCATTGACGATGACCTATGATTTGGAAGACAAAAAAGAAATCCGAAGCTTCTTCAACCAGTTGAGACAGGAGTTCCTTGACTGGCACGGTACGGAGTTTGAGACACCGGAATTTGCCGCACAGGAGAAGAAGATTTCAGAGTTCTACATGTCAAAAGCAGCCAGATAGGAGGTCATAAAGTGCAGAAAGTATATACAAAAATTGAATCAATCGTCGGTAACGTAGTTACTGTCAGGGCGAAGGATGTCAGACTTGGAGATCTTGCCCTTGTCGGCGACAGTTACGCGACTATTATTAAACTTGATAAAGATGTGGTATCTCTTCAGGTATTTGCAGGTGCACAGGGCGTAGGAACCAATGATCCGGTTCGTTTCTTAGGACGGCCGATGATGGTTTCGTTTTCAGACCATCTGTTGGGGCGGGTGTTTAACGGAGCGGGCGTTCCCAGGGATCACGGCCCGGCGCTTACCGAGAATATGATTCCCATCGGCGGACCTTCCTTTAATCCGGCAAAACGTATTCTGCCGAAGAAGATGATCCGTACCGGTATTCCTATGATCGATGTGTTTAATACCCTGGTAGAGAGCCAGAAGCTCCCGATTTTCTCTATTTCAGGCGAGCCGTACAACACCCTGCTTTCGCGTATTGCGCTTCAGGCAGAGGTAGATGTCATCGTTCTTGGCGGTATGGGATTGAAATATGACGATTATCTGGCATTCCGCGACACGCTGGAAAAGGGCGGTGCAATGAGCCATACCGTAATGTTTGTCCACACTGCATCCGACCCGGTGGTAGAGTGTACGCTGGTGCCGGATATGGCGCTTGCCGTTGCAGAGCAGTTTGCCCTTGCAGGTAAGCGGGTGCTTGTCCTTCTTACCGACATGACAAACTTCGCAGACGCACAGAAAGAAATGGCGATTACGATGGAGCAGGTACCTTCCAACCGTGGTTATCCGGGCGATTTATACAGCTGCCTTGCATCGCGTTATGAGAAGGCTGTTGATATCGAGGGCGCCGGATCCATCACCATTCTTGGCGTTACTACGATGCCCGGTGATGACGTCACACATCCGGTACCGGATAATACCGGTTATATTACTGAAGGTCAGTATTATTTGAAAAATGGACACATTGAGCCTTTTGGTTCTCTTTCCCGTCTGAAACAGAATGTAAACGGCAAGACGAGAGATGACCACCGTGCGCTCATGGATGGTATGATTCGTCTGTACGCCCAGTACAAGGAAGCTCTTGAGAAGAAATCCATGGGATTCCTGATGAGTGAATGGGATGAAAAGCTTTTGAAATACGGAGAGCTTTTTGAGACGAAACTAATGGACCTCAGTGTGAATATTCCACTGGAAGATGCACTGGATCTTGGATGGCAGATTCTTGCAGAATGCTTTGAACCAAATGAGACCGGTTTGAAGACAAGTCTTCTGAAAGAAAGATGGCCGGATAAGGATGCATTAAATTAAAAGGAGTAGTTGATGGCTATCAAACTTACAAAAAATGAGCAGAAGGTGCAGAAGGACCACCTGAAACAGTATCAGCGTTATCTTCCCACCCTGCAGCTAAAAAAACAGCAGCTGCAGTCAGTGATTATGAAGACAAAGGCTGAGCTGGAAGCAAAGGAAGCCGAACGTGTTCAGATGATCGGAGACCTGGATGATTGGGTTGCCGTATTTGCGGAAAATGAGCTCTTTGCTGATGAGAAGAAGCTTGATCATCTGGTACAGCCGGATACAGTGATCTGTAAGAATGAGAACATCGCAGGCGTCACCGTTCCTACGTTTCAGGAACTGACATTCAAAGATATCAGCTATGACGTTGACGACTATCCTTTGTGGGTTGATACTGCAATTATAAAACTCCGCGAGATTGCCCGGCTGGATGCTCTGGTATCGACGCTTCGCAAGCAGGAACAGCTTCTTGAGAGAGAACTTCGTTCTACCTCACAGAGAGTCAATCTGTTTGAGAAGGTTAAGATCCCTGAGGCAAAGGAAAATATCCGTGTCATCGGTGTATTCCTCGGGGACCAGCAGACAGCAGCGGTTGTCCGCGGTAAAATTTCAAAGAAAAAGCTTACGGGGGCGGGACAATGATAGAGAAAATGAAAATGGTCTGCATCGTGTCATCTGTCTCCAAAAAAGATGAGATGCTCGATGGACTCAGAAATCTTGGACTTCTGCATTTGTCAGAGAAAAAGAGCCCGGATCGTGCAGCGTCGGAAAGGTTTACAACCCTTTCCAAGACAGCTTCGTCACTGATGGACTATGCACCGGATAAGAAATCGAAACACAGCGAAGAGGTTCCGGTTCTTAACGATGCCGACTTCGAGAAAATGTACTGCGACGTCCTTACAGCGCTGGATAAAAGGTCAGCGCTTATCCAGGAGATCAGTGCTGCGAATGCAGAGATCGAGCGAATCAAAGCCTGGGGCAGTTTTGCGCCGGACGAAATAAAACAATTAAAAGAAGCAGGGTATGATCTTCATTTTTACCGTATGGGTAAAAATGAGTATACAATGGCGGCACAGGATCCGGATATTCAGATGGTCCGCCTGGCCTCCATCGACAAGATGGATACCGTTGCTGTAATAGGAATCTTGCCTGCAGCGATTCCGGCATCAGAGTTTGCAATTCCCGAAAAAGGTATTCGCGAACTGGAAAAAGAGATTGAAAGCAGCAAACAGCAAATCGCTGACTGTGAAGAGGTCTTGAAAAAAGCTGCCGTGTACGATGCAAGCTTCCAGGTTCAGATGCTTAAGGCCCAGAATGCGGAGAATTACTCTTCCGCAAGCGCAACCGCAGAGAATGATGACGATTTTGTCTGGATTTCCGGATATCTGCCTGAGTCAGAACTGGATAAATTCAAAGCTGCGGCCGCTAAGAATCAATGGGCATGGGCGCAGGAAGATGTAGCCGAGGATGATTCACAGATTCCTACAAAGGTGAAATACGGAAAGGTGTCAGGACTTATCAAGCCGGTATTTGACATACTGGGAATCCTTCCGGGATACAGAGAATCCGATATATCCCTTTGGTTCTTCCTGTTTTTTACACTGTTCTTTGCAATGATCATCGGCGACGCCGGTTACGGTGTCCTGATCCTTCTTGGAACCATTGCATATGCAGCGAAATCAAAGAAATTTAATAATGCAGTTTATTTGTTATTGGTACTTTCCATTGCGACAATTATATGGGGAGCGATTACCGGTACTTGGTTTGGTATGGAAAAGGCCATGCAGGTTCCGATCCTAAAGGCGCTGGTTATCCCCAGCTTTGCCAACTACCCGGAATATTTCGGTGTTACTGCTCTCGCGCAGCAGAACACGATCATGAAGTTCTCGTTCTCCATCGGCGCAGTTCAGATGGCGCTTGGAAGTTTGATTTCTGTGAAAAAGAAGATTACAGAAAAGAACTTAAGCTGGGTGGCCGATATCGGATGGCTGGTAGCGATTGTTGCAATGTATTTATTATCACTTTACCTGGTAATCGGAGAGCAGATTGATATTAAACCGGTATTTGCGCTGATCGGCGTTGCATTTGTGCTTGTGGTACTCTTCGGAGGAATGGCTCCGGACCGCACAATTGCACAGGGAATCAAAGCCGGCTGTGCGGATGCATTTACCGTATTCTTAAATACGATCAGCTGTTTCGGTAATGTAATGAGCTACATCCGTTTGTTTGCAGTAGGTATGGCAGGTCTTGCCATTTCCCAGAGCTTTAACGGAATTGCGGCAGGCTTCCATGGACCGCTTATAATCCTCGGTGTAGTGGTTGTACTGATCGGACATGGACTCAACATTATCATGTGTTTCCTCTCCGTTGTTGTACACGGCGTCAGACTAAACGTCCTGGAATTCTCAGGACAGGCCGGTCTTGAATGGACAGGAATCGCATATGAACCATTTAAAGTAAACGATAAGATTAAAAAATAGTATTTTATAAAGGAGAATAATTATGAATTTAGCATTTGTTGGAATGGCAGCTGCACTTGGTTTGTCCGCTTCAGGATCAGCATTCGGTGCAGGATTTGCCGGAATGGCATCAGTTGGAGCATGGAAAAAGTGTTATGCAAACGGCAAACCGGCGCCGTTCATTATGATCGCGTTCTCTGGTGCGCCACTTACACAGACAATCTACGGGTTCCTTCTTATGAACTTTATCAAATCTGCAATGGCAGGCGGCGGCGACCCGGGTCTTGCCCTTGGAGTTGGTATCTTCGGAGGACTTGCAATCGGACTTTCCGGACTGTTCCAGGGTAAATGTGCTGCAGCAGCTGCAGATGCACTCGGCTCAACCGGAAAAGGTACGGCAAACTACTTTATCGTAATCGGTATCGTAGAGACGGTAGCGCTCTTTACGCTGGTATTCAGTTTGCTGCTCTTAGGCTAAAAACAGATAAAAAGCCGTCGGCAGAAGAAAGTAGATTTGTTATACAAAAATGGCTGGAAGCAGATATCCCTGCTTTCAGCCATTTAAAGTTTTAACCTCCTTGACCTGCATTACTTGTCTTTTTTCTTCGCTTCCCGCAATTCTCTGAAAAATGTCTTCATCATCTGGCTGCACTCTTCTTCCAGCACCCCGGTCTCAAGCTCTACCTGATGATTAAATTGTGCCACATTCAGAAGATTCAGAACTGAACCCGCGCACCCGGCCTTGGGATTCATACATCCCACCACCACTCTTTTCATGCGGGACTGCACAATGGCTCCCGCACACATCTGACAGGGCTCCAGCGTCACATACATGGTGCACTCCTCCAGCCGCCAGTCTCCGATCTTCCTGCTGGCCTTTCGGATCGCAGCCAGCTCAGCATGAGCCAGCGGATTCTTATCCGTATTTCTGCGGTTATAGCCTCTGCCGATAATTTTCCCTTCATGCACGATCACACAGCCAATGGGCGTCTCATTGAGTCCATAAGCTTTCCTGGCCTGTCGGATAGCTTCTTTCATATATTTTTCATCCACAGTCAGCATGTAAATTCCTTCTTCCCATTCTTTGTTCCAACGGTTCAAAACAGCCTCTTGTAAGTGTTCGTCTGCCTTACTCTCCGACACCAGTAGCCAAAATTATCTGTGGTCTCTTTCTCATCTGCTTCCAGCTCTACCGCTCCGTCATTATTGTCCACAAATCTTGAGAATCCAAAGGCTTCCGCCGCCCTCGCCTCCCGCTGGTGATAGATTCCCGGCACGCCAAGCCACAGCTCATCCCCATCCTCTATCAGCACCAAATGGTGATAATTATAATATCCATGAAGCAGAAAGCTATTATTCGCCAAACGCCATTCACAGCGCGGAAGCATGGCTATATCCTGCCTTCTGATTTTCTTATACTGCATTCTGGACGGCGCAATATAAGAATCAATTTCCTGCTCCTCCAGCGTCTGCTCCGTTGCTTCCTGTTCTTCCAATCTCAGTTCTGTGGGTTTCTGCTCTGCCGCTTCCTGTTCTTCCAGCTTCTGCTCATTCGCTTCCGGCTCTGCGGATTCCTGCTCCGTCATGTTCGCAGTAACTGCCTGCTGAACCGCTTCTGTCATGGTCATAGGAACCGCCTCCGGCTCCTGCCACGGCCGCATGCCTTCCACATTGACGGGCATATCGTTCCATACGGCGGCAAATCTGCGTTTCATTGCCGACTCCATGATAATTCCCTGAATCTTCGGATAATTTTCCGGTATTCCAGTATCCTCTCCGTTAAAAATCAGCCGGTAATTCACAGACGGATTAATATTTGTGATGGTTCCCTGCAGAATTCCCACCGGTACATCCCTCTCCACATAAAAAATATACAGTAATAATTCGTTTTCCTTCCCCATCTGCAACCCTTTTCCGTGTATATGTACCGTCGTCTGCTCTTCTCCCCGCTCGACCTTAACAAATCCCACATTCCGGCAGGGCTGCCCGCTCCGGTATTCGTATAAATATCTGATAAACTGCTCCACATCATCACTTCCAATTCTGATGTACTCAACACAGTTTATTCTTCTTTTCCTTCAAACATTCCTAATATACACTGGAAGTCAGTTCCTGATACAAACGCCTCGCATAGCTGTCGGTCATACCGCAGATATAGTCGGTTGCCAGCAGAAGTCTCAGATACAGCTTCTCTACATCACTTCTGCCCTGGGCATGATAGTGGTAAACTCTCTTATAATTGCTGGAGATAAATGAAACCAATCGCCTGTCAATGGTTCCAAGCTCCTGTTCTCTGTCATCGTATCCGATCACCGCTCCAATAAAGCGATCCATCAGATAGTTAATCATAACGCTCTCGGAAACCTCCATCCGGTAGATGGTTTCCGATGTAAACACTTCCCTATATGCAAGGTCCCCCAGCAGATCCATAAGTTTTTCTGCAAATGTTCCATGAAACAGATCATACCTGTAAGTGCCTTCCATAATTGCATCATAATTCGATGTAAAACCATAGGTAGCGCAATTAATCAAAAATCCCTGCACCCGGACAATCCAGTTCTTGATTGCATACTCCTCCGGATCATCGATATGAATGTCCCTCCCTCTGTCGTACATCTCCTTAAGCTTCGCGGAAGGACTAAACGGATTGCGGACCTGTGCATAGGTTCTCTCCAGCTCCACAAGCTCCTCCATCAGTTTGTTGTAGGACAAAAACCCTTTTACAAACGCATCCTCAATGTCTGCAGTCTTATAGGCAATATCATCTGCCGCCTCAAGAATAAATGTCAGAGGATGACGGCAGCCGTTTGTTCCAAGCGTTTCTTCTATTTCACGGAATATCTCTTCATCTGCATAATAATATCCCAGCTTCTTGTCCTTAATATTGCCGCTTTTTGGATTGATCTCTGTAGATGGAACCGGATATTTCACAATTGTATGTAATAGCGCGTAAGTCAGATTCATCCCCCTCTCATCCACCAGATAATGAAGCTTCGTCACCAGACGGAATGCCTGTGCATTTCCTTCAAAATGATACAAATCCTCCTTCATCTGCCTCGTCAGCACCTGATCCAATGGCCGTCCATGAAACTGCAGCTTATGCAGATTGTCGCCAAACCACTCCCTGATCGCATCCTCTCCAAAATGACCGAAGGGCGGATTGCCAATATCGTGAATCAGCCCCGCACACTGCAGAATATTACAGATATCCTCTTTCATCTGAACCGTAAATGAGCGGTCCTTCTTATACACTAATATGTTTTCCCCTATATTCTGTCCCAGAGACTTCGCAAATGAAGACACCTCCAGAGAATGGGTCAGCCTAGTACGGATAAAATCACTCTTATCCAGTGGAAAGACCTGCGTCTTATCCTGCAGCCTGCGAAAAGATGCACTGCCAATGATCCTTTGATAATCCCGCTCAAATTCACTTCTCAAATCAGCTGATCTGGCATATTTTTTCCCAGATCCACTTGTCCTATATCTCTTTGTCGATAATAATTGTTCCCAGTTCAATCTCATTCACACTCTCTTAATCCAGATAAATCGGCGGCTCATAATCTCTTCCAAGAAGAGCCTTCTTTCGCTCCTGATATCCCAGGAATGCCCACTCCGTCATATCTGTCCATGCATGATCTCTTCGGTCATACACCTGTACATATCCGATGCGCTTCGGATGCATCCGGACACTGTTGCTCTCATATTCGTGTCCTGTATACGGATTCACCTCACCTCTGCTCAGGTCCTCAGCCTCATCTTCTTCTTCTGCAATCTCTTCTTCCGGCTCTGCCGCAGGTTCCTCCTGCACTTCCACAATCTCTTCTTCCGGCTCCTCATATTCTATATGATCCTCCGTGGCTGAAACTGGTTCTGCCAGAATTTCCTGCTCTATCTTCTCTTCCTCGCGGAGCTCTTCCTGTCTTTCTCTTCTCGGTCTGCGCTGGAACATCGCTCTCCATCCGGTAATTTTCTTTGTCTCCTGACGGCGCTCCTCCTGTACCTTAGAAGTATTGGGCTGACTATGCTCTGTCTCCTTTTCCATCTCCTCCAGCTCACGAAGCACTTCCTCTACATCGTTATGCTCCTCGGATTCTGAAACACTTCTGATATAGTCAGAGATAGACGGTCCGTTTCTGTAAGTCTCACGCTGAGGCTCTCTCGGTTCTTCTTCCGATACGCTCTCTTCTTCATCAGCAGACTCCGGTACCGGCTCTTCTGCCACAGCCATTTCCAGTACAAGCTCTTCTGCCACAGCCACTTCCGGCATAGCCTGCACAGACTCTTCCTCAATCTTTGGAAGCCTGTCCGTCTCCTGGCGCTCCAGTTCTTCATGAATAGCAATATAATCCCCAAGCGTCATCTCTTTCTCTGACACTTCACCCTCTATTTCACTTGGGATCTGTTCCATCGCATCCGCCAGACGTTCCTCTTCCTTTACCTTCTTCTCTCTGCGGGCCTTCGCCTTGGCAAGCTTGGAAAGCTCCTTCTCTGTCGGAGGCACATCCCCGATATTAGACGCACGCTCCACCGCCTCACTATCCGCAAGGATACTCAGCTGAAAAGGACATTCCAGAATATCTGCGATCATACGCATATCCTGCTCCTGAAAATTATCACGTCCCAATCTCTGGGTTAGATTTTGACGGGACATCTTCTTCCCGGTTCTCTCTTCAATTGTCTCTGCGAGTTCTTTGATGGTCATGCCTTTCCGGCTTAAGATAATTTTGACTTGTTCTCCGAATGTAAGATCCAGCATAATAGACTCCTCCTTATTAATTAACGTCACATTCTGCAACGCCCGATAGACAGAAGCTTCCCTCTGTCTTAGTTTATACTCACCCCGTAGATTTATCTCCTGCAACTCTCTCCCTGTAAACTAATAAGTTGCTTCATAAACCTATCTTTTTCCCACAAAATTATTCTAACAAATGATTCCCTATTCGTCAAGCGGCATTACCTATGGAATATGTCCGCGGTCCGAAGTTTTCCGAAGTTTGAATCCGTACTGCATACTGCAGCTTTGGCATCCCCTGCTGTCACCTGATATTCCCGGTAATAATATCTCTCAGGATACTCCTCCGGCTGACGGATCAGAACCGGCTGCCCATGCTCAATACTGATCTCAAAGCTTCTAAGATCCAGCTTTAGTCCCTGCCCGGTGGCCTTAAGAAAACTTTCCTTCAGCACCCAGTATCGGTAAAATGCCTCCGCTCGGCACGTCTCATCTTCCTGTTCCAGAATAAATGCTTCCTCTGCCGGGCAATAAAAACGCTTTGCAATACCCGGCCGAAAGTCCTTTATCATCTCAATGTCGCAGCCTAATCTTGTTACACGTTCTTCATTCTGAAATATAGCCGTATCACCGGATCCTGCTGCATTCTCCACCTTCACTGAACACAGCGCATATCTGCCGGAGTGAGACAAATTGTACACCGCCTCCCGCGAAATCCCATATTCTTCCCGCATATGCTGATACAGTATCCACGCTCCCACACTCCGAGCCCTATCCCCGGCATAATGCAGTCTATCCGCCTTTTCCTTCCGCCACTTTGGAAGATCGGTATAATATTTCTCATATATCTGATTGTTCAACAGCGGAGTAATATCCGCAATCCATGTCTGAATCATTTTCGCTTTCATCCCTTTCGATATGTACTAGCATACACCTTCTCTTCTCAACATACAAATGAAAAATCTATACATTCCTTACCGCTGTATGATACAATAAGGACAGCAAATACCAACGGAGGAGATTCTGTCATGAATGCTGACCAGAAATGTATCGACTGCTGTAAGCGCAAGGCACTGGGATTTATAAAAGAAAGTGATTTATCCGAGAAAAGAAAACTATATGCGCAACAAGAAATGGAAGAATTGCTTTTTAACTCAAAAATAATGTCCGCTCCAGAGCTGATGTCCAGGATATTGGCCATGGTAGGAAAATACACCGGAATCCAGGACAGCTATGCCAGACCAAAGCAAATGTATAATCAGCTGCTTTTGGCAAAAGAATCTGCTATTCTAAGGGAGATTCATAACGCCGACGATCCTTTTCTCGCAGGAATCCAATATGCTGTCACCGGCAATTATATTGATTTTGCAGGCGTTCAGGATGTCCAGGAATCAAAACTTCAGGAACTGCTTGACAGACGGGCAGCTATCGAACTGGATACTGAGGAACTGACCTTCCTGAAATCAGAGCTTGCCAATGCCAAGAGACTCTTATACATTACAGATAATGCCGGTGAAATTGTACTGGACAAAATCTTTATCCACGTACTAAAAGAACAGTACCCGAATCTGGAAATTGCTGTTCTGACCAGAGAAGCTCCTATATTAAACGATGCAACCATCCAAGATGCTCTGGAAATCGGTATGGACCGGCTGGTAAAGGTTCTTCCCAACGGAACCAGTGTGCCGGGAACCATCGTGGAACGGCTTCCAGCGGAAGCTGCCGCATGGATGAACACTGCCAACCTGTGCATTTCCAAAGGACAGGGAAATTTTGAGACACTGCATGGCAGCAGCCGGAACATCTATTATCTGTTCCTCTGTAAATGTCAGCTATTTACAGAAGCCTTCGGAGTAGAACCTCTCACTCCGATTCTCGGAAACGAAAAACGCATAAGCGTCTTACATTAACGTTATTTATATACGCCCGCACCGGACTCTTCTGCTTCGGTGCGGGCGTATATTAGCTGTCGGCCGGAAAGCTGACGCACACCTTCGTCCCAACTCCCTCCTGACTATTTATTTTAATACCTGCCCCATGAATCTGCACTGCATGCTTTACGATGGAAAGACCCAGGCCGGTTCCTCCCACTTCCTTGGACCGACTCTTGTCCACCCGGTAAAACCGCTCAAAGATGCGGTCTATCTCTTTCTCCGGAATTCCAATCCCTGTATCCTGTACGGTAAGCACTGCCTCTGCCTCTCTTTTCTCAACAGAAACCTGCACATTACCACCCTCCCGGTTATATTTAATCGCATTATCACAAAGATTATATATAATTCCATGAATCAGCTCCCGGACGCCATATATTATCACCGGCTCCCCATCGATTCCGACGGAAACACCACGTTCTCTGGCAACAGGCATCAGGTTCTGTACGGTATTCTCTGCCATCTGGTACAAATCCAGCTTTGTTCTTTCCATTTCCCCTCCGCCTTCATCCAGCTGCGACAGGCGAATCGTATCTTCCACCAAAAGGATCATCCGCCTGGCTTCATTATAAATCTTCTCTGCAAAGAGCTGCACATCATCTATTTTTACCATGCCGCTTTTCAGCAGCTCCGAATACCCGGAAATCGAATGCAGCGGTGTCTTCAGCTCATGGGAGACATTGGCCGTAAACTCTCTTCGCTTCTGCTCTGCCTGTTCTTTTTCCGTAATATCAAACAATACAACTGCCATGCCTGAAAGTCCGGTTTCTGAAAAAATCGGCGCAGCGCTGATCTGGATCCGCTTTCCGCGCAAAGTTGTATGAACATCTGTCGTTTCCCCCTTCACTGCCGCCGACACAGCTTCCTGTAATTCCAGATTTCTGCTGATAATCAGCAGGTCCTTTCCCATACTGGATTTTTCCGCATCCAAAAGCCATCCTGCCGCCTGGTTCATACTGATAATACGGCCCTTTTTATCCAGGAGAACCATCCCTTCTTTCATATTTTCAATGATAACCTCAAGCTCATTCTGTTTCTTCTGCAGATCCTCCTTCTGCCTTCTAAGCTGGTTCTGCTGACTATTGATCCGGCGCAGAAGCGGCGACAGTTCATCATACTCCTCATTTTCCAGCGGCCGATCCAGATTCAGCTCATTCAGGGGCGCCACGATTCTCCTGGACATTTTTCCTGCCAGCACAAAGGACAGTACAGCCGCCACAAGGATAATCACCAACCCCGGCTGAAGCATCCCAATTAAAAGAAGCAGAATAGAGCTGTGTGCCACGGAAAGCCGGATCACCGTTCCATCCGAAAGCTTCTCTGCCGAATACATGGTTTTCTCCATCAATGTTGTCGAATAACGGCCGGCCTCTCCATAGCCGTTCTTCAGCGCATCTTTTACCTCTTTACGCTCCAGATGATTTTCCATCACCTCAGAATCAGATACGCTGTCATAAAGAACGGTCCCATCTGAATCAATCCAGGTAACACGGCAGTTGCCGGCATCCAGGCCCTCAAAATAGGACTCCCCTGCCCGCTCCACTCCCTGGGCCGTCATCTTAGTCTGGACTCGCAGCTGATTCTTTTGTATCTCAGAAAAGTGACGGTACAGCACACCGACAATCATAAGAAATGTAACCAGAAAAACTATCATTGCGGCTGAACAGATCAACCGGAAAATTCGTTTTGTCATATTTCTTCCTCCATTCGATACCCCACTCCCCGCACAGTTTTAATATACTTTCCATATTCCCCGAGCTTCGTACGCAGTGTTGCCATGTGAACATCCACTGTGCGGGTTTCACCCAGATACTCACTGCCCCACACTGCCGACAGAAGTGCCTCCCTGGAAAATACTTTTCCCAGATTCTCCAAAAATAAGCAGAGTAAATCATATTCTTTTAGAGTCAGATCTGCCTGTTTTCCGGAAATCATCACCTGGTGAGACCCCTGGTTCATTACCAGAGCTCCCAGTTCCAGCTGCTCCATCCGCTTACGTGGCGTGGTTCTTCGGAGAACTGCCCGGATTCGGGAAATCATCTCCATCATGCCAAAAGGCTTAGCCAGGTAATCATCCGCTCCCAGGTCAAGCCCAATCACTTTATCGTATTCCGTTCCCTTTGCCGTTGCCATAATGACCGGAATATCCGCAGTTCCCACATGGGAACGCAGTTTTTTCAATATGGCGAGTCCATCTTCGTCCGGAAGCATGATATCCAGAAGAATCAGCTCCGGTTTCTCATGTCTGATACCTGCCCAAAAAGAAGACGCTGTCCCGTACCCGGCCGCTTCATATCCGGACGCCTTCAGCGTATAAAGCATCAGATCGCGAATACTGTTATCATCTTCTATACACACAATCATTTGTGCACCTCCGTTCCTCCGCCAGGGTGCTATCCCTTCATTAGGATTCCTGTAATGGAAAATAGAACCCAGTTTGCAATATTTACCGCATGATCACCGATTCGCTCAAAATACTTTGCAACCATCAGCAGATCCAGAATCTCTTCTCCGTCAGATTCCGCTTCCTTAAGCCGGTCAATCAGAGCCCCCTTCACATCATTAAAATAACCGTCCAGCACATCATCATATTTCACGACTGTCTTTGCGATTTTTATATCCCTTTTCACAAAGGCGTCCATACTGTCTGTTACCATTTTAATTACAGCTGCTGCCATCTCCCGTATAGGCAGACTTTCATCGACGCCATGAATATGGGACATGGAGATAATTTCTGCAATATCCGTAGACTGGTCGCCAATCCGCTCAATGTCCGTTACCATTTTCAGGGCGGCGGATACCGTGCGCAGATCCTTTGCCACCGGCTGCTGATGCAGAAGAAGTCTCAGACAGATATTCTCGATTTCCCGTTCCTTATGGTTGACCTGCGTCTGAAGCTCCGGCAGCCTTCCTGCAAGCTCAGAATCATTCTCAAGCAATGCCTGCGCCGCTTTCTCAATAGCATTCTCACAGAGCATCCCCATCGTGATCATTTCTCTATTCAGCTGCTCAAGCTGCTCATCAAATCTGCTTCTCATTAGCCAAACCTCCCTGTAATATAATCTTCTGTCCGCTTATCCTTCGGTGTCGCAAACATCTGCTCTGTTTTACCAAATTCTACCAGCTCTCCCAACAGGAAAAATGCACAGCGGTCGGAAACGCGCACCGCCTGCTGCATATTATGGGTCACCATGACAACGGTGTATTTTTCTTTTAACTGTACCGCCAATTCCTCAATCTTTCCCGTCGAAATCGGATCCAGAGCCGACGTTGATTCATCCATCAGCAAAATATCCGGCTCCACTGCCAGCGCCCGTGCAATGCAGAGACGCTGCTGCTGCCCGCCGGACATCCCCAGGGCAGAAGTCTTTAACCGATCCTTCACTTCATCCCAGATTGCCGCATCCCGCAGAGCTTTTTCCACAATCTCATCCAGCTTAGCTCTGGAACGGATTCCGTGAATTCTCGGACCATAGGCAATATTATCGTAGATACTCATGGGAAACGGATTTGCCTTCTGAAAGACCATTCCCACCCGTTTACGAAGCCATGTCACATCCACATCCGGGTCATAAATATTGTGTCCGTCATACAGGATCTCACCGGTAACCTTTGCAATCGGAACCAGGTCCTGCATCCGGTTCAGTGTTTTCAAAAACGTAGATTTACCGCATCCGGACGGGCCGATCAGCGCCGTAATTTCATTGGCGGGAAGATTGATATTAATATTGTGCAGCGCCTGATGATCTCCGTACCAAAGATTCAGGTCTTTAATTTCCATAATCGCCTGCATAGAAGTCTCCTCATTTCTTAAGTTTCTTTGCCGCCAGACCTGCCGCAAAGTTAACGACTAACGTCAGTACCATCAAAACAACCGCAATGGCAAATGCAATGTTGATCTGGCCCTGCTCGCTGGCATAAATGTATAATGCAACCGTTAATGTGGCGCTGGATGTCTGCAGCGAACGGACAAATCCGTTGATTTTCAGGCCGAAGCCTGCCGTAAACAGCAGCGCTGCTGATTCTCCCACAATTCTTCCCACCGCCAGAATACAGCCGGTCACAATACCGTCAATCGCATTCGGCAGTACAACCGTCCTCACCATATGCCATTTCCCGGAACCAAGAGCAAGCGCCCCCTCCCGGTATGCCTGGGGCACCGTTTTTAAACTCTCCTGGGTAGTGCGGACAATCGTTGGCAGAATCATCATGACCAGCGTCAGACCGCCGGCAAGGATTCCCTGCTTCAGTCCAATCAGCTGTGTAAATACCAACATTCCCACCAGACCAAAGATGATCGACGGAATACCCGTAAGCGTCTCCGCTGCAAATTCGATCACCGAAGCCACCTTCTGATTCGCTGCGTATTCCGTCAGATAAATCGCCGCCCCCACGCCAAGCGGAAGCGCAACTACCATTGCCACAATAATCATGTACACAGTATTCAGAATGTTTGGCAAAATTCCTATGGTTCCTGCCACATAGCTTGATTCTGTGCTCAGAAGCTCCCACGTAAGATAGGGAATCCCTCTGTAAAAAATATAGCCAATTAAAAATATCAGAAGAGCAACCGTCAGAAGAGCAGCCAGATGGAGCAGCGCTTTTACTGTCTGATTCCAAATCCTTCGTCTTACGGCAAATCCGGCGGCAGCTTCTCTTCCCGGATTTCGGACTATCGCGCATTCACTTACAGCTCTCATGCCATTAAGCCCCCTTTCTCTTAATAAATACGTTCAAAAGTACATTAATAAGCATGATAAACAGGAACAGCACTAAGCCGATGGAAAACAACGCTTCTCTCTGAAGAGATCCGACAGAGGCATAGGACATTTCCGAAGCAATGGCTGTTGTCATAAAACGTACCGGCCGGAATAGTCCTGGCATATTCGGCACATTGCCGGAAACCATAATGATCGCCATTGCCTCTCCGATCGCCCGGCCGACTCCCAGTACAATTGCTGTTGCAATCCCACTCTTCGCCGCCGGAACACTGACCCGGAAATAGGTTTCCAGCTCTGTTGCCCCCATAGCCATGGATGCTTCCTCATATTCCTTTGGCACTGCCCGGAGAGCTGTCTCTGAAACATTAATAATCGACGGAAGTATCATAATAGCCAGAACAAAGATGGCCGCCAGCAGTGTCGCGCCGGAGGACAGGTGAAACAGCTTCTGGATACCGGGAACCAGAATGATCATGCCGACCAGACCATATACCACCGACGGAATACCTGCTAACAGCTGTACCGCCGTCCGAATTATGTCTGCCACCTTCTTCGGCGCAGCCTTCGCCAGATAAACTGCCGTCAGCAATCCAATCGGCACACCAATGGCTACTGCGCCTGCCGTACCATATATACTGGTCATCAAAAACGGCAGGATTCCGTAGGAGGCCTCGACGGTGGTTGCCGTCGGCTTCCAGACCTTTCCGAACAGAAAATCCGTAAATCCTATTTTCATAATGGCAGGGATGCCAGAGATAACCAGATAGACTGTAATGCAAAGAACAAACCCTACCGCAATAATACCGCAAAGGAGAAACAGCAGGTTCATGCCGTTCTCCAATGCTATTTGTTTTGCTGATTTTGTTTTCATATGAATATCCTTATTAATACCCTTATTCAGCCATCGGTACAGCTCCTGCACTGATGATCAGATCATTTGCATCTGCAGACGTCATATAGTCAAAGAACGCCTGCGCTGCTTTGCTGAGATCCGTATCCTCCCTGGTAATCAGGTTAAACGGACGCTGAACAACATAGCTGCCATCTGCAATGTGTTCCTCCGTACACTCCATACCGCCGACGGTCAGAACCTTGATTCCTTCCTGTCCCTCTACTGCCGAAAATGACGCATATCCAATCGCATTCTCGCTGTTCTGTACCGCAGCAATCACAGCTCCCGTAGATGTCAGCTCCTGTGCAAGAACACATTTGTCTGCTGTGTCTGTAATGGATTCAAAACCATCTCTTGTACCGGAACCGGCTTCTCGTCCAATACATGCGATCTCTCCTGCTGTTCCGTCATACTCAGCCCAATCGGTAACTTCGCCCGTAAAAATTGCCGCAATCTCTTCTACGCTCAGATCATTTACCGGACAGTTCTCATTTACAATAACTGCAATCCCATCCAGAGCAACCGCTGTCTCTGTCAGACCCTTTGCTTTTTCCTCATCCTTCAGGCTTCTGGACGATAGTCCGATGTCGCAGGTTCCATTACTCACCGCTTCGATTCCGGTTCCTGATCCGGTAGCATCATAGGTAATCGTCACATTCGGGTTGTCAGACATGAATTGCTCAGACAGTGTACCAATTACGCTTTCCATAGAGGTAGAACCGTTGGTTGATACACTCCCGCTCAGCTCTTCCCCATCCTTTGCCGCAGTTTTTTCTGCTGTATTATTCGCGTCCTGATTACTTCCGCAGGCGGTCAGAGCGCCTACAGCAAGCGTTCCTGCAAGAAGCATTGCTACTGCTTTCTTCATAATCCATTTCTCCTTTAAATTCATAATTGTTGTTTGTTTACATGCCTTATGATACAGATGGAAGTTTAAATCTGTTATCGCAGTATTGTAAAATCGATGTTAAATCTGTCTTTGTGCAAATATTTTAAAAATTCCAGTGGGATTTCCTATGGCATAGAAAAAGCGGCCCAGCCGATGTAACGACTATGCCGCTTTAATTACACACCTATATTATTCTTCTCCCTCATCCACGGTCATTAAATTCCGGACAATTGCATCGCTGACCTTATACACCATTGCGGAATCCTTCACCGTCACATACCGGTTTTCGCCGGAGTCATCCAAACTTCCCACGTAGAGAAGGAATTTTTCATCCTCTCCCGAAGCATTATCCGTATACTCTGCGGTCACGGTAGTTCTGTGTTCCTCATCCAGACCATATTCCGGCAAATCATTTTCCGCCACATGGTAATCCGCACAATCTGTTAGTGCAATCGTTCCGAATCCGCCTGCCAGCTCCGCAAGCTCGTCATCCTCTTTATAAACGGACTCTTCTTCACTGTCTGTCACTGTTACCTGCTTTAGATTTCCACTTCCAATAGACGGAACTGTATCATACTGCACCAAACCGGCAAGCTCAAACTGCATCAGATTCAGGAAATCACTGGAAATAGTATAAACCTTTCCGGTATCCCCCACCGTTGCATAGTAATTCTCTCCGGCGCCATTCCCTATATAAATCGCCGATTCACTGCCCGCGCTGTCTTTATATGCAATCGTATACATTGGAGAATCCAAGCCATAATCCGCCAGTTCGTCTGGCTCATCCAGCTGCCGCACTGCCGTCATCCCGGCAATGCTGTCCGCCGTACTCTGAATGGTATCCTGATTCATGGGAATCTCCGTATCTTCATCATAGCACCAGCCGTCATCTGTCCTGGTAAAAGACATTTCACTTTCCCCATTATTATAAGAATAGGCGGTAATATCCTCTGCATCCACCAGGTAAATCTTCGCTGCCTCCGCCTCCTTGGATTCCCGCTCATCCTGCTTTTTGTTCCATGCGCCAAGACTCCAGTTCACAATAACAAGCGCGAGCAGAAGAATCGCCACAATCCATACCTTCCGTTTTCCTGTCATAGCCTTCCCCTTTCACACAAGTTTTCCTGTTCTTTCTCCATTATGCTTTTCTTCGTTTCAGCCACTGTCGGAATCCATAGATTAGGATAATCACCGGGATTCCAATGATACACAGGAAACCGATCAGGCCAACATGCTGCATTGCATTGTAGGTAATTGCCAGACTCTTGGACTCGATGGCAATATTCTGTACCCCGTCAAAATTCGCCATTGCCGCATTGCCAAACAGCGTAAGATTCTCTAATGTTGCAAAAGCATCCGTAATCTGGCTATCCAGAAGACTAGCCGAGGAAATAACCGTCAGACGGCTTTCTACAGAACCCACTTCCGTTTCAGCATCTCCCTCTTCGGCATCTTTTTCTGCTTTCTCTACCGCCTCTTCTCCCTCGATTGTTTCCGTGGCAACCGCTCCCAGGACATAGGTACCCTGCAGCTGCTCATCTTCCGTTACTGCATAGCCATTGGAAGATGTGGTCATAAAGGAGGTTGTAGCAATCGTATCTCTGGCAGGATCTATCATCTCCATGCCATGCGCATTTGCCAGCATTACCATACCGGTACTCATTCCATCCATCAGCGCTTCATCTCCGGCAAGTACCGGGAAAATATAGTAATAGCTGCCCTGATAGCAGCGCTCCATATCCGCAATATAACCGTTGACCCGCTGCATACCATATTCATTCAGCAGGGTATCAAGATTCGGCGCATCTCCCTCCAGATCTCCCAGCAGAATCATCACATCGCCGCCAACTGCCATATAGTTTTCCAGAATCTCCTTCTCTTCCTCGGAAATGTCTGCTGCCACACCATTCATAACCACCAGGTCACAATCCTCCGGAATTTCCTGTTCCATCAGAAGATTCAGCTCATTCTGGGAAATATTGTTTTTCTGCAGCAGCTCCTGCACTGAAGTGGAAAATGTCTGCTCGCCATGCCCGGAGGTATAGTATATCTTGCTCTGAACCCCGCTGGTCACATAATTCACCGCGCTGGTCAGCTGCCCCTCCCCGTCAAATTCGGATGCCTCCGCATTTCCTGTCATATAATAAGAATAAGTATCCACCACCAGAATATCATCGAAAGAAATGGTTTCACTTTTTCCGGTTTCCTCACAGGATACCAGGATACTATTCTCGGTAACATTGTTTTCCGTAAGCTCTGCAGGATGCAGTACCGGATCTACCCATTCCAGTGTCAGATTTTTGGACAGCGCTTCATATTTATTCAGAAAGGTAACAATCCGTTCGTCGGTACTGCTCTTTTCTGCATATACTGTCATGGTAACTTTCTGCTCCAGATTCTTCAAAAGCTTCCTGCTGGTGTCGGTAATCTCGTAAATCTTATTGTCGCTGATATCAATATTTCTCACGCCCTCCGGAAGCTTGGCAGCAACTACATTGATCATCACAGCAACACAGAGCACCAGGATAATCAGACCCACGCTGTAGCTTCCATTTACTGATGCGGTTTTCTTAAATTGCTCTTTCACTCGATTCATTCTGCTTTACCTCCTAACTCCAGCGTCTCTTCTGTATCATTTCCATAGTCAGAAATACAAAGAAGCCTATGATCGTCAAATACAGAATGATACCGCTGATATCTAACAGATTATTCACCGCAATGCTGTTAAAAGTATCCGTTAGATTCAGCTTTCCACACAGGTTTGCAAGCAGACTCTCATATAACTCTGATTTCACCGCATATACGATAACGTTGATCACAAGTACCGCCACCTCAAGCACGGTGCAGATCAGCCAGTTCTGCGTCATTTTCCACACCCCCAGCACGAGAAGAGACAATAACAGCGCCAGGCCAAACACATTTACCATTGCCGACGCAGGCAGAAAACCTACGATTCCACTCCACAGATGCAGAACCATCAGGATGCCAAAGGTGCCCACCGCCGCAATAATCGGACTCTCTGTCAGAGACGAGATAAACATGCCAATAGCAATATACACACACCCCAGCAGAAAGAACACCAGAATGGATAAATAATCCACCAGAATATATGCCGTTCCCTGAGCCTTAATAATCAGCGGAAATATCAGATATACCGCGCAGGGAATTGCCAGAATGGTAACCATCGCCAGGTATTTTCCCATTACAATCTTAAAAAGACTTACCGGTGACGTCAGAAGAAGCTGATCGGTCCGGTTCTTTTTTTCTTCCGCAAAGCTTCGCATAGTAATCATGGGCACCACAATCAAAAATGTAAAAATAACTCCCGATAACACATAGGAAAAATAAGGATACCCGTAACTCAGATTATATGCCATGAAATAGATACCGGAAAATGCAATCAAAAATGCAATAATCACATATCCAATCATAGTATGGAAATATCCTTTTAATTCTCTCTTATATACCGCCGCCATCTGTTTCCACCTCCATTTCCTTTTCCGCTGTCAGCGGTATGACCTGTTTCCCCTGTGTCAGCTCCAAAAACACCTCTTCCAATGTAGTCTGAGACAGCTTCAGCGTTACCAGCGGAATATTCTTCCTTGCAAATGCCGTAAATATCTGTTCCCGGATATCTCTAGCATCCCGAGTCTCAATCCGTGCCGTAGTGAGCAGATTACTCTCCTTTTTATATTCCACGTTTCTGATTCCCGGCAGCTCATCCAGAATTTCCTGCACATTTAAGACAGGCGCCTTAGCCTGAAGCTCAATATGACGGCTGCCGCGAAGTCCTTTCTCCAAATTCTCCGGCGTATCACCTGCCACCAGCTTCCCATCCGAGATGATCATAATATAGTCACACACCTCACGAACCTCAGCCAGAATGTGAGAGCTAAGGATGATTGTATGTTTTCTTGCAAGCCTGCGGATTAATTCCCTGATCTCTATAATCTGCTTCGGATCCAATCCCACTGTCGGTTCATCCAGAATGATGATCTCTGGGAAGCCCAGAATTGCCTGCGCTAACCCCACTCTCTGCCGGTATCCCTTGGACAGGTTCTGAATCAGGCGGTTCTCCACTTCTCCAAGCCCCGCCATGGCAATCACTTCATCTATCTGGTCCTTTCTCTCTTTCTTTGGTATCTTTTTCATCTCTGCCACAAACCGCAGATATTCTAACACCATCATCTCCATATATACCGGCGGCTGTTCCGGCAGATAGCCGATACATTTCTTGGCAGACTCAGGCTCTTTTAGGATATCGTGTCCCTGAATCAGAACGGTTCCTTCCGTTGCCCCCAGATAACCGGTCATGATATTCATCGTCGTAGACTTGCCCGCGCCATTCGGCCCCAGCAGGCCGTAAATATGTCCCTTCTCGATGCGGAAGTTCAAATGATCCACCGCCTTGTGCTTTCCGTACAGCTTCACCAGATTACGCACTTCAATCACATGTATTTCCTCCTTATCATTATTTTTCCAAACATCATTGTAAAAAGAAAATATGACCATTCATTGTAAGAAATGTGTTTTTTGTGTGTTAATTCTGTGTCTTTTGGTTGATTTACCCATGTGAAAGCCAGCCTGGCAAAGCATTTCCTTGACTTTTCTTCAGATCATTCTATAATGTGAACTATAGGCGAAGGGGCTTACATTATCAGGCCGCTTCGCTTTTCATTTTTATTAATTTTTCAGGAGGACGACCATGAAATTTAAAAATGCTGCGCTTGACGATTTCGACATTGCTTTTCGTTATATTGAACAACTGTGGAGCTACAATACCTATGACCGGGACAGTCTTTTTGAAGTCTATAAAAGAGTTCTTGACGACCCCGGCAGTTTCGCTTTTTTTCTTCTGGATGAAGACGAATACAAAGGCTTCTGCCACGGCGCTTTCTTTGATACCTTCTGGATGTCCGGACCCACCTGCTACGTATCCAGTATCATTACCAATGCCGATGAACGCGGAAAAGGATTCGGCATCCAATTGATGGATCACGCCAGAGAGCTCGCTGTTTCACGAAACTGTAAGGCTCTGATCCTGGACTCCGGATTCCCGCGGGAGGATGCTCACCGCTTCTACGAAAAATACGGATTTGAAAAGAGCTGTTATGGATTTGAATTATTGCTATAATTCTGTTCCGATTTGTTCTAAAACAATCCGCCGTCAAATACTGCCTGTAGGAGAATACGATTATAAATAAAAAGCAGGACTTTTCAAACGACAGCCCTGCTTTTTGTCTTCATAAATCACATGTAATTATCAGCACCTAAATTACTTACTCATAAGTTCTTTGTTCATCTGTGCAGCGGCAGTTGATGCCCGCATTACAATCCCTCTAAAACCAGCCTTTTCTAATTCATACACGCCCTGAATCGTGATCCCTCCCGGTGTGCAGACCATATCCTTTGCCTGTGCAGGATGCATTCCGGTATCTGCAATCAGCTTCGCCGATCCCATTACAGACTGTGCCGCAATACGGATTGCCATATCTCTGGCCATTCCATTCAGCACGCCGGCATCTGCAAGAGCTTCAACGTACATCGCTACAAAAGCCGGAATAGTACCTCCTACAGCAGAGAAAGAATACATTTTATCCTCGTCCATCATCTCTACAAGCCCGCTGGAGGATAACAGCTCTTTAATCATTGCCAGTTCTTCCTGACTCAGGTCATTTTCATTACTGATCAGCATAACGCCTGCATTTACCTGGGCAGGGGTATTCGGCATGATTTTCAATGCCCGTGCATGTCCGTCCAGATGTTTTTTCAATGTTTTTGTAGATAATCCGCCCACAATACTCATAATGATCTGCTCCGGCTTCATGCGCTCCCGCATTGCTGTCAGCGCTTTTTCAACCACATAAGGCTTAACTGCCACAATAATCATATCACATACATCTGCAAGCTCGTCATTGCTTCCTGCCGCATGAATCCCATACTGAGCCGCAAGGGTATCCAGCCGCTCCTTTGCAATATCATACATATAAATATTTTCGGCTGCAATGACTCCCTTTGTCAGCATACCGCGCATCAATGCGCAGGCCATATTTCCCGCTCCAATAAATCCAAGTTTCCTGTCTACCATACCTTTTTCTCCTTTTCTCATACTTTATCTTATGTAATTTTTAAATATAACGGAATCCAAAATATATAATACAAATTGCCGCAACTGCCCACAGATAAATGAAGGATTTCTTCGTTATTTCAAAGGCTTCTATATTACACTTATCTGCAATCCAAATCTGCAGAGAGAATGTCGGATCGCCTGCCGTTGCAAACAGGTGACAAGCCATAAATGCACCAAGCACGGCTTCCATTGGCAGTATATCCAGCCCAACAATCAGCGCCAGCACACCGGCACCCATTCCCCAGATACTCATTGGTCCACGATACAGGCTCAATGGGGCAAGAATAATGAACAATACAATATATCCGATCAGTGAGGACGGCATAATATTAGTTAAAAGCATTCCCATATTCTCAGTTACTCCCGGCGTCTTTACTGCCAGGATCACAATACCAATACAGGTCAGAATCCAGATAGAAGGCGCCGCCGATTTACAGCCTGCTACCGCCGTCTTATTTAACACCTTAATAATATCCTTCCCTGATGTAACGACGGCTGCAAAAAGACATGCTACTAAAAGCGCCGGAACAATTGGCCAGTTAAAGCCAAGAATTAAAATCAATGGAATCAGCGGAGTGAAAAGACCAAGCTTTACTCCTGATCCTACCGGCTTGTGATTTTCCTCCAAGGTGGCCATATCAAATTTAGCCGGATTATTTTTCTCCTTTCGGTATACATTAAGAAAGATAAAGATGATCAAGCCTGCCGATCCAACCAAAAGCACTGTAATCCCATATGGTTTCATCGTCTCAGCGGCAATTCCAAGCGCACTGGTATACACACTCCATTGAATCAGATTCAGCATACCGCCCAGAGATTTGGAGTAATTCATCATAACGCCTGCAGCCGTATCATCAATTCCCGCAGCCTTCCAGATCGGAAGCACTAAAGTTCCCAGCATAATTACCGCGCCCAATCCATTTACAGCAGTAAAGAGAAACACTACCGCCGCCGACAAAATGATCGCCATCAATGTGGCTCTGCCCTTTGCCAGCTTTGCTGCCTGATAGATAAACTCCTCCGCGATACCCGTACTCATCAGAATCTCTCCAAGCCATGCCCCGGTAATCAGCGCTGCCACAGAGCTTGCCATATTGATCGTACCCGAATCAATAACATAAGTAAGGATTCCCGTATCTCCCGTAAGCGGCGCCCCGCCCGCAATCGCAATTCCAAGTCCCATAATCAGAAGCGCAAGGAACGTGGGGAGCTTGTTCTTAAACATTAAAACAGCTACAACCAGAAAAATTAATAAAATAATAATTGCCCGTATCATAAAAGCCTCCTTCGTATTTTGGTATAGTCTGCACTGTGAAACTCCGGATCTTTCGCAACTTGCTTGACTATTCTTTAACATAGATTATAATGTTAAAAAGGAAGGATAAAAAGCGCAGAAACGGTATGCGTCATATGCCAAATCCGCATATGAAATAACTGGATAAATCTAACATAACCGGCGCAACAGGGTGAAGAAATGAGTATTGGAAAATATAAAGCATTTTGTACTGCGGTAGAGCTAAAAAGTATCTCTAAAGCTGCCAATGTGTTAAATTACACACAATCCGGTGCAAGCCGGATGATCAGCAGTCTGGAAGACGAAATCGGCGTTCCTCTTCTGGTTCGCAATCGCGTTGGTCTGGAATTAACTCCCTGCGGTGAAAAATTCTATGAGCTGGCAAGAAAAGCCTGCGCAATTGATGCAGAAATTCAATCTCTTTCAGCCAGCTTTCTTGGACTTAAGGAAGGCAAAATCCGCATTGGAACCTTCTCCGTTCCAGGTACCCTGTGGATTCCTCAAATGGCCCGTACCTTTTCTGAAAAATACCCGGGAATCGAATTTGAGATCTACAATGAACGGTGTAAAACGCTGATCAACTGGCTGACCAGCGGACGTATTGATATGAGCTTTACGGCATTTCCAGTAGAAGAAAAATTAGAATGCATTACCCTGAGAAATGATCCTATGATTGCTGTTCTTCCGGAAACGCACCCATTATGCCGCCAATCACAAATTCCCATCAGTGCCTTTGAATCTGAAAAATACATTCTTACCTACCGCGATGCCGCCACATCCGTATTCCGTTCAGCAAACATTACTCCTAATATTGCCTATACGATCATGGATGTAAATACGGCACTTTCTATGGTAGCCAACGGATTCGGTATTACCCTGATCCCTGAGATGGTTTTGCGGACACAATCAATCCCCGGTCTTGTGGTCAAGCCTCTGGATAGGCCCTATACCCGGTCTTTCGGAATCGCACTTCCCTCATTATCCAAGGCCACCCCTGCCGTCAAAGCCTTTGTTGCCCATGCACAGCAGTGGATAAACGATAATTTTTAACAGGATTTTTTAGTTAACATAAAAAGCAGCGCTGTCAATACAGCACTGCTTTTTTACATCCTTTTTACCAGGGATATATCTATTCTAGTTCTTTCATTAGTTCTTCAATGACTTCTACGCTTTCCTCCCGAGTATCGCGTTTCCCCTGCATGTACATCATCTTCTATCTCCATGTGGTAAATATAGTACAAACTGAATTCTTTCTCTGGCTGCTATCTTTTGGCTAATATAAAATATCCGGCACAAAATTGGATACCTATAATCAATGCTCATGCTTCATAAAGTAGTACATAAGGATTTGATAGCAGACCCGCTATTCCATAGCAACAGCGAGTTGCTTGTTAAAGGCCTGTTTTGACGATATAATGAATGAAAACATATTTATTAGGAGGAATGGACATGGAAACACGAGATATTCTCAGAAATTTGCGTGAGAAAAATAATCTTACACAAGAGCAGCTGGCAGAGCATCTACAAGTCACCAGGCAGGCAATTAGCCGTTGGGAAACAGGTGAAACACAGCCAAATACAGACACATTAAAACTGTTATCACAAGTTTTTAACGTATCAATCAATACGCTCTTGGGTTCTCCGCGACAACTTATCTGTCAATGCTGCGGAATGCCTTTGAATGAAGATAGCCTGATTAGTAGAGAACCAGATGGAAATTATAATGAAGATTATTGTAAATGGTGCTATACTGATGGCAATTTTGTTTATCAATCCAAAGACTCTCTACTGGATTATCTGATTAAAAATATGCCAAATCCCAATAATACAGATGAAGAGACCAGACGTATTCAGTTTGACTCATACCTTTCACAGTTAAAATACTGGAAATAATTTTGTTTCTGCAAAACCAGCTTATAGCAAACCTGGCTGGTGAGCGGTCAAGATGAATTGGCTTCGCGCTGTCTTTTTTGATACTTCCAGCCCCGGCGCCAATATAGAAGACATATCTTCCTGCCACCAGAACACCTACAGAACCTGCCACTGGCAGCTCCCTTCGGATGCCTGGCAATGCAAAAGGGCAGCTCTGTAAAAATATCTGCTGCCCTTTTTGTACTACTCACAACGATATATCACTCTAATTCTTTCATTAGTTCTTCGATGACTTCTGCGCTTTCCTCCAGCGCATCTGCAATCTCCTCAACGCTCTTTCCCCGCGCAAGCTTCTTCTGAATCAGTTCTTTCAGCTTATCCCTTGCTCCTTCTTCCCTTCCTTCTTCGCGTTCGTAATATTTCTCTTCCCATGCCTGCATATACTTCACACCCACTTCTTCACTCATCTTTACCTTGCGTACACGTTCATGGATTCGTCTGATGCGCTCGCTGTTCGATTCTCTCGCCACCTCGTCTGTGCTTTCTTCTATGTAATGAAGAAATTCTATCAGTTCCTCCGACACCTCGTCATCATTTCTTCCTTTCGTATTCAGGAAAATCCGCACTGCCTTATCATTCAATTTACATTCCGGAACTTCTTCACAAGTCGCCTCAAAGGTATACTTATACTTCCCGTATCCGAATATGTCAAAGGTTGCAATCAGGATGATATACGTAGTATTTAACAGGTTGTAATTCGGAATCCCCGGCTCCAGAAGATTCGTGTCTACCAACGCCTGATAATATCTGCTCCTCTTCGCCAGATCATTCTTCCGTTTCCCTTGCATCTCCGTATTGTACAGCACTTTATCCTCATCCATCGTAACCACATCCAGCCTTATGGCGCGGATATTCGGTGATATTCGAAGCTCCCTTTCCGTCTGGCTGCTGGAAAGAAGGAGAATCTCTCTTCCTAAAATAATGCTCAATACGTCCTGATGGATCTGCGCATCTTCCATGACCTCGTCAAATAAAAACCTGTCCGTAAGGTTTAATTCTCTTAATGGTACCCTATTCTGTTTTTTGTTCATATATTTCTCCTTTATATTATCATAATCCTTTGTAACTTAACAGATAATAATTGAAGAAATTTACAATCATACACATTCCTCCCGACTCTTTTGATTTACATTCAAATGCTGAGATTCTACGGCGATCTGCCATGAATATATAGAAGTCTTAGATCATTTGATTTGTGGTAACATAATATCATATGTTTCACGTATACACAAGTGTACTTTTCCTTTTCCACAATTTATTCTTATGATACTACTGTCATTTAGCATATAACGGGAGAACCAAAACTGCCTGACAACAATCTCCTTCCTCCCGTTTTTAAATTAACAATACCTGATACTCAACTCACTCAGCTCATCCATCAGTTTTCTATTTTCCAGCCTTCTTGCTAAAGGCATAAACCACTCAATGGTTTCTTTTGCTTTTTCTTTCTTTTTTCTTTCATCAATGTACTCGATTGTCCGCATATTATGCAATCTTTCTGCCAGTTTAATAAGAATCACTTCATCATCTGCCATTGCAAAATCGATATCTGCTTTCTGAATTTTTGCAATAAGAGCATATAATTGTCATTGCTCTCAGAAGGGATGGTGAAAAGCCGAATTCTCTGTTAAACGTTTTCGTAAACCCGCTGTGTGACTGCCATCCATATTTCATGGCCGTATCGATTATTTTTTTGCCTGCAAGTATATCCTCTAATGCCTTTATAAGTCTTCTCCTGCATGCATATTCCATAACTGTTACATTCATATTCGCCTTAAATAATCTGGTAAAATAATATTCTGAATATCCAGCAATGTTTGCTAACTCATTCAAAGAAATTGTTTCACAAAGATTCTCATCAATATACTGAAGCACAGCATTAAGATTCCCCTTCATATCCATCACCTTCTATCTCCACGTGGTAAACATAGTATAAAACATGTATGAACTGAATTCTTTTCCCGAATTGCTTTCTTTTTACTAATACAAGCTGCCCGTCACAAAATTAACCATCTACAGCGAATACAGAAAATGTGTCATCGGCGCGTCCCTCTGCGTACTGGGGAATACAAAAGGGCAGCCCTGTAAAACAGCTACTGCCCCTCTTCGTATTGCTCACAACAATATATCACTCTAATTCTTTTATTAGTTCTTCGATGACTTCTACGCTTTCCTCCAGCGCATCTGCAATCTCCTCTATGCTCTTTCCCTTCACAAGTTTTTTTCTGATCTGCTCCTTTAGCTTATCCCTTGCTCCTTCTTCCCTTCCTTCTTCGCGTTCGTAATATTTCTCTTCCCATGCCTGCATATACTTCACACCCACTTCTTCACTCATCTTTACCTTGCGTACACGTTCATGGATTCGTCTGATGCGCTCGCTGTTCGATTCTCTCGCCACCTCGTCTGTGCTTTCTTCTATGTAATGAAGAAATTCTATCAGTTCCTCCGACACCTCGTCATCATTTCTTCCTTTCGTATTCAGGAAAATCCGCACTGCCTTATCATTCAATTTACATTCCGGAACTTCTTCACAAGTCGCCTCAAAGGTATACTTATACTTCCCGTATCCGAATATGTCAAAGGTTGCAATCAGGATGATATACGTAGTATTTAACAGGTTGTAATTCGGAATCCCCGGCTCCAGAAGATTCGTGTCTACCAACGCCTGATAATATCTGCTCCTCTTCGCCAGATCATTCTTCCGTTTCCCTTGCATCTCCGTATTGTACAGCACTTTATCCTCATCCATCGTAACCACATCCAGCCTTATGGCGCGGATATTCGGTGATATTCGAAGCTCCCTTTCCGTCTGGCTGCTGGAAAGAAGGAGAATCTCTCTTCCTAAAATAATGCTCAATACGTCCTGATGGATCTGCGCATCTTCCATGACCTCGTCAAATAAAAACCTGTCCGTAAGGTTTAATTCTCTTAATGGTACCCTATTCTGTTTTTTGTTCATATATTTCTCCTTTATATTATCATAATCCTTTGTAACTTAACAGATAATAATTGAAGAAATTTACAATCATACACATTCCTCCCGACTCTTTTGATTTACATTCAAATGCTGAGATTCTACGGCGATCTGCCATGAATATATAGAAGTCTTAGATCATTTGATTTGTGGTAACATAATATCATGGATCTCTGTTACGCGCAAGTATATTTTTACATAATCAACGTTAAAAAAGACCGCCTCAGACGGTCTTCTCCCTCTCATATCATTCTTATTTAAAAACGCAAAATCACGCGCCTTTCATGCTCTTAATTACCTTCAATCGGGTAAACTCTTCCCGTTCCTTCTCTTCCAGTGCATTATTAATGTTCCGCACCAGATTTGTGTACATCGGAATCGTAATATTCTTCAGCGCATTTGCCCTCTTCTGGGTTTTCTTGATATTGCTTGCCAGACGGTATGCGGAATTTTCAACCATAGAAAGCTTAATCGTCAGTTCCTTTACCTCCCGGAATGCCTCTCTGGCAATATCGATAGATTCCCTTGTATTACCGAAGGAATAGGTCAGATTATTCTGTTTCTCATCATATTTCACAAGAGGAATTTCCGTTCCCATAATGCTTCTTGTCTGAATCCGGATGGATTCTTCAATCGGAACGGTAAATGCCAATTCATATACCTTACTGATACCATTTTCAATATTCGCACGCTGCAGACACGCATATGCTCTGGTAAATGTGGTATCAATCTGCTCCTGTATATCCTTCGCCTCATCAATCAACGCCATCAATTCCTTCAAAAGAACATTGCGCTTCTTATCCATCAGGTCATAACCCTGACGGGCAAGGGCAAGCGAGTTCTTTGCCAGCATCAGATTTCCTTTTGTTGGAAATTCCCGTGGGTCCATAAGCAGACTCCTTTCTAATGATTTCTTCTACCCGCGTCTGTCGACTGGACCTCAAGCTTCGCTTTCGGTCACGTCGAACCCGGCTATATTTAATCTTCCTATCCATGTGCATCCGCCGCCGACTTCGAAAGCCCTGCTTTCTCGGTCACGTCGAACTCAGCCATGTCAGAGTATTCGGATGAATACATTCATCCGCCTACTCTGCCGCGTCTGAGGCTTCTTCATGTGGATAGTATTTTTCGATGATCTTTGTGTCGATTCGGTCGAGTTCTTCTTTTGGAAGCATTCCTAAAAGCTCCCATCCAAGCTCCAGTGTGTCCTGAATCGTGCGGTTTTCTTCCGGCCCCTGCCCTACGTACCGTTTTTCAAATTCCTGACCGAATTTCAGATACTGTTTATCCAGCGGGGATAATTCATCCTCGCCAATGACTGACGCCAGGTTTCTTGCCTCACCCACTTTTGCATAGGCGGAAAACAATTGATTTGCCAGATCCTGATGATCTTCTCTTGTATATCCTTTTCCGATACCATCCTTCATCAAGCGGGACAGCGACGGCAGAACACTGATCGGCGGATACACGCCCTGTCCATACAGATTACGATCCAGCACGATCTGACCTTCTGTAATGTATCCGGTAAGATCCGGAATCGGATGAGTAATATCATCATTCGGCATAGTCAGAATCGGAAGCTGGGTCACAGAGCCGTCCGCTCCCTGCACGATTCCGGCACGTTCATAGAGGGTTGCCAGCTCACTGTAAAGGTATCCCGGATATCCTTTTCTGGAAGGAATCTCGCCCCGGGATGAGGATACCTCGCGCATGGCCTCTGCAAAGGAGGTCATATCCGTCAGAATAACCAGAATATGTTTATTGCACTCAAATGCCAGATATTCTGCTACAGTAAGCGCCACCTTCGGTGTGATTAAGCGCTCCACCACCGGATCATTTGCAAGGTTCAAAAACATACATACATGATCCGATACACCGCTTTCCTCGAAGGTCTTGCGGAAGAAATCTGCCACATCATGTTTTACTCCCATAGCCGCAAATACGATGGCAAATTCTTCTTCCGAATCCTCTCCCAGCGACGCCTGCTTTACGATCTGTGCCGCAAGTTGGTCATGAGGAAGACCATTTCCTGAGAAAATCGGAAGCTTCTGTCCGCGAATCAATGTTGTCAGGCCATCAATGGCCGAAATTCCGGTGCGGATATAGTTTCTCGGATATTCTCTTCGCACCGGATTCAGCGGAAGACCGTTAATATCTCTTTTATCCGCAGAAAACAACGGCCCGAGTCCGTCAATCGGCACTCCCACACCGTTAAAGGTTCTTCCCAGCATATCGGGAGCTACTGCAACCTCCATCGGGTGTCCGGAAAGCTTCGTGTGGGTATTGGTAAGGGACATATTCTCGGTTCCCTCAAATACCTGAATCACCGCCTTATCCTCATTCAGCTCGACGATACGGCCCATCTTACGTTCATTTCCCTCTACAACAAACTCCACGATCTCATCGAAGAATGCATCCTGTAGTCCTTCCAGAACGACAAGAGGTCCGTTTATATTACTTAAACCAAGATATTCAATTGCCATATCCTCTCCCCCTTCTATGCATTCTTTGCCAGTACATTGTTGTAAAATTCGTCAATATCTCTTTTATACATATCCAGCATCTGTAGATTATCATTCGGCACATCATACTTGACGGCGATTACCTTCTCAAAGATCCCCTCTGCCTTCAGCACGGACATGGGGTGTCCCATCGCCACCAGTGCCCGGCTTTTCTTATACAGGTACAGAATGACATCCATCATTTTAAACTGCTTCTCCAGAGACACGCATGTATCGTCCTTGTGGAACGCGTTCTGCTGAAGAAATCCCAGTCGGATTACCTTCGCAATCTCCAGAATCAGCTTCTGATCATCCGGAAGCACATCGGCTCCGATCAGTTTTACAATCTCCATCAGGCTGTTTTCCTGATTGAGCAGCGCCATCAGACGGTTCCGGTAATCCACAAATTTGGGTGATACATGGTCGGTATACCATCCGCTCAGATCCATCATATACTCACTGTAGCTGGTCAGCCAGTGAATCGCCGGGAAATGTCTTGCATAGGCGAGGGATTTATCTAGTCCCCAGAAACAGCGGACAAAACGCTTGGTATTCTGTGTAACCGGCTCGGAAAAATCTCCTCCCTGCGGCGATACGGCGCCAATAATAGATACCGAGCCTGTTGCGCCGCCTAAAGTCTGCATCATGCCGGCACGTTCATAGAAGGCTGACAGCCTGGATGCCAGATACGCCGGAAATCCTTCTTCCGCCGGCATCTCTTCCAACCGTCCGGACAATTCTCTCAGCGCTTCCGCCCAGCGGGACGTAGAATCTGCCATAATTGCCACATCATAACCCATATCGCGGTAATACTCTGCCAGCGTCAATCCTGTATAAATAGAAGCCTCGCGGGCTGCCACCGGCATATTCGACGTATTGGCAATCAGCGTTGTACGGTCCATCAGCGGATTTCCGGATTTGGGATCAATAAGCTCGCCAAACTCCTCCAGTACCTGCGTCATCTCATTGCCACGTTCACCGCATCCGATATAAATAATAATGTCCGCATCGGACCACTTTGCAATCTGGTGCTGCGTCATCGTCTTACCGGTCCCAAATCCCCCAGGAATCGCCGCGGTACCACCTTTGGCAATCGGGAACATCGTATCCAGAATCCTCTGTCCTGTCACAAGAGGAACACTTGCCGGATACCTCCGGTGCACCGGTCTTGGCACACGGATCGGCCATTTCTGCGTCATGGTTACTTCCTGTATCCTTCCGTCCGAACGCTGAATCTTCACCAGCACATCATCGATGGTATATTCCCCATCCGGCGCCACAGATACTACCGTTGCCACCTCCACATCCGGCGGTATCATACATTTATGGACAATCGCTCTGGTCTCCGGGACTTCCGCTATAATCGTCCCGCCGTGAACCACGTCTCCCTCTGCCACCATCATATGTGCAGACCACTTTTTTGACCGGTCCAGGGAATCTACCGTAACACCCCTGGTAATAAAAGCGCCTCCAGCATCGGCAATCCGCTCCAGCGGGCGCTCGATTCCATCGAAAATATTGTTCAGTATTCCCGGCGCCAAAGTCACCGATACCGGAGCGCCGGAGGACTCTACTGTCTCACCCGGCCGTAAGCCGGAAGTTTCCTCATATACCTGAATAGTGGTTCTGTCCTTATCCAGAGAAATGACTTCTCCCACCAGCCGTTCCTCTCCGACATAGACCATTTCTGACATTTTAAAGCTGCTTTTTCCTTTCAGATAGATAACCGGTCCATTGATGCCATAAATCGTGCCTGTATTTTTGTTAGCCAATGCCAGCACCTCCTCTGAACACAAATGATTGATATTCCTGCTCAACAGCCCCTTTATAGGCATGGTCGATCAGCACATTACGCCCGTGAACAACCGCGCGCACACCGCCTACAAAATCCTCTTTACTGATAGTAAGCTTCATACCGGTATGCTCTTCCAGATAGCGCTTCTTATCCGCATCCGTCGGATTAATATAAATTGTAAGTTCTTCTCCATTCGCAAAATGTGCTGCCTTCTCGATATACGCCACCAGAAGTTTTACATATTCATCTGTCTTCATAAAATCCTGAAGCTTCTGCTCTACCTCTTTAAAAAGCTTCTTCTTCAACTCCTTCTGACGCATGCCATATTCCCGCTTCAGCTCAAGCTGTGCCTTAGACACCGCCATATTCTGCTGCTGTCTGGCATTGATTTTCTCCGCTTTAATTCGCATATCCGACTGCTTATTCGCTTCGTCCTTATGCTGGTTGAGAACACCCGTTAATGTGCCCTCATGCTGTTTTATAATTGCATTTGCCTGTGCTCTTGCCTCTTCCATGGCAGCCTCCTGCAAACGCGCCAGTTTCTCTTCTACCGTCAAGCCTCTCACCTTCTTCTTTATAGCTTCAGGCCTATCGCCTCATTTACATAGGATGTGATAAAATCTTTTTTACGTCCGGTTCCGTGTCTGTCAGGAATCTCAATCAAAAGCGGCATCGTCCTCTGCAGCTTAATTTCATCGAGCAGATCCGGGAACTCTCTTCCGAATTTTTCTGTCAGAAGAATAATGCCGACCGTCTCATCTTCCATTGCATGCTCAATAGCCGCACGAAGCTCTTCTCTCTCATGAACAACTACTCCGTCCACACCTGCGAGCCGCATTCCTGTCAAAGTATCAACATTATCACTGATCAAATACATCTTCATCTTAAAGCCTTCCTAAAATCATGAAAGAAATGATGAGTCCATACAGACACACACCTTCTGCAAGACCTACGAAAATCAGGGATTTACCCAGCGCACTGGAATCCTCACTGATTGCTCCCAGCGCTGCACTTGCCGCACTTGCTACGGCAATACCGCCGCCCACACACGACAAACCGGTTGAAAGAGCTGCCGCCAGATATCCAAATCCCTTTGCGCTGTCAGCAGTGGCCGCAGCTGCGTCTGCCGCCTGTACGGGAACTCCTGTAAATAACATAATTCCTGCAATCACGAATGCTCCAAAGAAAAAGAATACATTTGCACCGATTGCTCTTTTATAACGTTTTTTTGATTTTTCTCCCAGAAGAAATGTTCCAAACGGAATGATGATGCCAAGCATCAAAGCTGCAATAAGTAATAATTTTACTGTTAATGTCATGATTAAAATCCTCCTTGCCTCTGTCACTCATCTTAGTGTTTTATATCTATATGATTAAACGGCTGGAACTGCCGTCCGCTTCCTTTGTAGAACCGGCTGAACATCTCATAGTATTCCAGACGCAGAACCTGAATACCTACGATCAGGCCCTCAAGTCCCATAACGATCAGGTTTCCCACAATCACACCAAGCCAGTTAGGGCTGCCATTTTCCGCTCCGGAGAGCATCAGCACCACTTCCATGATCGCCGCGTGGCTCACCGCAAATGCTCCGATACGGACATAGGACAGTGTATTGGAAAAATAGCTCAGCATAGTCTCAAACAGTTCGAAAAATCCCTGCACAAAAAACATGGCCTTGCCCGTCTCCATCTTCTTATGCCTCTTCTCCACAAGATTTCCCAGGGGCTCCTTGAACAAAAACAGCAGAATCGGCACACCCAGAAAAATTATCATCAGAACATTGCCCGGCGTCTTATGCCCGGTCATATACAGCACTACCGTCAATACAATGAATGCATAAAATATCAATCCGGCCAAACCATTGTGAGAAAATAGCAAATTCTCCATATCGTGCGCTTTTACGGCATTGACAATCTGGAAAATCATTACCAGAAGATTGAGTGCCATACCAAAAGCAATCGCTATAATAAACACAGTATTAAGCTGACCAATAAACGGAAGTCTTGTCATCGCTTCCACCGGTCTGAGCCACAGGGCCGGTATGATATTCTCAAAGCCAAATACGCTTCCAAACATCGCGCCGAAAAACATGGAGAACACTCCTGCAATAGAGATAATTCCCGCAAGGTTTATCTTCTTTTTCAAATACAGAAGGCCGCCCACAGCAAACAGCACTGCTCCCTGACCCAGATCTCCGAACATCGCTCCAAAAATAAAGGTATACGTCAGCGCCACAAACACCGTCGGGTCCAGCTCGTTCGCCGCAGGAAGTCCGTACATCTCTATAAACATCTCAAAAGGCTTGAAAAATCTCGGATTCTTAAGCTTGGTCGGAGGTTCTCCGAAGAATTTCTCCCGGTCTTCCTCTACCATAACCATAACTTTCTCATCATTTTGTGTCTCTTTTAAAAACTCCTTTACATCTTCTTCGCCCATCCAGCCACAGAGAATATAATATCCGCCTTTTTCTTCATCATCTTCGATTTTGGCAGCTTTCTTGCGAATATCAAAATAGTTGGCCGCATCCTTCAGCTGCTCTCTCGCTCCCAGAAGCTTCGCCGCCTGACTGTTCATAAGCTCTTCTGACCGCTGATCAAGCTCTTCCATCTTCTTTTCCACAGTCTCCAGCTTCTGCTGCAGAATATCATAAGCCTGCTGTGGCGTCCCGGCAAATTCACCGGTCAGCTGGATGCCCTCAAAGTGCAGGGAATTGAACACGGAATCCGTCCTGCTCTTCTCTTTGTTAGATGTAACGTAGCTTCCGTATACGTAGCTGTCGTTGCGGGAGCCTTCCAAAAATACCGCATCCAGATCCTGGAACAGATATTTTTCCAGCCGACGGTAATAGTCCAGACCGATCCGACCGAAGCGTACCTTTAAAAAGCGGTACTTTGTTGCCTGTGCCAGATCAATATTCAAAGAGCGGAAGGGCTCTAAGGCACTGGCCTTTTCTTTTATCTCCTCGGCCTGTTTCCGAAGCATTTCCCGCTTCTCCTGCATATCCACATAATCATGATTAATCTCACGAATCATGGTCAGAATCGAATCTGTATCCATTGTCCGATCCGGTTTTATCTTATCATCTCTCAGAAGCTCACAGAACTGCTCGGCCTTTGCCAGCGGATCTCTGTAGGGATTCACCTCAATAAACGGCTGGAGATTCTCTGTAGTCTTAAGCTCCGCAATGGCACTCTCAAGCTGCATCTCATGTTTGGAAAGATATTGATTACACATCCGGTCAATATCAGCTTCCGGACCGCTGATCTGCAGGAATTTCATCTTTACGATCATTGACTTACACCTCCTAAGTACCCCAGTGTTTCCCTTGGCGTCAAACCATATCGGATACACTCAAGGGCTGTGGTCAATTTATCTATCTCTTCTTCCTTCAGGAATAAATACGTATTCACCGTCGCAATGGAATAGGGATCTCTTCTTCTGTCCGTCAGATACAGCCTGTGAAGGCATTCTCTGTACAGCTGCTCAAGCGAAATATGTTCTCTGGCAGATTCAAAATATCTGCTGTAATACGTACCTCCAAGAAGCTGCATAAACTGTTCCACACTTGGCGCCTCAACTAACATTTTAAATTCATCTATCTTAATTCGGTAGTGAATTGGTATCATCATCAAATAAATATCCGGCGGAAGCATCTGATAATACTTCTTTGCCCGGTATATCCATTCCAGATTCAAAAGGTCAATCTTCGTTCCGCAGTCTCTGGAATAGAATTCTCTTTCCTTCTTATTCAGCGCCTTGCGCTGTTTATTCCATGCATTCCGAAAATAATACTGCTCCAGCGCCATATTGTAATCATAAAGGGTTGTTTCACCAGAATCCCGAAGCTTCTGAAGCGGCTCGTAATATTCCGTCTCCCGCAGATTATCAACCAGCTCATCAATGCTTTCCGAAGTGACCAGCTTATCGATAGAAATCTGCGAATAACGGTCAAAATATTCCTTTTTATAGTCCAGATCAAAGGGTATCTCGTAGTGATTAAAAACGATCCTCAGGCAATAGTTGATCAGCGCAATCTCATACTGCTTCCAAAATCCTTTCATGAACTGCTTCTGCTTCATACCCGCAAATCGGTAGATTCTGGAATAATCCTCGTAAAGCGACTGTCCCAGCACCTTCTCAATATTTCCTCTGTGATACAGCGTTTCGTCCATTCTCTCCAATGCATCTGCATATGCAGGCTTCCCTTTCAGGTATTCCACCACCTCCGGAACACTGTGAAGCCCGGCAATATTTACAAAATCCTGATCCGTCAGAAGCTTCGCCTGCATGGCCCGAACCTTCGTCACAAGACCACTGTACGCCATCACGTTTCCCATAGTCTCACCTCAAATGCTCTACACCGCTATAATATGCTCCAAAATCTCCTGTGCATAAGCTTCGTGATTCTCTTCATATTCCTTCTCTAAATTATCAATGACAGAATGGTGCCTCTTTTTCTCTTCCTCAAGAATCTGATTCATCTTCTGATCAGCCTCTTTTCTGATTCTATGCAGCTGCTCCTCTGTCTGAGAGGCCAGCGTCCCATCAAACTCATCCCGCTGCGTCTGAATCCGCTTCTCAATCTCGCTCTTCCGAGCTTCCGCATGAGCCACAATGCTCTCAGCCGTCATCTCAATGTCTGCCAGTTTCTTAATTACAGAATCCATA
>JAUNGJ010000001.1:79983-128155 GCA_030524585.1 Eubacteriales bacterium | reverse complement strand
CTTCAATGACACCGTCGCCGATTTCAATAATAGAAACATCGAAAGTACCGCCGCCTAAGTCGTATACCATGATCTTCTGTTCTTTCTCATTATCAAGACCATAAGCAAGGGCTGCTGCCGTAGGCTCGTTGATAATACGCTTTACATCAAGACCTGCGATCTTACCTGCATCCTTGGTAGCCTGACGCTGAGCGTCATTAAAGTAAGCCGGAACTGTGATAACAGCCTCTGTTACCTTCTCGCCAAGATATCCTTCTGCATCTGCTTTCAGCTTCTGAAGAATCATTGCTGAAATCTCCTGTGGAGAGTATCTCTTGTCATCAATTTTTACTTTGTAATCAGAACCCATCTCTCTCTTGATAGAAGAGATTGTCTTCTCAGCGTTGGTAACTGCCTGACGCTTTGCAGGCTCGCCTACCAGACGTTCTCCTGTCTTTGTAAATGCTACTACAGACGGCGTTGTTCTTGCTCCCTCTGTATTCGCGATCACTGTTGGCTGTCCGCCCTCCATAACAGCTACACAGCTATTTGTTGTACCTAAGTCAATACCAATAATTTTTCCCATGATTTTATCCTCCTAAATAATTTTGATTACTTACTGCGTTCAGATTAAAGAAGTTCTAAAAAACTCTGCTAAATGCTTCAGGTTAATTAGCAACCTTTACCATACTGTGTCTCACTACGGAGTCACGGTACATATAACCCTTCTGAAATTCTTCGGAAACGATATTCTCTCCGAATTCTTCATTTTCCTCATGCATAACTGCATTGTGGAAATCTGGGTTAAATTCCTGACCGACCGCCTCGATCGGCTTCACGCCGATGCCTTCCAAAGTAGTCATCAGCTGTTTGTAAACTTTATCCATTCCCTGAATGAACGGATGTTCCTTGTCTTCCTCGGCAACAGCTCCGAGACCTCTCTCAAAATTGTCAACCACCGGAAGAATCTTTTCTATGATATCTTTCGCGCCTATCTCGTACATCTGAGATTTCTCCTTTTCCGTACGTTTGCGGAAGTTATCAAACTCTGCCATCTGACGAGTCAGCTTATCGGTAAGCTCTTCGATCTTCTCGTCCTTCTTGTCTTTCTTATTCTTCTTAGAGAAAAATCCTCTCTTCTTTTCACCGGAAACTTCTTCCGCCCCCTCGGCTTCCGCCTCGCCAGCTTCCGTATCCCCGGCTTCTTCAGGAATCTCTGCCTCTTCGGGCGCCTTCCCGTCTTCTTCGGCTTCTGTGTCGGAATCAGCATTTTCAGCTGTCTCAGCCGCAGCTTTCTTCGCTTCCTCCACCGCTTCCTTTACCATCTCTTCCTGAGTCTTTTCCTGATTCATATCTTTTTCTTTATCCAATGGTAATCCACCTTTCTCTTATACTTTTTTATGGAAAATCGCATCCAGCTCGCCCTGCAGCCGTTTCAGCGATTTTAATACGTGTTCATAGTCCATACGTTTCGGTCCGATAATACCAATTGTTCCCTTCATCCCGTCTCCCAATTCATAGGTGGCGGTTACCACGCTGCAGTCCTTCATGGTCTGTACCGGCGTCTCATCTCCGATGTACACCTGAATTCCTGTATTCTCTTCCTTAGCCAGTGTCTGTGTTACCAGCTCCGTCAATTGCTGCTTTTCTTCAAATGCACTGATGATCTCCTGGGCGCTCTGTTTATCGGAAAGCTCCGGATATTTGAAAATGTTGGTTGCACCGCTGGTGTAAATCTGCATATCCTCATCCACCTGAATCGCATCCGCAACCGCATCCAGCACATCGCTTACCACCTCTCCGTGAATGCCGGCCTGCTCCTTAAGTCTTGCGATCAATCCAAGATTGATCTCTTCAATGGCCATTCCGTTCAGAGTGGTATTGAGAAGCATATTCAGCTTCAGCAGATTCTCATTGCTCAGTGGTTCATCCATGGTAATGATCTTATTCTTGATCACATTGCCGCCAAGTACGATAACTGCGATGATCTGTTCTTCATCCACCTGCGACAGCTGGATGAACTTAATCTTATTTGAACTGTTTCTCGGAGTGGAAACCATCGTTGCATAGTTGGTGTTGCTTGCCAGAACCCTGGCTGCCTGCTTCAGAAGCTGATCCATCTTATCTGCCTTCTCAAGCATCTGCTCCTGCATCTCATTCAGCTCCTGCTCCTTCTCCTCCATCAGCATATCTACATATAATCTGTAGCCCTTATCGGAAGGAATCCTGCCCGCTGATGTATGGGGCTGTAAGATGTAGCCAAGTTCTTCCAGGTCTGCCATCTCATTGCGGATCGTCGCTGAGCTCAGGTTCAGATCCGAATATTTGGAAATCGTTCTCGAACCAACCGGCTCGCCTGTCTCCAGATAAGTCTTGATGATCGCATGTAATATTGTAAGCTTTCTCTCACCAAGAACTTCTTTCGCCTGCATCTCATCCCCTCCTTTTCCTTATTAGCACTCACCAAATTCGAGTGCTAATCTTTACAGTTATTAATCTATCACTAGCTTTTTCATTTGTCAACACAGTTTATACTTTTTTTATTACCTTTTTACTGCAAAATATATTTTGAACCTTTTACAGGCTGCGCGTTATTACGCGAAAAAGAACTGATACAGGGATTGACGAGTACGCTTTCTGCTCTGGCCGGAAATAGAAAAGGAACGCTTTTATGTATGCGTTCCTTTTTTCTGAAAGCCTTGTAAATGCTATCGATACAGTATTTACAAGGATAATCAAATTTTCAGTATGTTTTTATTTTAATATCATAACTTCCTTTTGCATGGCAGTATTTACCAGTATAGCGATTCCGGAATAAAGCAAATAAATCCCAAGAATCACCAATCCAATTGCGCCAATCATTCCAAATATATTCCCAATTCCATGATACATGGCTGCAAGAGCAAGAAAACCAACCGCTCCGGCCCACACTCCGATTGCAGCCATTTTACACTGAAAAGAAGCCAGCCATCCGGCAAACAGCAAAATCACTCCACCGGCAAGATATACCCATTTATCTATTGCATAACTTGATAAAATAAGCTCCTGAGATACTTCCCTGCCTGATGTTACAAACTGCAGTGCAATCATTCCCCGTACAAAATTCTGTCCCATTAAGACACCACTAAGAATTGCATTCAGTGTTGCGTCCACAAATTCTCCATTTTTATACATGATTACTACGCATATAAGTATTATCGGAAAAGCTGCAAGTATCCAGGGCAGTGCAAAAATAACCGCATTAGGGGCCGCAATTCCAAACATAATTGGAATCTGTGCGAAAATTAAAAGCGCTATAATCATATTACATGCAGGAATGGACGAAGCCAGTCTATTTTTTTCCATATTTATCGTTCCTTTCAAAAACTATTATCATTATTGTAACCCATAAGCGGCTTTAAAAGCGGGGTGAATTGCCTGAGGAATCCGCTGTCCGGACTTCTGTGAATCACCAATCGTAAAAACATGCTCCAGATCCGCCAATTCATCTTGTAATCTATTAACGGATTTTACCCCCAAAGACATGATCACAATATCGCATGGAAATTCAACCCGAATACCTGCATTGTCTTCTGCAAGTACACTGTCTTTTCTTATCTCGACAAGTCTGTGTCCCGGACAGGTGCGAATTCCCATACCTGCCATAGAGGCTGTTTCATCCATTACAATCAAAGGAAATGCTCCAAATCCACAGGCATCTGCCATATCGATATCTGTCACTTCATTTCCTGCTTCCTGAAGAAATTTTGCAGTTTCCATACCGGTAAGCCCTGCGCCCACAACAACCACTTTCTTTCCTGAAAACCAAACTTTATGACTAAGAATATCAGCTGGAACAAACACATTATCCCCTTGAATTCCCGGAATAGATGCCGGGCGGATTGCTTCGGAGCCAGTTGTCAGAAATACGGCATATGGTTTCATTGCCCGGATTGTTTCTGCAGTTGCCGTCGTATTAAGCCGGATATCTACTCCGAGATCCTTTAGCTGCTTAGCCGCATATGTAATAAAGTTCCCCATTTTTCCTTTATGAGGCGGCTGCGAAGCCAGATACATCTGTCCGCCAAGGTGATCTTCCTTTTCAACCAGTGTCACATCAAACTCACGCTGTGCCAAAATCATTGCCGCTTCCAATCCTGCCGGGCCTGCACCTACAACAACTACCTTCCGTCCGTTGCCATCTTTGGATGGCTCCCCGTATTTTGTCTCTTCACCCATATAAGGATTGACCGCACAGAATGCATGACTTCCCCCTGTCATAATGTTATTTCCTGCCGTTTCAAAGCAATACATACATCCCAGACATTTCCGGATATCCCTGCTGCGTCCTTCAATTGCCTTTTTTCCCCACTCAGGATCAGCAAGCCAGGAACGTCCCATTACAATATAGTCAATCTTTCCTTCGGCAAGAATATGTTCCGCATATTCCGGATCCCGGATCACAGAGGTGGCCCCTACAGGTATGGCAACATTTTTACAAATTTCTGCTGCCAGATCAATCTTCCATCCCTGTTCGTAAGACGTTGGCTCAACAATGGTATTTCCGGTAAAATGCGTGCCGGAAGATACATTGATAAATGCCACGCCAGCCTTTTCACATTCCACTGCAGTTTCTATTGTCTGCTCCACAGTGATTCCACCCTTAATTCCAATCGTATCTAAAAATTCGCTGCTGCTTAAACGGACAGATATTGGATAATCAACACCACATTCCTTTTGGATTGCAGCTATGATCTCCATAAGAAAACGTCTTCTGTTCTGAGCATTTCCTCCATATTTATCTGTACGCATATTATCTGCCCCGCTGAGAAACTGATGAACCAGATATCCATGCCCTGCGTGAATCTCAACTCCGTCCATTCCAGCTTTTTTAGCACGTACGGCGGCTGCAGCAAAATCTTTCACCAGTTCTTCTACCTCTTCTGCTGTCAGCGCTCTCGTTGGCTCAGGCGCAACAATGCTAGGATAAGGTGAGGAAGATACCAGCTGATTCACCTTGGGATTAAGCGCCAAATGTGTCTCTCTTCCCGGATGATGGAGCTGTGCAAATATTTTTGTGTCATATTCATGCACTGCATCTGCAAGCTTTTGAAAGCTTTCAATAGTACTGTCGTCTGCCAGTGACAGCTGGTCATACTCACACACGCCATGTACTTCGTTTACTCTTACAATTTCCGTAAAAATCAATCCTGCGCCGCCTTTTGCTCTGTCCGCATAGAAACGGATAAATTCATCAGTTGCTTTTCCACTCGGATCACCGATTCCAACACCCATGGCAGCCATAACCAAACGGTTTTTGGTTTCAAGGTTTCCAATCACACCTTTTGCACTTATACATTCAAATGACATATCTACACCTCCCTGATAAGTCCAAGTTTGTCAAATCGGGTACTAAGTAATTTGGGAATTGCCGTTTCCGGATCGGCTTCTCCTACTTTTACAAGTTCTTTCATTTCAAGATCATTTTCACTATAGGCTCCGCCCATATTTTCAAACACGGGCAGTTCTCCCCACGGATCATCTTCACTGGATTGAAGACGTATTGTTGCTTTTCCCGGAACCCATGTTCTATAGGTATATTCTGCAACATTAGTGTAAATATTGACTTTCGAAAATACGGGAACTCCCTTTTCATCCGGCTCTATCAGCGGATGCATATAATAGCTGAGACCTCCTGACTTCTGACCGGGCCCCGCATTACCATAGGCAGCGGCACATCCAGGATTGTTATAGGCTCCGTCAAGCTTCACCGAAACATCCGCCAGCATCACGCCTTTACGCGCTGCGGTTGCCCTTACAACATCTCCTTCTTTCATGATTTTTATGCAGTCTTCATTTTCACACATTTTCTTTGGAAGTCCATATTTTTCACGCCCGGGAAGCGTCGCCATCTCAGCACCCGGTCCGCACAGCAGAAAACTCAAAGGAAAAAGTCCGATTTCACCCTTGTATTTTACATATACGCCCAGCATTGCCTCCCGGTAGGGAAGTGTAAAAGCCGGTTTATCAATATTGACAATATAACCGGACACAAGTGGAAAGGCAGGCTCCAATGGTTCAGGAAGTGCTTTTGCAATTGCGCCCATATCACTCATAAATGTGAAATAAACTCCGCTTTCAGCCCCCATAATTGAAATTGGATTCAATATCGCTTCTGTTTTTGGCAGGTTAAAAACTGCTTTTTTCATCTTCTTCAAAACCTCCTTGCTTTAAATAAACGCCGGCCGGACGTTCCTGTAAATGAGACATGCCGTTTATTTCGTATTGGCAATCTCTCTGTACTATGTTACAATCATAACAAAATAATGAATATTTTCAATTAATTGTAACGTATCAGTAACGACCATTCTGTAACGTTACTTTTATCAGTGTTTTGTAACAGAAAGGATATGCATTTATGGATAAGCGAATGGAAGAAAATCAGCGGGTAAAGACAGCAATTGCAATTGCTTTTATGGAATTACTGAAAAATAAATCTTTGGAAGCAATTTCCATAAGTGAGCTTACTTCCAGGGCAAAAGTATCACGGATGGCTTATTATAGGAATTTTTCCGCAAAGCTCGAAATCATACAGTATTTTGCCGAGGAAATCATCTTAAAAGAAATATATCATTGCTTTTCCACAGAAGAACTGAACTTCTGGTCCATAGAATATGGCATTGCCTTTTTCAGTACAATGAAAAAATACCGTGAGCAGATTCTTCTTTTAAACACAAAGGGATATTCAGGACTTATCTTAGAATCGTTTAATAAGACAAATGAAGAGCTGGCAGGTGATATGCCTTCCAATTCCATCAGGCGTTATCATCTCTATTATGCAGCCGGTGCATCTTTTAATGGAGTTCTTGTATGGTTACAAAATGGATGTAAAGAATCTGTCGAAGAGATTGTGAACAGTATTTACAGTTTCTTCAACTGGAAGTGCCAGTAGAATTTCCAAATTACACAAAACCTTCAGCCTGTGCAGGTCCATTCTGCACAGGCTGAAGGTCCGTTCCCTGACTCAGCATTCTCTATTCCCTGTCTTCCCTTATATATTTCATCCATTCCTTTATCTGTCTCTCGTGCCCGTTATCGCTGGGCTCGTAGAACTTCGCATCCCGGATCTCTTCCGGCAGGTACTGCTGCTTTACATAGTGGTTCGGATAATCGTGGGCATATTTGTAACCGATTCCACGCCCCAGTTTCCCGGCGCCGCCATAATGGGCATCCTGAAGGTGAGCCGGTACGGTGGTTTTATATTTTCTCACATTTTCTGCAGCCGCATATACCGCATTTACTGCGGAATTGCTCTTCGGAGCCGTGGCCACATAGAGAACCGCCTGGGATAAAATAATCTGTGCCTCCGGCATTCCTACTCTCTCCACAGCCTGGGCAGCCGACACTGCAACCGTCAGCGCCATTGGGTCCGCATTTCCCACATCCTCAGAGGCGCAGATCATGATCCGTCTGGCAATAAATTTCACATCTTCGCCTGCATACAGCATTTTCGCCAGATAATAAACCGCCGCATCCGGATCTGATCCCCGCATACTCTTGATAAATGCCGAGATGGTATCATAGTGATTATCGCCGGTCTTATCGTAACGGACCACTCTCTTCTGGATACATTCCGAAGCCACGTCGAGCGTAATATGGATCTTGCCGTCCCCACCGCGTTCTGTAGTCAGAATGCCAAGCTCAACCGCATTCAGCGCATTTCTGGCATCGCCTCCGGCAATGTCTGCCAGAAATTCCAGGGCATCCTCATCAATCTCCGCCCGGTAGCTTCCCATCCCCTTTGCTTCATCATAGACAGCCCGTTTGAGCAGTATCTTGATATCCTCCTTACTCAGCGGCTGAAGTTCAAAGATACTGGACCGGGAAATCAGCGCCCCATTCACCTCGAAATACGGATTCTCTGTGGTAGCCCCGATCAGAATAATGGTTCCGTCCTCCACAAAAGGAAGCAGATAGTCCTGCTGTCCTTTATTGAATCTGTGAATCTCATCTACGAAAAGGATCGTCTTCTTCTGGTACATCCCTTTCATATCCTGAGCCTTTTTTACAACTGCTTCCATATCCTTCTTTCCCGCCACAGTTGCATTGATCTGAGTAAATTCTGCACTGGTGGTGTGGGCGATCACCTTTGCCAGGGTCGTCTTTCCCGTTCCCGGTGGTCCATAAAAAATGATGGAGCTTAGCTTGTCCGCTTTAATTGCCCGGTACAGCAGTTTATCTTTTCCTATTATATGCTGCTGTCCAACCACCTCCTCAAGGGTGGTTGGCCTTAATCGCGACGCCAGCGGAGACTCCTTCTCTGCATTCTGTTCTCTCATATATTCAAATAAATCCATCTGGTATCTCCTGTCAATACATAATTAATTCATCAACCGTTACAAATTCAAAGCCCTCCTTCTGCAGAATATCCACGATCCGAAGAGCAGCTTCTACCGAACTTTTGTAACAATCATGTAATAGAATAATATCATTTTCCTCTGCTTCCGTCACTACTTTATTTACAATCTCATCGGTGTTTTCTGTGGTCCAATCCAGCGGATCTATCGTCCACATGACCGGCAGAACAGACAGTTTCAGTTCCAGGTTCCTCTGCCAGGCTCCAAATGGAGGACGCATATACTCGGTTGCTTTCCCGGTAATCTCATAAATCACCCTGTTGGTATCCACTATCTCCTTATAGGCCTCCTCATCAGATACCTTGGTAATCTCCACATGGTGATATGTGTGATTACCAATTAGATGCCCTTCCTCATCCAGTCTTTTCACCACCTCCGGATATTTCTCCACATTTTCCCCAATCAGGAAGAAAGTTCCCTTTACTCCCCTCTCCTTTAACCCATCCAAAAGCATCGGCGTATATGTCCCGCTTGGCCCATCATCAAAGGTAATGGCAATCCTGGGCGCTTCCTCTGTCACAGAGGCACTCATGTAGGCTGCCGCCTCTTCCACATCTTCTATGCCCTCCCGGCCATTTTTCTTCTCTGTGTCAAAATACTTATGATAAAACGAGGGGCCGCATATCAGGCAGACACACAGCATATAGACCAACATAAGCAGACTTTCCCTCTTTGGAGCTTTTCTTATATTTTTCATACCTTTTTCCCAGTTTCATTTTCTTTCATATATTTATATGAAACGGCCAAATTCAGTATGTTGCTCGTTGCAATATAAATTCAATAATGTTATAATGGCGTCTGTATGTAAATTTGTATATCCTAATTTCAGATGTTAGAAAGGGAGGATAAAAGTGGGAGAAACAATCATACAGGAGAACAAAATGGGCGTTATGCCCGTACCAAAACTACTAATTAGTATGTCTCTTCCTATGATGATTTCTATGCTTGTACAGGCCCTGTACAATATCGTTGACAGTATGTTTGTTGCCAAACTATGCGAGGAAGCGCTGACCGCCGTATCTCTGGCATTTCCGATCCAGACACTGATGATTTCCGTGGCATCCGGCACCGGCGTAGGCATCAACGCACTGCTGTCAAGAAATCTTGGAGAGAAGAATTTTGAAGGAGCCAACCGCGCCGCAAAAAACGGTCTTTTTCTGGGAATTATAAGCTGTATTATATTCGCCGTCCTGGGTATCGTTGGCTCACACCTTTTCTTTGCCGTTCAGACCGATGATCCGCTGATCGTAAAGTACGGAACAGAGTATCTGTCTATTATCTGCATCCTGTCCGTAGGAATCTTTATGCAGATTACCTTTGAACGGCTGCTGCAGTCTACCGGAAAGACAATCTATAACATGATCACTCAGGGAACCGGAGCCATCATCAACATTATACTGGATCCAATCCTGATCTTCGGTCTCTTCGGAATGCCAAAGCTCGAAGTTGCCGGAGCCGCCATCGCAACGGTCATCGGACAGCTGATTGCCGTGGCAATGTCATTCTATTTTAATGTAAAGAAGAACAAAGAAATTAACATCAATATGCGGAGGTTCCGTCCTCATAGGCAGACAATTTCCGCAATTTACAGGGTTGGCGTTCCTTCCATCATCATGCAGTCTATCGGCTCTGTCATGACCTTTGGAATGAATAAGATTTTATTGATGTTTTCCTCTACAGCCGCTGCCGTATTCGGTGTTTACTTCAAGCTTCAGAGCTTTATCTTCATGCCGGTGTTCGGACTCAACAATGGTATGATCCCGATCATTGCCTACAACTATGGCGCCCGTCATAAGAAACGTATCGTCCAGACTATCAAGCTGAGTATCCTGATAGCAGTATCCATTATGGTGATTGGCTTTATTATATTCCAGACTATACCTGAGTTCATGCTTCGCACCATGTTCGACGCATCCGATCATATGGTGGAAATCGGCGTCCCGGCATTGAAAATCATTTCTTTGAGCTTCATCTTTGCCGGATTCTGCATCATTGCAGGTTCCGTATTCCAGGCTCTGGGAAACGGCGTATACAGCCTGATCGTATCGGCAACCAGACAGCTTCTTGTCATCCTGCCGGTTGCATACATATTCGCTAAAGTATTCGGACTCCATATGGTATGGTGGTCGATAGCGGTAGCAGAACTTGTATCACTGACGCTGTCAGCCATTCTGCTGAGACGCATATATCTGAAAAAAGTAAAACCCTTAGAAGATTAGATTCTTTCAAAAAAGGTTGGGCAAAACGCCCAACCTTTTTAATGCTTCTTTACACTATATCCAAATGTTCCAAGTACATCTCCAAGATCCAGATAGGCTCCGTGAGAATATGCAATCAATCCTGTCCGGTTCAGTTCAAATTTCCCGCTCTTTGTCATATATGCCGAATCCACATGAACTGCCTGTACCTCTGCCAGAAACATATGATGACTTCCCAGCTCCTTAACCTCTGTCACCTTACACTCAATATTCACCGGACTCTCCTGAATCATCGGTGCAAATTCCAGCCTGTCGGCCTTCACAGGTGTAAGCTTCATGGCCTTCCACTTGTCTACGTCTCTGCCTGACTTTACCCCGCACCAATCTGCGGCATATGCCAGATCTCTGGTGGTCAGGTTGACCACAAATTCTCCGGTCTCCCGAATCATCGAATAGCTGTACCGTTCCGGACGCACCGAAATATACAGCATCGCCGGATTCGTACAGATGGTTCCTGTCCACGCTACAGTGATGATATTCTTATGTCCTAACTTATCTGCCGTGCTGACCATGACTGCCGGCAGCGGATACAGCATATTGCCGGGCTTCCAGGTCTCTTTACTCATATCTTTCTCTCCTTACTGCTGAAGTGCTGCTACCAGTACCGGCACTACCTGTTTCTTTCTGGAAACTACCTTCTTAAGAACAATATCCCCGGTATCCTCCGGCAGACCAAAGGCCTCAATCATTGCCTGCTTAGCGCCCTGTCCACAGCAGAGAATCTCGGATGCCTCATCCAGAATATCCGTCAGCATAAAGTAGATCATATCCAGACTGTTCTTCTGAAGAACCACCGGAAGGTATTCTCTCAGACTCTCTTTTACAGAATCCAGTTCTTCCTTGCTCATGGAGTTGATCTGTCCTACGCCAAACACCTTCTCACCCACAGTAAATTGCTTGAAATCCCGGAAGCAGAGTTCTTCCGGAGTCTTATCGTGCAGATTGCTTCCTGCCCGGAACATAGACGCCGCCAGCTCCTCCATATCAATATCCGCAATTTCGGCCAGCTTCTCCGCCGTTGCAACATCTACGGATGTGCAGGTCGGCGAACGGAACAGTAAGGTGTCAGAAATAATTGCTGAACACAGAAGTCCGGCAATCTGCGGTGTGATCTCCACCTGATTCTCCTGGTACATCTGATAGATAATGGTTGCCGTACATCCCACCGGCTGATTCCGGAAATACACCGGCCCTACCGTTTCAATATTGCCCAATCTGTGATGATCGATAATCTCTAAAATATCAGCCTCTTCCAATCCGTCCACTGCCTGAGACTTCTCATTGTGATCCACAAGAATGACCTGCTTCTTGCTCACGGTCATGACACGGCGTCTGGAAATAAATCCCTGGAGCTTGCCCTGCCGGTTCAAAATCGGAAATTCTCGGAAGGTCACCTTCGTAATCGTCTTCCTGACATCGTCCATGTAGTCATCCAGGCAGAAGGTACACAGCGAAGGTCTTTTGGTCATAAAATATTTCACAGGGGCGCTCTGATTAATCAGTCTTGCCACATTAAAGGTATCATGTGGCGTCTGAATAATAACAATTCCCTGGGATTCCGCTCTCTTAACCAGTATCTCCGATACCGGCGCGTTCTGACATACCACGATACATCTCACATTAATGTCAATGGCACAGGAATGGGATTCATACCGATTTCCAAGTATAACCAGATCTCCCTGACCGATAAATTCCGTCATCAGTTCAGGGCTGGAGGCTCCAATCGCCACCTTGCCATTCGTAAAATAGGCTTCCGGATCGCCTGTCAGCAGTGTCCCGTCCAGAGTATCGATAATATTCTGATACTGGGTCTTTGCCTCACCCAGAATCGTGTCATCGTACATCTCCATATAGGACCTTGCAATATCGCCGGCCGTAGCAATTCCGATCAGCTCATCGTCCTCAAGCACCGGAACCGTCTTCATTCCCTGCCGCTTCATCAGCCCCCATACATGCTTAATGGACGCATTCGGACCTGCGCCTTCAATCATATGGATATCCGCATCCTTCGCCTGCAGCTTGACATTGTTCAGAAGCTTCGGAGTTTTCACCTGAAAACGCTTCAGAACATACTGTGTCTCTTCACTGATCTGTCCGGCTCTTCTGGCGGAATACCGCTCTCCGGTAACCAATCTCTTCAAATTTGCATAAGCAATCGCCGAACAGATAGAATCCGTATCCGGATTCTTGTGTCCGACCACATATACTTTTTTGGATTTATTATTCATACCTATGTATCCCTTTCTTATTTATCCTCTTATATTAAGCTTGCCATTTTTTCTTCTCTTCGTCAACCAAAATTTACACTTCTTTACATTTTCTTTTTGAACTAAAACACGCTCTATGGTATACTAGATACCATCAGGGATATACGAGAAAGGACTATGTATTATGAACGAAGAATTATTACAGGAAGAAGTAACACAGACAGAGGCCGCTGCAGAGACGATGGCAGATTACGAAGAACACTTCGATGACGCCAATCCGTGGAATGTGGTAAAAGACTATATGGAAAAGAAAACCAGACTTCCAATTAAGATCGAAGGTATCGTAAATGGCGGTGCCATCGCTATGGTTGAGGGGCTTCGTGGATTTATCCCGGCTTCCAAGCTGTCTTTATCTTATATTGAGAATCTGGAAGATTTTCTGTTAAAAGAGATGGTCGTTATGGTCATTGATGTTAACGAAGCAGAGAACCGCCTGGTACTCTCCGCACGTGAGATCCTCAAGGAGCAGGAAAAGGCCGAGAGAGAAGCCAAAATTGCTGCTGTGAAGGTAGGAAGCGTTATGAAGGGCGTAGTTGACAGCATTCAGAACTACGGCGCTTTCGTCCGTCTGGAGGACGGACTTTCCGGACTTGTTCATGTGTCTCAGATCAGCAATAAGCGCGTGAAATCACCGGCCGATGTACTGAACAAGGGCGATGAGGTAGAGGTTAAGGTTATTGGTGTGAAAGACGGCAAGATTAGTCTCAGCATGAAGGCTCTGGAAGAAAAGGCTGAAGAGGTTGTTGAGAAGGTTGTCATCCCGAAATCAGAGAATATCGGAACCAGCCTTGGAGAATTATTCAAGAATATCAAGCTGTAAGCAGTTTCAGCCTATCACGAAAGACGCGTCACCGGCGCGTCTTTTTTCGTTCAGAATAATATTAAAAAGACTGCGCTTTTGCGCAATCTTTTTAATGTCATACACAATATCTCTATAAATCCCGAATCGCCCCGTGCAGCTCCTGAAGGGATTTTACTTCCCCGCATCCGGGCTTTCTCATGGACTTCAGACCGCTCACCGTTGCCTTGGCTGCCGCAATCGTTGTCATATAAGGCACCTTGGCCTTGATTGCCGCCTTGCGGAGATAGCTGTCATCCTCCTGCCGTTCCTGTCCGATCGGCGTATTGATAATCAGGTCAATATCTCCGTTTGTGATCAGATCAAGCATGTTCGGTCTTCCCTCTTTCAGCTTCTTTACCATCTCTGCTTCAATGCCCGCCGAACGGATCAGCTCACAGGTATGCTTCGATGCCATGATCTTAAATCCGCACTCCGCAAAATCCTTCGCTACTTCCACAATCTCCGGCTTGTCTTTGTCATTGATGGAGATCAGTACCGTTCCTTCCAGCGGAAGTCTTGTCTGGGTAGCCTCCTGTGCCTTATAAAAGGCTTCGCCGAAGAATGAGGACAGACCTAACACTTCACCTGTTGACCGCATCTCCGGTCCCAGTACCGGGTCAACCTCCTGGAACATATTAAATGGAAATACCGCTTCTTTTACGCCATAATGCGGAATCAGCTGCTCTTTTAATTCCGGAACCGGCGAAGGCTTTCCAGTTAACTCAGAAGTAATAATTTCTGTTGCAAGCGGTACCATACGAATGTTGCACACCTTTGAAACAAGCGGCACCGTTCTGGACGCTCTTGGATTTGCTTCCAACACATATACCTTTCCATCCTCAATGGCATACTGCATATTCATCAGACCCTTAACGTGCATTTCCTCGGCGATCCTTCTGGTATACTCCTTAATGGTCTTAATATTTTCTTCCGAGATATGTCTGGAAGGAATCATACATGCCGAATCTCCCGAATGTACTCCCGCAAGCTCAATGTGCTCCATTACGGCCGGAACAAATGCGTGGGTTCCATCGCTGATCGCATCAGCTTCGCACTCCAGTGCATGGTTCAGGAACCGGTCGATCAGAATCGGCCTGTCCGGTGTCACACCCACAGCCGCTTCCATATATTCTTTCATGTGTTCTGCGTCATATACAACTTCCATTCCCCGGCCACCGAGAACATAGGACGGGCGAACCATAACCGGATATCCGATTTCCTCGGCAATTTTCGTGGCCTCTTCCACATTTACTGCCATCCCTGACTCCGGCATTGGAATCTCCAGCTTATCCATCATGGCGCGGAACAGGTCTCTGTCCTCTGCAAGGTCGATGACAGAAGGCGCTGTTCCCAGAATCTTAACTCCGTTTTTCTCAAGATCTGCCGCCAGATTTAACGGCGTCTGTCCTCCGAACTGGGCAATCACACCCACCGGCTTTTCCTTCTTGTAAATACTGAGTACATCCTCCAGTGTCAGCGGCTCAAAATAAAGCTTATCGGAAGTATCATAGTCTGTAGAAACCGTCTCTGGATTACAGTTTACAATAATCGTCTCAAACCCCAGCTTCTTAAGAGCAAGGGACGCATGGACGCAGCAATAGTCAAATTCGATTCCCTGACCGATTCTGTTGGGGCCGCCGCCCAGAATCATAACCTTAGGCTTGTCCTCATTTACCGGATTCCTGTCCTTGGCATTGTAGGTGGAATAGTAATATGCACTGTTCTCTGTGCCGCTTACATGTACGCCTTCCCATGCCTCCTCTAATCCAAGAGAAATCCTCTTTTCCCGTATTTCATCTTCCGAAACCTCCAGAATCTGGCTCAGGTATTTATCCGAGAAACCATCCTTCTTTGCAGCGATCAGGGCGCCGTCCTCCGGAAGACTGCCTTTGCATGCAAGCAGTGCCTCTTCCTCTTCTACCAGCTCCTTCATCTGCTCGATAAACCAGTGCTTTACCTTTGTAATTTCATGGATTTCCTCTACCGTGGCGCCCTTTCTGAGAGCCTCATACATAATAAAATGTCGCTCACTGGACGGCGTAATCAGCATTCCAAGGAGCTCTTCCTTTGACTTTGTATCAAAATCCTTTGCATGTCCGAGACCATAACGTCCTGTTTCCAAACTCCGGATTGCTTTCTGGAATGCTTCCTTATAGGTCTTACCGATACTCATAACCTCGCCTACCGCACGCATCTGAGTACCTAATTTATCTTCTACGCCTTTGAATTTTTCAAATGCCCAGCGGGCAAATTTGATAACCACATAATCCCCGCCCGGAACATATTTATCCAGCGTGCCATACTTGCCGCAGGGAATATCTTCCAGCGTAAGTCCGGTCGCCAGCATGGCCGATACAAGGGCGATCGGGAACCCCGTCGCTTTGGAAGCAAGAGCCGATGAGCGGGATGTTCTGGGATTGATCTCAATGATAATATCTCTGTCTGTCTTCGGATCATGCGCCCACTGGACATTCGTTCCGCCGATGACCTCAATGGACTCTACAATCTTATAGGATTTCTCCTGAAGACGTTTCTGGACGTCCTCAGAAATTGTAAGCATTGGAGCTGAACAGAAGGAATCACCGGTATGTATTCCAAGTGGATCGATATTTTCAATAAAACATACCGTAATCATATTATTTTTAGAGTCACGGACAACCTCTAACTCAAGCTCTTCCCATCCTAAAATAGATTCCTCCACCAGTACCTGACCTACCAGGCTTGCCTGAAGTCCACGGGCGCAGACTACCTTCAGCTCTTCTTTATTATAAACAAGTCCTCCTCCGGAGCCGCCCATCGTATAGGCCGGTCTGAGCACTACCGGATAGCCCAGCTCATCTGCAATGGCAAGCGCCTCTTCTACGGAATAGGCCACCTCACTTCTTGCCATCTCAATTCCAAGGCTTTCCATGGTCTTCTTGAACTCGATCCTGTCCTCACCCCGTTCGATCGCATCTACCTGAACACCGATAACCTGTACACCATATTTTTCCAGTATTCCCGCTTCTGCTAATTCCGAGCATAAGTTAAGACCGGATTGTCCACCCAAATTAGGTAATAGTGCATCTGGTCTTTCTTTGGCAATAATCTGTTCAATTCTCTCCATGTTCAGCGGCTCAATATAGGTCACGTCCGCTGTCTCCGGATCTGTCATAATCGTTGCAGGGTTAGAATTTACCAACACAATCTCATACCCTAAATTTCTAAGCGCTTTACAGGCCTGCGTACCTGAATAGTCAAACTCACAGGCCTGGCCAATAATAATAGGGCCTGAACCAATAATCAGTACCTTATGAATGTCTTTTCTCTGTGACATCGCAACTCCTCCTGTGTATCCTTTACAAATTCCATCCCAGACATTATACATGAAAAAGGATGAAGTATCAACGATACGTTCACCCTTTTTTCATTAGCTTTAATTATTACCATTTATTATCTGTCTTGTATTTCCGCAAGCATCCGCTCCGTAATCTCTGCCGCATCCTTTACACACCGAATACAGCTCGGCAAAGGCTGGGAGCCTTTTTCCTTCGGAATATCTCTGCAGTACAGAGAGCCGTGCAGCTCCTTAAACTCTCCTGCTGCGGCACGGAATTTCTTATAGGTATCCATCTTGGTAATCTTAGGGTTCTCCATATCCCCGGCGCTGTTGGCAAGACTCAGAGCCAGAAACATTCCGGTCACTGCTCCACAGGTGTCTCCAAGTCCGCCCATACCTGCGCCAAACCCCTCTGTCATCTTAAAAACATCGGATTCCTTTACCCCATACTCCTCACAGCAGGCACAGATCACTGCCTGGCAGCAATTATACCCACTCTCCACAAATTTTGCTACCGCCGTATCTACAAATTTGCTCATTTCCAATATCCTCCCTACCGAAATTCATTCCTCACTTCAGTTACTGCTCCGGTGATACCGTCTCAAGATCACGCATCCAGCTTGCCACACAGGCATCGCTCGGCATTCTCCAATCTCCTCTCGGCGACAGTGCAACCGTACCCACCTTTGGACCATCCGGCAGGCAGGAACGCTTAAACTGCTGACTAAAGAAACGCCAGCAGAAGGTGCGGAGCCATTTATAAATCGTCACATCATCATATTCCCCGTTAAAGGCGTACCGGGCAATCCGGTAAATCTTGCTCGGTGCATATCCAAAACGCAGGAAGTAGTATAAGAAGAAATCATGCAGCTCATAGGGTCCTACCAGATCCTCCGTCTTCTGGGCAATCTTACCGTCCTTTGGCGGAAGAAGCTCCGGGCTGACCGGCGTGTCCAGCACATCATAAAGTACGGCCTGCAGTTCCTTATCCTCTGCGGTATCCGCATAGTAGCGTACCAGATGTCTTACCAGAGTCTTTGGCACAGAAGCGTTGACGCCATACATGGACATGTGGTCTCCGTTGTAGGTCGCCCATCCAAGTGCCAGCTCCGACATATCGCCGGTGCCGATTACCATGCCTCCGTACTTGTTGGCAATGTCCATGATTACCTGGGTACGCTCTCTGGCCTGGCTGTTTTCATAGGTCACACTGTGATCCTCCGGGTCATGTCCAATATCCTTAAAATGCTGCAAAACAGCATCCCGAATCGGAACCTCCTGCAAAGCTGCCCCCAGAGACAGCGACATCTTGCATGCATTGTTGTAGGTCCGGTCTGTTGTTCCAAAACACGGCATGGTTACCGCAATGATCTGCTTCCTGTCCATACCCAGGGCGTCAAACGCCTTAGCAGTTACCAGAAGCGCCAGCGTAGAATCCAGCCCGCCGGAAATGCCAACCACCGCGCTCTTTGCATGGGTATGCTCCAATCTCTTCTTTAATCCCATAGCCTGAATGGTCAGAATCTCCTCACACCGTTTTGCCCGCTCGGCATCTTCGCTTGGCACAAATGGGCGGGATGCAAATTTTCTGGTAAGCATAGTCGAAGTAATATCAATCTCAAAAGGAACTCTTACCAGCACCCGGTTCTCAGATGCTTTAAATGTCGTATTCTTTCTCCGTTCGCTGACCAGACGGTTCACATCAATCTCTGAGTAGATGACTCCGTTTTCAAACCGTTTGCTGGCCGCCAGAATCGTACCGTTTTCCGCAATCAGGTTGTGCCCGCCAAACACAAGGTCCGTGGTGGATTCTCCCTCCCCGGCATTGGCATAAATATATCCTGCAATCAATCTGGCTGACTGTCCGCCAATCAGACTCTCTCTGTAGGCTTCCTTTCCGATCGTCTCATCACTGGCAGAACAGTTGACAATGATGGTAGCTCCCTCTCTTGCCGCCTCAATGCTTGGAGGAATCGGCGACCACACATCCTCACAGATCTCAGCTGCAACGATCAGATTCTCCATCCCCTTTGCCTCAAAGATAATCTGCGGTCCAAAAGGAACATACTCACCACCAAACAAAATTCTTCTGGCGGCCTCCGGCCCCTCCCGGAACTGTCTCATCTCATAAAACTCTCCGTAATTCGGTAAGAATGTCTTGGTCGTAAGTCCCAGAATACGTCCTCTGTTTATGGCAGCCGCCACGTTATAAAGCTCTCCCTCTACAGAAAGAGGTACGCCCACAAAAATCAGTGCATCCTTCCCCTCTGTGTGTGCCGCAATCTCTAACAGCGCCTCTCTTGCGTGGTCAAGAAGCACATCCTGCGTAAACAGATCGCTGCAGGTATATCCCGTAACGCACAGCTCCGGAAATACCACAATCTTAGCGCCCCCGGCAACAGTCTCATCAATCAGACGGCAAATCTGCTCTTTATTGTAATCCACATCTGCAACCTTAATGTCCGGTGTAACTGCTGCAACCTTAACAAATCCCTGTCTCATACTTTCCTCCTCATCCGCCGGAGATTTCTCCGGGCGGCATTTTATTTATTCCTTAGTTTTCTATTCTTCTTCACTTCGCTTTAAAATATCCTGCAATTCTTCAATGGTATACTTATATGAAGTATTACAGAAATGACATTTGACCTCGATATCCTCCCCGTCATCTATCATTTCCTGAATTTCTTTTCGTCCAATGCTGACAACAGCCTTCTCCACACGCTCCTTCGAACAGTTGCAGTGAAACTGTGTCGGCAGTGTATCTGTAATTTCAAGCCCCAGGTTTCCAAGAAGCACTTCCAACAGCTGCTCCGGTGTATGTCCCTGATCCAGAAGCTCTGTTACAGAGGTCACATTTTTCAGATTCTCCTCCAGCTGATCAATAGTCTTATCCTCCGCAAAAGGCATAAGCTGTATAATAAATCCTCCGGCACATTTCACCGTATTGTCCTTCTCCATTAATACGCCAAGCCCTACCGATGAGGGAATCTGCTCTGAATTCATGTAATAGTAGGTCAGATCCTGAGCAATCTCACTGGTTTCTAAAATAGTCTGTCCCACGTAAGGTTCTTTTAAGCCCATATCCTTGATCACATTCAAAAGACCGATGCCCAGGGCATCCGCCACGTTAATCTTCCCGTTCTTTGCCGGGACCGTAACATCCGGATTGAACACATACCCCTTTACATTCCCCTGATTGTCAGCTGTAACCGTAATTCCTCCGATCGGACCGTCTCCCCGAATCTGCAGCGTAAGAATATCCGTATCGTTCTTCATCATTGCGCCCATCATCGTTCCTGCTGTCATCAGCTGTCCCAGTGCTACCGTCGCAACCGGGCTGGTATTGTGCCGTTTTCTTGCTTCTTCGGTGACATCTCCTGTATATGCGGCAAAGGCACGAATCTGACTATCCGCCGCCGTTGCTCTTACAATATAATCATTCATCTGCTTCTATTTCCTTTCATTCCACTGTTCATCATTCTGAATCATTGTATCATGTTTTTGAGATAAATGCCTCATTTTATGCCTATTTACTTTTCAATTTCTTCCCGCATTCTCTGGCGCACACACAGATTCGCCCGCTCTCTTCTTCCGGCTCATTCTCTGTATATGCATCCCAGGCAGTAATATACTCCATTCCGGCCCGCTCTAATAACTCCCGTATCCGTTTGAGCGTATAGGCTTTCTGGAAATGTGTTTCCTGATATTTCGCGTACAGACCGGAATCCTCTCTGATAAAAAGCGTCAGTTCATATTCATTAATGCCGTTCTCTTCATCATAATAATTATCCCAGATAAAGCTGCATTCATCCCTGTCTTCAGCAATTGTCTGACTGCCAAGCTGCTCCCGGTATTTGTATTCCGTATTAAAATCAAATATAAAGATTCCAGACGGATCCAGATAATTATTGACCAGACGAAATACCTGCTCCAGTTCTTCCTCTTCTGTAATATAATTCACACAGTCACACGCGCTTACTACGGCACGAACGGTTCCGTACAGTTCAAATTCCCGCATATCCTGAAGAAGATATAGAATATCATGACCGCTTCTCTCCTTCTTATCCATGGCAATCTCCAGCATTTCCGGCGATGCATCCACACCAATCATATCATATCCGAAACCAGCCAGTTCCTCTGTCATGTTTCCGGTCCCACATCCCAAATCCAGCAATATGCCATCTTTGATTCCATATTCCTGTAAATGGCGGTGCAGATACTCCGCCCACTCCCTGTAGGGAACATTATCCATGAAGGTATCATACACCTCTGCAAAACTTGTATATGTTTCCATCTATGATTTCCTTTCCTGCTCTATAAATTCTATCACTGCGAATCCTGTTATGGCTTTTGGTTATATCATAACAAAAAATCGGGAAACTCACTACTGGTTTCCCGATTTTTATCATATCTTTCAGATACTGCCTATTCATCCACACCCTCTGTCTCAATGATGAACTTCGTCGTTCCGCTCATATTGGAATGGATGCCTGCAAAAGACTTATATTCTTTTCCAAGATCTGTCATAGCCTTCAGGCGGTCTGTCACCTTGGCAATATCGCCGTCAAACAAATCTGTCAGCTTATCAATCGCTTCGGTTTTATACTCAGACATGCCATCTGCAAGCGTCTGATTTCCTTCTGCAAGAGCAGAAGCTCCCTCTGCAAGTGTACCTGCGCCGTCATTCAGCTGATCCGTACCGGATTTCAGGGAAATGGCGCCACTATTCAGCGCCTCTACTCCTTCTCCAAGAACAGAGGCTCCTTCTGCAAGAAGGCCTGCTCCCGCTGCCAGCTGACCGGTTCCAGCCTTCAATTCTCCGGCTCCTTCTGAAAGCTGACTGACTCCTGCAGATACCTGCTGCATTCCTGCAAAGATTGCACCGGAACCATCCCGAAGCCCCTCATTATATGCTGCAAGGGAATCCACACCGCCTTTTACAGCCTTAACTCCGGAAGCTAATTTTTCTGCTCCTGCCGCCAGGCTGTTTGCGCCCGCAACAAGTCCTGGATTCTCTGCTGTTCCATCTCCTGTCATAGCTCCCTGTAAAGCTGCCGCCGTTCCATTTGCTGCTGCTGCCGCCGCTGCAGCCTCAGTTCCCCTGGACGCTACCGCCGCCGCTGCATTCTGGGCTTCTGTCACACTGTTCGGATCAATCTGGGCCGAAACCACTCCTGAATCCTTTATCTGATCGGCAGTTACGGTGACATTCAGACCATTGATAGCCTGCATGATCTCATCTATCTGTGTCTCATCATATCCATCACCCAAAGCTGCTTTTAACGCATCTTTTGAGATAGCATTTCCGGCATTCACCTGAATGTCGCCAGTAACTACAGGAACGGCCTTGATGTTCTCAACACTGCCTGTAAAATCTGAAACTGCGCTATTCAGACCTGCTGTCTTCGCTAATACTGCATCTGTCTGACTCTTAAGTCCAGCCAATCCCTGCGAAACTCCCTGTACGCCGGTTGATACTGCCTGTGCTCCGGTACTCACTGAAGCCGCACCTTCTACCATCTGTCCCTGAGTCATGGTATTCTTCATATCATCAATCCCCTGTGTATAGCTGGTGATTCCTGCATTCAATGATTCTGCGCCCTCCAGAAGACCGGATCTGTCGTCATCGCTCTGCTTCTTGTGATCAATAGATGCCTGAAGGGTTCCAAGACCTGTCTGCAGGGCACCTGCTCCTTCATCCAGCGCACCTACGCCGCTGACCAGCTCCGGTACCTTTGCCACGAGTGAGGAAGTTCCGGTTACCAGTGCACCGGTTCCATTCTGGAGCTGTCCTGCCCCATCCGCCAGACTCTTAGTTCCATCTGCCAGCGTTCCTGCTCCGTCAGCTAACTGCTTCGCGCCATCAGCTGCCTCCTTCGAACCATCTACCAGCTGATTGGTTGCATCCTTCAGTTCATCGATAGAATCGCTCAGATCATCAAAGTCATCGATCTCATCCAAATCCAGATCCTGAAGAAATTCTGTAGAGGCCATCGTAATGGTAGGTCCTACTGACGCATTTTTTACATCGGCCGTAATTGTCACATCCTCCGGAAGTTCAAAATCCTCCTTCTCCAGCTTCAGATTCTCATTAAGTCCCGGGAAACCAAGCCCTACTACAATTTCCTTGTCTGCATCCGAGATGACCTTTCCATTATCAATCTGAACATTCTGATATTCATCTGCCGGAAGCATCATCGCTGTAATCATGGTAAACGGAGTGAACATCTCCTGACTCTTTCCATCTACATCCACCACTGATTTTGAATTATTTGTGTACTGAATATGAATCTCGACTTTACCGTCTTTTCCCTGTAAATCCTCGGCGCTGATCTCTTTGCCATCCAGCTTATAGCTGATTTTAACGCCTACCGGAATCTCTTTTTCTGTTGTTCCCTGATAGTAAATATCGTTTCCCTCTGACTGCCAGTCAATACCAGACTCGCCGGAAACCTCATAGGTTTCATCACCTTTAATATTTTTAATATCCTCCAGCTCGGATACGTCTGATAACTTACCGTTTCCCGGATTCTTCAGCCACTCTGTTACGGTTATATTTTTTACATTGCCGGAAGGATCGGCTTTGACATAGACCGACTCTTCCTTGCTGGTTCCCTGATCTTTCTTAGCATCTTCACTTTCTTTTTCCTGATCGCTCTCTGCATCAAGAGCATTCTCTGCCACTTCCTGAAGCTCTTCTGTATCCACCTCTGCAGCCTTTGCCGTAATCAGGCTTCTCTGATATCCACAGTTTCCGGCTAATCCTGCTGCAATAACAACAGCCATTGCTCCGGCCATGAGTCTCATATTTCTATTCCTGTTCATATCCATACCCCCTGTTATACCTGTGCTCCATTTGTGAGCGCATTGTCACTGTTACGATTGTTCTTTTTACTATTATCCGCTGCCTTCTTCGGAAGGAATCCGCTGCTGGTCTTCACAATCACCTTATCAAATACCATAAACATGGATGGAAGAATAAATACCACTACGATCATACTGATGATCGCTCCGCGTGCCATCAGGATACACAGCGAACTGATCATATCAATATTGGAGTACATTCCCACTCCAAATGTTGCAGCAAAAAAGCTCAGCGCACTTACAATAATCGATTGGGCAGAAGCCTTATGTGCGGTTGTGATAGCATCATACTTACCTGCTCCTCTGCTTCGTTCCCGCTTATATCTGGTGGTCATCAGGATCGCATAGTCAACCGTAGCTCCCAGCTGGATCGTTCCGATTACAATGGATGCCACGAATGGAAGCGTCGTCCCCGTATAGAACGGAATTCCCATGTTGACAAATATCGCAAATTCAATTACACCGACCAGAATAACCGGAAGGCTGACAGAGCGGAACAGAATCAGGATAATCATGAAGATGACTCCGATAGATACGATGCTTACCATCTTAAAGTCATGATCTGTAATATCAATCAAATCCTTTGTCAGCGGTCCCTCTCCTACCAGAAGCGCTCCTTCATCATATTTATCTGTAATCTTATTGATTGCATCTACCTGTGCATTTACCTCATCTGACGCCACCTTATAGATGGAATTGATCATAATCATCTGATAATCATCCGTCTTCAGCATACTGGTTGCCTCAGAAGGAATCATCTCCGAGGGAATACCAGGACCTGCCAGTGACTCGATACCCAATGCCCACTTAACGCCATCCACCTTCTCGATCTCTTTCATCATCTTACTGACGTCAGAAGACGGCATAGAACTATCCACCAGCAGGATATGCGTGGAGTTCATATCATAATCTTCCTTCAGCTTCTCATTTGCCATCACACTCGGCAGGTTTTTGGGAAGCGTCTCATCCAGATTGTAGTATACACTCGTATGATTATTACCGTAAATTGCCGGGAACAGCAGTACCAAAAAGATTACTACAAACACAAGGTAATGCTTGGTAACTCTGTCTGACAGCCGGTTGATATTCGGAAGCCACGGCTTATGTCTGGTCTTCTCAATCAGCTTATCACAGCACAGAATCATTGACGGCAGAATCGTCACGCAGGCAAGCACGCCAAAAACTACGCCCTTTGCCATTACAATACCAATGTCTTTTCCCAAAGTAAAGCTCATGAAGCATAATGAGAAAAATCCTGCAATAGTGGTGACAGAACTTCCAACTACGGACGAAAACGTCTGGGAAATCGCATGTGCCATGGCCCGCTCCTTATCGCCGTTAAACCGTATCTGCTGTTCCTCGTAGCTGTGCATCAGGAAGATGGAATAGTCCATCGTAACTCCCAGCTGAAGCACTGCCGCCAGCGCTTTTGTAATATATGAAATCTCTCCAAAGAAATAGTTGCTTCCCAGATTATAAACAATCGCCATTCCGATACTTAACAGAAACAGAATCGGAACCACCAAAGACTCCATGGTAATACCCAGCACAATCGTTGACAGAAGCACTGCAATCAATACATAAACCGGCGTCTCACTTTCCGCCAGTTCCTTTGTATCTGTTACAATGGCAGACATACCGCTGATAAAACACTGTTTTCCCGCCAGCTTTCGAATCTCAGTGATCGCATCCATCGTACCGTCAGCTGAGGTTGATTCATCAAAGAATACCGCCATCATTGTTCCCGTATCCGAATTAAACACTTCATAGATCTTATCCGGAAGCATACTCTGTGGCATGGAAATGTCCGCCACCGAATCATACCACAGGACTTTTGAGACATGATCAATCTCTTCCACCTGCTCTTTCAGCTTTGACACATCCTTATCTTCCATACCGTCTACAATCAGCATGGAAAATGCCCCTGTTCCAAAGTCATTTACCATAATGTCCTGTCCCTGCATCGTCTCAATATTCTCCGGCAGATAAGTGAGGACATCATAGTTAATCCTGGTATTGATATATCCCAATACCGAAGGAATAAGAAGCAGAATACCGGCAATCAGTATCGCTACTCTGTACTTCACAATCTTCTTTCCAAGCTTAACCATTTACCTGACTTCCTTTCATTTTATGACCATTAGTCATTTTCTTCAGTCAGCACTATACAACAAAAATGACCATTAGTCAATACATTTTATATAAATTTATGACTTTTGGTCATTTTTATGCGTTCGACACTTGCATTCCGCATCAAATCGGCTATAATGTTCAATAAGGAGAGAGTATTATGGGAAAAGTTGATGAAAATAAAAAGCAAAAAAGAGAAGCTCTTCTGAATACAGCCTATGAACTGTTCACTACAAAAGGCATCCACGCAACGGCTATTTCAGATATTGTAAAAAGGGCAGGCGTGGCCAAGGGAACCTTCTATCTGTATTTCAGAGATAAGTATGATATTAAAAACAAGCTGGTTGCCCATAAGACCCACGAGCTGTTCTATAATGCAGGTGCGGCAATGGATGAGGCCGGAATCTTTGGTCTTAAGGAGCAGTTGATATTCATCATTGACCACATCATTGACAGTTTGGTAAAGGATCTTCCTCTCCTGAATTTTATTTCTAAGAATCTCGTCATGGGAGCTCTTCGCTCCACGCTGATTACCGGTGAAGATACGGGCAGTGATATCTATGACCGATTTCTTGATATGGTAGCCCGCGATGAATATGAATACGAAAATGTAGACGTTATGCTCTTTACCATTGTAGAACTGGCCGGCTCTGCAGGATACAATTCCATTCTTTACAAAGAGCCCCTGCCAATTGAAGCGTACAAGCCATTTTTGTACCGCACCGTAACACTGATCATTGAAAGTCATCGAAAGCAGGCATAATGGCCGAAATAATAGTTAAAATAATAATGAAGAGAGTGCCTTACAAGCCGTCGGCTTTAAAAGCACTCTTTTTATTTTAAAATTCTTTTTTCTCCAAAATCTTTATTGATATTAGAATCGACACCACAGTAAGAACCAGAACGCCTCCCAGCGCCCCGCCTATCAGAGTTCCAGGAGAGAGCTCTTCCAGCTTTCCGAATATCTCGCCTAATGAATCTCCGGACATTTTCAAAAGTCTTACACCGACAAATGCAATAACAAAGGCGAGCATGATCCCTGCCATCCAGGCGATCCTGCTCTTCTCAGCCCCAAATTTCAACTGAATCGGAACCGTAAATACCAAAATTCCTATGGCAATCACGATTGCCGAAATCATTGCAGCCAGCATGCTCTCCCAATCGGCTTCCAGCCCCCGCATCTGTACGGCAGCCCAAGACGCCGCCAGCATAATAACGCTAATGATAACTGAGCTCATAATCCCAAACAGATATTTTTCTATTACGTATTCCTTCCGATCCACCGGAAGCGTCAGCAGATAGGACATCCCATTTTCATAATCATCGTATTGAAGGGTGCTGATCGTAAATATGGTAAACATGATCGTAACATAACTGATCACAAAGGCCGGATTGTAATTGGTAATTAAAAATCCCAGCGCGATAATGCTCACGATTCCAAAGAACTGTTTCTGCCCCGCCAACAATTTCCAATCCTTAATCAATAGTGCTTTCATCTACAGCTCACCTCTTTCCCTCATAGTAATCAGTTCATCGATACCGCCCTTCTCCACTACTACATCCGGATAATTTTCCAGATAAAACTGTTTTTCACCCGTCAGGCAGCGATACCCGTACTCTTCCTTTTTCTCTGCCAGCAGATAGGACTTATCCAGCTTCTCATACTGCTCCGGAGTAAGTTTCAAAATTCCATAATTGCTAAGAAGCACATCAGTCTCTTCATGGAGGACGATCCGCCCCTCATCGATCAGATAGAAATCATCACAGAAGGATTCCAGATCGGTAGATATATGGGAACTGATAAGAATCGACCTTCCTTCCTGTTCCATATATTCCCGCAGCATATCTAAAAGCCCTTCTCTGGCAACCACATCCAGTCCCGCCGTCGGCTCATCCAGAATAAGCAGCTTCGCGTCATGGGACAGAGCCGCATTGATCTGCAGCTTCCGCTTCATACCGGTTGAAAAATCCTTGATCTTCTTGTCCAGAGGCAGATGGAATTTCTCGCACCGCTTTACAAATCCTGTCTCATCAAAGGAATGATACATATTCCGAAGCATCGGCAGCAGATCCTTAATCATTAAATATCCGCTGAATCCGGCGTCCGCCAGTACCACGCCCATCTGTTCCCGGTCTTCTTTCGTGAGCTGATCCGTCGGCCTTCCCAATATCTCCGCCCTGCCGCCATCTATATGAATTAATCCCAGAATCACCTTGAATGTGGTACTCTTACCGGCGCCGTTTCTTCCAATCAAACCGGTAATGCATCCTTCTGGCACTTCCAGCGAACAATCCAGATTGAAATTCTGATAATTTTTTTGTACATGCTCTAATGAAATCATCATCTTCTAATCCTCCAAAATAATCATAAAAATATCTGCAATATCCTGATTGCTCATTCCACAGCTTCTGCCTTTTCGGATGGCCAGTTCCAAATCAGCTTCTACTTCTTTTCTCTTCTCTTCCATCATAAGCTCCTGATTTGCACAGGTCACAAAGCTTCCCTTGCCATGCACCGTAAGAACAAATCCTTCTTCCTCCAGGGCGTCGTATGCCTTCTTTACGGTCAGCGCACTGACCTTTAATTCCTTTGCCAGGGATCGGACAGATGGAAGCATCTCTTCTTCTTTTAACTCTCCCTTCATAATCGCCGCCTTGATTTGGGCAACAATCTGCTCATAGATCGGCTGCATGGAAGAATTATTTATAATCAGCTTCATTTCATCACCCTTTCGTTATAAACAGTATATAACAGCATCGAACTGTTGTCAACTGTTTTATACTGTTTATTCTAAATTATTGTAAAAAAATCCTTCCGGACCAGCATTTTATATGCTATCAATCCGGAAGGATCATTCCTATTCTTCAAAATCCCGCTTCGCATGTGAAACATTGGTATTGCCATTTTTTGATTTTTCTAGCAGATTCTGTAAATCCATCCTTCAGGCGCTTCGATTCTGCCCATCTGGATACCGGTCAGCGTATCATACAGCTTCTTGGTTACCGGTCCCATCTCTTCCATTCCGCTTGGGAAGCAGATTTCTTTACCGTGATCTACAATCTTACCTACCGGAGAGATAACTGCCGCTGTTCCGCACAGACCGCATTCTGCAAAATCCTTCACCTCATCCAGATATACTTCTCTTTCTTCTACTTCCAGGCCAAGATATTCCTTTGCAACATGCATCAGGGAACGTCTTGTGATAGACGGAAGGATTGTGCTGGACTTAGGAGTTACAACCTTGCCTTCCTTAGTGACAAATAAGAAGTTTGCTCCGCCTGTCTCTTCTACCTTTGTTCTGGTTGCAGCATCCAGATACATATTCTCATCATATCCCTGATTGTGCGCATCTACAATTGCATGAAGACTCATTGCATAGTTAAGACCAGCTTTTACATGTCCGGTTCCATGAGGTGCCGCACGGTCAAAATCACATACCCTGATGGTAATCGGCTTTGCACCGCCCTTAAAGTATGGTCCTACCGGTGTAGCAAACAGACGGAACTGATATTCCTCTGCCGGCTTCACACCAATAACGGAGTTAATTCCAAACATATATGGACGAAGATAAAGCGTTGCGCCTGAACCATAAGGCGGAACGTAAGCTGCATTCGCCTCTACCACCTGCTTTACAGCATCCAGAAACTGTTCCTTGGAAATCGGAGGCATCTCCAATCTCTTTGCAGTATCAATCATTCTCTCTGCATTCAAGTCCGGGCGGAATGTTACGATATGTCCGTCTTCTGTAGTATAAGCTTTCAATCCCTCAAAACAGGTCTGAGCATACTGAAGAACACATGCACATTCATTCATGGTAATATTCGCATCATCAATAAGCGCGCCTTCGTCCCATGCTCCGTCCCTGTAATTTGCAACGTATCTTTTATCGGTCTCAATATAGCCAAATCCAATATTCGACCAATCAATATTTTTCTTTTCCATGATCATCATTCCTCCGTTCTTAATAACTAACTACTGAATCTTAACCCATTATAATACGATTGAAACGCAAAATCAAGAGTGCGCTCTGTTTTTCTATCGTTCCATCATGCTGATTGATTCAATTCCGACGCTTCCCCCACGCACAACCTCAATACTCTTGAACTCTTCCTTCATCAGCTTTACAACCGCATCATTCTTAGTGGCTGTCTGTACAAATTCCAGCAGAAGGCTGTCCTTTCCATAATCAATTACCTTCGCTTTAAATGTCTCTGCAATCTGAAACAGTTCTACTTTATCCGCCGAGCTGCATCTGCGCACCTTTACATACATGATCTCCTTCATTCTTACAAAAATGTCGGTAAAATCAATAACCTTAATCACTTCCACCAGACGGTTCAGCTGCTTTTTAATCTGCTCGAATGTCTCATCATCACTGACTGTAGCAATGGTCATTCTTGAAACCGTCGGGTCCTCCGTGGTTCCAACTGTCAGACTGTCCAGGTTATAGGATTTACCGGAAAATAATCCTGAAATCTTAGAAAGGACGCCCACCTGATTCTCCACATACAAAGAAATCCATCTCTTTTTCATGCCGTTATTATTCATGCTCTTAAAATCTCCTTTCTAGCAATCCATAATCAAATCCTGAAGTGTTCCGCCCGGCTGAATCATCGGATAGACCAAATCCTCCGGATCAATCTCAAATTCAATAATATATGGTGTCTTTGTACTCTTCATTGCTTCCCTAAACGCCGGTTCAATCTCTTCTTTCTTTGTTACCCGGATTCCCTTTGCCCCATAGCTCTCAGCCAGTTTAATGAAATCCGGCGTATATGGCGGACACTCTACCTCACCGCATCTGCCCCGGCACGCCGCCCCTGAGCGAAGGCAGGTCATGGAATAGCGCTTGCCATAGAACAGCTTCTGCCACTGGCGAACCATTCCCAGATTACTGTTATTAAAAATACAGGATATAATCGGAAGCTCCTCCAGTACAGCCGTTGCCAGCTCCTGAATATTCATCTGCATACCGCCGTCACCGGAAATAGAGATAACCGGTGTATCCGGATTTCCGATCTTTGCTCCAATCGCTCCCGGAAGTCCATATCCCATTGTTCCAAGGCCGCCTGACATCAGAAGTTTTTTCTTCTCTGTTATCTCTGCGAACTGAGATACGAACATCTGATGCTGTCCAACATCCGTAATGATAATCGCCTCATCAAAGATCCGGTTCATGGTATCGATAATATCCTTCGGCGTCATAATCGGTTTCTCTTTCATGGTCAGCGGATGCTCTTCCTTCCAAGCCAGAATCTGATTCATCCATTTCTCCGTATCGCAGGGCTCTACATATTCCAGCATACGGGTGATCGCGTCTCTTGCATCAGCAACGATCGGCACATCTACCTGTACATTTTTGGAAATAGCCGCAGTATCAATATCAATATGTATAATCTGCGCCTTCGGTGCAAAGGAATGAAGCTTGCCCGTGATCCGGTCATTAAATCTGGTTCCGATCGAGAACAGCAGATCACACTCACTTACCGCCATATTGCATGCATAAGCGCCATGCATCCCCAGATTACCGATGTACATCGGATGGTTGGTCGGCAGCGCACCCCGTCCCATAATCGTTGTAATCGTCGGTACATTTGTAATTCTTACCAGCTCTGCAAATTCTTCCCTGGCGTTAGCGATATTTACACCGCCTCCAACCAGAAACAGCGGTCTCTTTGCCTTGTTCAGCATCTTGATCGCCCGCTTTAACTGTCCCACATGCGCCATCGTATTGGGCTTATAGCCGCGGATATTTACCTCAGAAGGATACTCTGCATCCCCAAGCTCTCCCATTACGTCTTTCGGAAGGTCGATCAGTACCGGCCCCAGCCTTCCCGTTCTGGCAATATAAAATGCTTCTTTGATGATCCGCCCCAGATCCTTTCTGTCGCGAACAGTCACGCCATATTTGGTAATACTTCTGGTTATTCCCACAATATCAACTTCCTGAAACGCATCATTTCCGATCAGATGTCTTGCCACCTGGCCGGTAAAACATACCAGCGGTACGCTGTCATAATACGCTGTAGCAAGTCCGGTTACCAGATTGGTTGCTCCCGGTCCACTGGTTACCAGACAGACACCAACCTTTCCCGTAGATCTTGCATAGGCATCTGCCTCATGTACCAGCGCAACCTCCTGTCTTGGCAGAATCACCTTTGTATAATCCTGCTTATAGAGCTCGTCGCTGATATCAATCGTACAGGCTCCCGGATAGCCGAAGATTGTATCAACTCCCTCTTCTCTAAGTGCTTTTACAAGCAATTTGTTTCCGCTGATCTTCCTCATTTACACATACCTCCTTATTTTAGTACGGACTGCCCACCGCCGGCTCTCTTAATACCGACAGCAAAAAACGCCCTAAGCTTAACGCTTAGGGCGAATATAATATCCGTGTTACCACCTAAATTCAAAGATCTTCATCTCTGCACTCTGCCAATACTGAACCAAAACCCTCTCTGTTCTCTTCAATATTGCTTCCCTGTAACGTAGGAAATACGTTGAAGTCTACTAACGGATCCTATCTCTTCCAATCGGAACGGTCCGCGTTCGGTTCACTGCTCAAAGGCTACTTCCATAAGTCCTTCTCGAAGATTCCCACCATCCATCTTCTCTCTATGCTTCCGGCAGCTTATGTACTCCTCCTTGTCATAGCATTTATCTAAGATTGATATTATTATAGTAGATAGACAATACCATTGTCAACCTTCGTTTTTTAATTATCAGCCAGCACCATATCACAGATATTTCCCCAGGACACTCTGCTCAAATCCGGCTGACCTTCATAGGGCATCCCGGCACATGCCACAATCGCATCTGCAAGCTTTCGTTCAAACTGTTCCAGGCTCTCCGGAAGTGGTTCATCTGCATTCTGCATTCTGGGCGGCTCTACAAACAGGATCGGAGCACACTCTACATTAGCCTCTGTCCATGGACGGATTCCCGGAAGATCGGTCACAATCACCTCACACCCACAGGCCATAGCCTCCATGATCGTCAGCGGAAGCCCTTCGCTAAAGGATGGCAGCACAAAAACATCGCTTTTGTTATATTCCTTCGCAAGCTTCTTCTGGGACAGTTTTCCAAGGAAATGAACCGGATACCTGCATTCTTCGGCTAGTCTGCAGATCCAATCATACTCCTTCTGATTTCCAGCGCCGCCTGCCAGAAAGACCTCCAGTTCTTCCCGCTTCCACGGCAGATAGTCCAGGCTCTTGATCAGGCTCGCCACACCCTTCTTCTCTGCAATCTTTCCTGCATAGATCAGGCGAAACGGTTTCTCTCCCTGTTTCTGCCTGTCCTCCCCCTCGGAGGAAGCTTCTTTTTCTCTGTAAAATACGGCTGAATTATATCCGGTACCCGCAACCGTAATCTTATCCGCATTCACCGGATATATCTCCATAATTTCCTTTTTCTGCTCCTCATGCAGGGCAAAGATTCCATTCAGTTCGGGAATCTGACTACGAATGTACTCTCTTTCCAGAGGGATCTTCTTCATCTGGCGCAGGTCCGTATTATGGCAGAATCCGCACACCTTATAATCCGCCAGCTCTTCTCTGGCAATTGACGTTACCAGATACAGATGGTGACACACGACAAGATCCGGCCGGAAATCCTTTGCCGCTTCCCGGATCGCCCTTCGGAACGCGGCCTTAAACTGCTCCACCATCTCATCTGTCATCTGCCCGTACACCGTACTCTCATAGGGCATCTCATCAGACATTCCCGCAATCGGAAAAGGAAGCTCTTCCGTCTTAAAATATACCGGATAAAAGCGCACGCCTTCCGGAAACTCCACCGTATCCTCCTTATACACTCCTGCAAGGACCGCCTGCTCATGTTCCTGGGCAGCAAAGCTCTTTACCATCTCCGTCAGATAGAATCCGCTGCCTGTACTGTTTGGTTTCTGGGCCGTAATCGTTAATATTCTCATAATTCCTTTTACTCTTTCTGTTACTTTCTATTTTGATATCCGCTCATATACGGTAAAATAATACTCCAGATCAAAACAGGTCTGCTCCTCGCTGATCTTCGTCATCCTCCATTCCGGATCTTTGTCCAGATTCGGGAAATAGGTATCCGCATCATAGGCATGGTCGATCCTGGTCACCAACGCCTTGTCACAGTATGGCAGCATGGCGCGGTAAATACTCTCGCCGCCAATTACATAAACGTCCCCTTCATATTTTCTGCATTCCTCCAGGGCCTCTTCTACACTGTGAACAACCACCGCGTCTTTCACTTTGTAGTTTGCATTCCTTGTGATCACAATATTCACCCGGTTCTTCAGCGGCTGACTCTGGGGAAAGCTCTCCAAAGTCTTCCTTCCCATAATGACGATATTCCCCTTTGTGGTCTCCCTGAAGAACTTCATATCCGCCGGAATGCTCCACATCAGCCGGTTATTCTTGCCAATAGCCCAGTTTTTATCTACTGCTACGATAATATTCATTTGCTTTTGAAAAAAACGTTTACTCATTTCTAATGTTTTGAGGAATTCCGGCTCTTCATAATTCACCTTCCTCCAGTTCCATTCATTATTATGAAACACTTCACAGATCATCCGCCGCATATATTGGGATTCAAAATAATTTTCACTGCTGCTGACAATATACATTTCCTTCTTCTGCTTCCTATCGATCTGTTCCAAATAAACATATGTCTTTTTTTCTTCAATATACTGACAAGTGTCTGCCAACCCCTGAACCAAATGAACTTTATTGGTTTTTTGGTTCTTCAGCTTCTCTAATAATGCTCTGAACTCATTTTCTTTTACCGGAAGCAAATGAAGATGCATATGGTAAATCCCACATCCTCCATTACTTCCATCATCGCTCAGTACCCCATGTTCAAAACACAGGAGATTCATATCATACACTCTTTTATAAAATCTACTAACAAGCAGAATCAGATTCTCCAGCTCTTCCAGTACCTCTTCCTTTAAATTCCCTATTGCATTCATATGTTCTTTACAGGCAGCCAATAGATGTCCTTCCCTTAACTGACCCATACATGGGAAAACTGAAAAGTGTTCTGTTTCATACACAACCCTGCATCTGTTTCCATATATTTTATTATATACTGTTTCTATTCCTTTCCGCTCATCGCAAAAGTCACATTTCATAAATCAGCTTTCCTTTCCATTGTCCTTATATATTTTTTTCAAAGTCTCTTCATCCGTATCTATAAGACAGTTAATATTGCAGATATTATGTTCTTGTAATATTTTCTCCGGATGATATTCTTCATGTACGTACTTAAAAAGACAATACAAACCTTCTACTTCATATGTACCCTGCGGCAATCTCTCAACACTTTCATAAATTCTTCTGCCTGTTACCAGAACATCATGAATAATAATAACTTTATTTTTATTATTAGACGACCTGTTTTTATTATAGTCTCCATCCCAAAATTCATACTTGTGAATTCGTTCTTTATCCTGAATAGCAACAACTGGTTTACGCAAAATTTTTCCCACTTCTAAGCCTAACAACAAATTACTGTCATGTGGGATAATAATATAATCCAAAGCATCAGCCTGCTTTCCCATGACCATCACAATATAATTCGCCATAATCTGACCTGCATCAGCACACAGCTGCGGCGCATAAAATGCCGTATACAAGTTAATAAAATAATCAACCTCCTTATATACCCGCTCAGTCGGCTCATAAAGAGTCTGATCCACAATAAATCTTTTATCATACAGTATACATTCCGCCTTTTTCCTGAGTTCATCCACCGTACTCACTGACATAGACCGGGCCTTTATCAGTTCATATTTTATATGCCGAAACTGTGCTTCGTCGATTCCTGCTGCCTGAAGCGCATAATCCAATCTTTCTTTCTCATATTCCCGGATAAATTCTATATCATTTTCATAATATATCTTCATCATTTTTTCGGCTTGTTTTTCATAGTTTTTATCTTTTATGTGAGCAAAAGTTGGCGGAACCAGCGGCCATAGTCCATTCAAATAAGCAAATTCATATATACCAACAATACCAAACAGGACAAAACCTACCGCGCCTATAAATGTGAAAATTTCATTAATACCGGCATTTAAAAATGCATCCTTCAAATCAGCGAAAAAATGCCCATGGAAAAGTTCCCGGTCAACACATATAACTGCACGGAATGTATAACCCAGGCAAAATATTAGAACAAAGCAATGTATCGTATCCAATATCCATTCTTGCTTATTCCGCTTCCATTTTATTTCCATTTCTTTACGTATACTCCCGTTTTATTCATCCATAGCAAATGAAGCTTTCACTTCTTTCATCTGCCCACATGACATCTTTCCTTCCGGACATTTCCCCGTCACATAACAGGTAGGACCATATAGTGAAAACAGTACCGGATATTGTTTTCTTAGAATCTTTAACAGTGCTTTGGCATAATGCGCAATCTCCCACTGTGCTCTGTTACAGCTTCTTAATCGAAGAAATGTAAACAGTTCATTTGCATTCATTGTAGTCATAACAGGCACCGTCAGGCCACTAAGCAGCAAATATATCTGATCACTGCATTCCAATCCCTCTTCCCGTAATTGTTCTGCCACCTTATGCGATTCCCGGAACACCCTCTCATATTTTTCTTTCATACCGGCATTCACAATACTTTCAGGTACAATATATTTATCAAACTCACAGATATTATAATATTTAGGCACAATAATAGATTGCATTCTATGCCGTACAAGATGAGTAACTCCCGCCAAAGATATATGCTGGAACAATATCGTAAAGTTAACCTGCTCTAACTCCCTTTTTCTTGAATTAAGTAAAACACTTTTAAGGATCGCCTTCTGTGTATCAGAATCTTTCACCTCGGCAGACTGCCAATCCGCATATCCTTCCGTCAGCATTACCGCCTTACATATGGTTTCTTCCGGATGTTCTGTAGCGTTCAGTAAAACCACCGGTTCCCCCTCATTCTCTTTCAAATCTACAGCTTTTTTTCTTTCCATTAAACTAATATCATATATCTTTTTCGGGTTATGTCCTTCATGCAGATTTAAAAATGGTATCTTTTTTTTACATTGTTCAATCAGCGATTTACCAAGTGAAACAATTTCCGGATATTCCTTTCCTCTTCCCCAGACCATCTCATTAACTATTTTTATTAACTCTCTCGCATTCACAGTACAGTAAAAATTACTTCGAAATGAGTATGGAAGAACAAATCTGGCATCTTCCTTTGGGATTCCCTTATCAAGTAAATCATTATATTCCTGAAATAAATATTTCATGTGCCGCTGATAGATTTCTTTCATTCCATCGGCCCTTTCCCCATATTTACTGAATTCAGGCATAACGAAACCCATATTTCCAAAATCAACATATCGCCTGGACTTAACTGTAAACGAAGCCAATCTAAATTCAATCATAAACTGTTCGACAAATACAGATACATTATCAAATGCCAGATTCAAAAAAACGTGCTCTAACACGGACGTATGTCCAGATGCTAATATTTTTTGAATTAAATTAATATTTTCTATTTCATTCCTTTCTAAGGATTTTTTATATATTTCATTTGCACTGCCTTTTGTAGTAGAAATCCTTCCCGCTGATGCCACTATACTATCAGCATTTTCGTTATAAAACAGTATTTTTACTGAGCTCTGTACCATATAGTTCTCCTTATTTCATTTGTCCTTACATTTCTTTCTACATAAGTATATCTTACGTCATCTGAATTTTCAATGTTTATCGTAACATAAAAAAGACATATCCAAAAGCGGATATGTCTTTTTCATAATGATTTATCACAAAGGAGTAATTAGCCGCAGCATTCACTGAGTATCCGGTTCAGGGCGTTGGCGCTGCTGCTGTGAGATCTCTCAACTCTGACATCATGGCGCTGCGCTTCCTTGATTGCACAGTGCACCATCTTATGCGCCGTTGTTCCTGTAAACAGAATAATCAGATCCGGTTTTCCAATCTGTTCCTTCAGGTTGCCTTTCATCTTTGTAAATACTTTTGCCTTACACTTATGTTTTTTGCAGATTTGCTTGTACTGGCATTCCATACATTCATTTCCACCTATAATCACAACACTCATATCTATATCTCCATATTACAATTTTGAAATCGATTCTCATTTGCAATTATAGTCTACCATAAGGGTTAGTTATGTGCAACTCCTTTATTGATTGTTTTTTCTCAATTTCCTGTATCCCTGATAAATTCGTGAAGACAATATCCCTTTCAGCACATTGGCCGCGCAGCGCTTCACATCCTCTTCCTGAATCACTCCTTCATCTACAGCCCTTATGATTTCTTTCACAGTTCCTTTGCTCCCCGGCATGATCAGGTCATTTCCCGCCTCGATTGCAAACACATGGCTGCCTCTGTTTTTGCCGGTTGCAAACCAATCTGTCATAACCAGCCCGTCAAATCCCCATTCATTTCGAAGCACCTTGGTCAGCAGATCATAGCTGTTATTAACATACTCGCCGTTCACCTTGTTATAACTGCTCATGACAGCTCCCGGGCGGGCCTCCTTTACGGCAATTTCAAAGCCTTTCAGGTAGATCTCACGGAGGGCTCTCTCGCTGACGTTCGCATTGGTCTGATTGCGGTTATCCTCCTGATTATTGCAGCAGTAATGCTTGATCGTCACATAGCAGCCCCGGTTCTTCTGCACCCCTCTGGTCATTGCCGCCGCAAATACACCGGATAGGTACGGATCCTCCGAATAGTATTCAAAGTTTCTTCCGCACAGCGGATTCCTGTGAATGTTCAGCGCCGGCGCCAGCCAGTAGGTCACACCATAAGCCTTCATCTCTTCTCCCACAGCTTCTCCTACTTTTTCGATCAGTTCCGGATTCCAGGTCTGGGCAAGGGCAAGACCAACCGGAAATGCGGTGGTGAACTGATAAACTACCGGATGCTTATCCGGATCGGCGAACATCAGCTTCTTTACCGTTTCCGGAAAATATTTGAACATTTCTATGTTGGGATCTACTGCCTTCAGCTTGCCATTCCTCATTACCGCGGTACGTTTCTGAAGTCTGAGACCTGCCGGGCCGTCTGCAAGAGACACATTCGGAATCCCAATATCCAGAAGCTTTACTGTGGTGGAACCTGCCGAACCGGGCGCCTCAAAAAACCGTTCGCCGGACATCCCTTCTCCCACTGTAAGCGCCGCCATTTCCTCCAGACTCATCCAATCCAAAAATGCATCCGTCTCTGGGGATTGATATACCTCCGGCGTCTGATAGTCGTAAATCTCACAGGGAATATCCTTTGCACATACCGGAATTCTTACCGTCTCCTCTGACTCCACTTCCTCTGCGGGTACCGGAGGCGCCATCTCTTCTATAGTCCCGTTCTCACAGATATGGCAGTGTCTGGAAACAACCGCTTCCTCATCCAGAACCAGCGCTGCCTGCGCCGTCGTATTCCGGCTGGAATTACCGATACGAATCAGATACGTTCCCTGCTCCAGTACCGTCGCCGCATCCTCCATACGGTAGCTTGCAAGAGACGCCATATCAAAGCTCAGCTTCAGCACCTCTTCTTCTCCCGGCTCCAGTGTCCTTGTCTTGGCAAATGCCGCAAGCCTCTGGTATTCCTTATGAATTCCATCCTGCGGGCTGCTGACATAGATCTGCACCGTCTCTTTTCCCGCACAGTTTCCTGTGTTGGTCACCGACACACATGCTTCTGCGACGGACTTTTCTACAGAAACGGCCTTCGTCTCAATCTCAAACTCTGTATAGGACAATCCATAGCCAAAAGGATATTTCGGCTCGACTCCATAGCTGTCAAAGTACCGGTAGCCCACATAAATACCCTCTTCATAAAATTCTTCATCCAGTTCACCGTTTAGGAAGCTGTATGCCATAGCATTCGGATAATCCTCATACCGACGTGCCCAGGTATCCGTCAGCTTCCCGGACGGTGTCACCTTACCCGTCAGAAGATCCGCAAATGCCTGGCCGCCCATGGCTCCCTGCTGACCCAAAAACACAACCGCATTGATTCCCGAAATCTCATCCAGGAAACTCATATCGAAGGATGCGCCCACATTGATGACTACGATCATCTTCTCAAAGCGCTCCGCACACAGCGCAATGCTGCATTTTTCAACATCAGACAGTGAATAATCTCCATTATCCAGCTTCCGGTCCGCTCCCTCTCCCGCCTGTCTTGCCACCACATAAATACAGGTGTCCGCACTGGCAGCCAGAATCTCTTCATCGGTAACCGGCTGACCATAAGGCATGGCAAATGGACTCACAATATCCAGCATATTTACCGGATTCGCATGGAGCATTTTCTTTTTTAATTCCGTCCTATATTCCGCTTCTGCCTGCTCATAGAGGCACCGGTACTCATCGATCCACGGTCTGCTGGTCACTGTAAACCCACTCTTCGTAAGTCCCTCCAGAATGGAAACCGCATGACGCCCGTTCACCTCGCCGGATCCGGTTCCCCCCTTAATAGTCATATCCGCTCCCGCACCGTACAGCGCAATTCTGCCAGGCTTTACCGGAAGACAGCCATCATTTTCAAGCAGTACAATTCCCTCCAGCGCTGCCTGATATGCCACCTGGAGGTTTGCTTCCTCCAAAGGAGCCGCTTCATCCGTAAATGCCGCCTTATTCCTCACTCTCATCTTCATAGTCAAACACACACCTTTCATACGCATTAATTACTTTTGTTTCTTTATATTTGTCGTAACGCTTATACTTTCTGCCATAGCTTAAATGTACATGTCCGTGTAGGAAATATTTAGGCTTATAGCGCTTCATCAGGGTCAGAAAAAGCTGAAATCCCCGATGGGGAAGATTCTTCCCGTCATTCAATCCATACGCCGGCGCATGCGTAACGAGAATATCAAAGCCGTTGTGCATCATGATCTGAACCCAGAGCTTTGTAAATCTCCGGCGCATCTGTGCTTCCGTAAACTGATATTTCCCTCCGCTGTACTCCATGGAACCTCCAAGGCCCATGATGCGGACGCCTCTATACACATAAATCCGATCATCGATACAGATACAGCCTTCCGGCGGCGTCCTGTCATACTTCTCGTCATGATTGCCGTGCACATACAGCACTGGAATGGACGTAAGCGTTGTCAAAAAAGAAAGATAGCTCGGATCCAGATCACCACAGGAGATAATCAGATCAATTCCTTTGAATTTGCTCTTATCAAAAAAATCCCACAGGAATTTCGATTCCTCATCCGCAATTGCAAGTATTCTCATCCGCCTTTACTTTCCTTTCATCTTCTCAATTCCCTGCTGAAGCACCACGGATTCCGACCGTTTCTGCAGCTCATGGCGCTTCGGAATATCTCCGATAATATTTTCTGCCAGCCATTCCATCTTGACTACTTCCTCCGGAGACAGCACCTGATCCGGATCGTTCTGGATGACTCCAGTCTGGGAGTACAGCTCCCCTGCAAACGGATTAAAAAGACCACTCTTGATATTGCTCTTCAGGAGCTCCACTAACCGTTTCGTTCCAATCGGAAGATTCTTTGAACAAATAATATCCGCCACATCTGATGACATTCCCCACCAGTAATTGATTGCTTTCTTGTCTGCCGGATTATCGTCGTATTTCCAGGTTCCATCCATGATCGTGCGAATCAGCTGTTCATAAAAACGCCCCCAGTGCCACACTGGCATAGCAAGACTCTTCGGCCAGCCATTTTCAAGGATATAAAGTCCAAAATATCTGGACGCATCTTCCGGCGTCACCATATCCCGGTCGGATATAATGGATACTCCCTGTTCCCGGAGATTTTTAACTGCATCCACATCCTTTTTTGTGGACCAATCCAGATATACCTTCACTCTCGGATTCACAAGCTTGGCTCCCAGAGCAAATGCATTGATGTTGGCAATGGTTCCAAAAATCGGGTAATCCGCAATATATCCCAGCTTATCATTCTCTGTCAGCGCGCCTGCAATCGCTCCCATCAGGAACTTCGATTCATGCATCCGGATATAGTAGGTCCGAATATAGCGATGAGATGTGTTCAGCGAGCAGTTCAGTATCCGCACAGATGGATGGGCAATAGCAGCCTTTACACTGGCCGGCGCAAAGGACGGTGTCGTAGTGAAAATAATATCACATCTCTGTTTCACCGCATCCTCGATCGTGCATTCTATATTCTTGCGGGTGATGTTGGTATAGTACATGGTTTTCACTTCATTAGGGAACTTCTGCTCCAGATGCATCCGTCCAAGCTCATGTCCATACGTCCACGCAGAGGAAGATGGAGTCTTTTCATAAATAAATGCAATCTTCAGCCTGCTCTTGGCTGCCTGCAGCACGCCTGTCGGGAGAATCTTGTTAATCAGTGGTTTTTTCTCCTGACTCGGATTCATCTTAAGCTCAATTTCCGCATCCTTTTCAAGTATTACAAACTCTTCCCAGCTCTTTACAATCAGTTTCTTAAGCTGGGCAGTGCTCATGTTCCTGATCTCCCTGTAATCATACAGCTCTGTGAAAGCAAGAAAGGCATCTCCTACGGTGATTTTCAGCTTATCATTATTTCTGGACCTGAACTCTGCCGCAAACCTCGTATAGATCGACTTGAAATCCAGACGGTTCTCATCACTCCACACTTCCTCCGGCCCTTTTCCCACTGCTTCCTGAAGCTTTACAAACCTTCCCGGCTCCGAAAACCAGACATAGTTTACCTGCGAAAGTTCATAGAAATCTATGAATTCATAGTAAATACGATTCTCCTTATCATTCGTGCGGTTCGGTATAATACGTGTGACATTTCCCGGAATATCCACCACATCAAAGAACTTTACGACGCTTACACGCTTGTTGCCTTCTTCTACGTAGAACCGGTTCATATATTCATAGGCCTTGATCGGCTCACGGATTCCCTCCTGTATATGACTGGTGCTGAGCGATGCCCACTTTCCTGCAAACTCCGTTCCATCCTTCAGAAGAGGCATGAAATTACTGGAAAACGCGTTACTTCGCCCCGCATTCTTCGTCCCCACGATCTGAGCCACCGGTATCTTTACCAATCCCAGGGGAACCTCCCTGTACTGTCCTCTGGGCGGAAGAATGTCATCCAACACCGGAAGCGTCGGAAGCTCTCCCCTCATGGACTTAGCCTGATAATCTTTTTTTGCTAATCTATGCGCTTTTATATAATCTTCTCTTGACATACTGCCTCCTAAACCGACAATTTATTCTTATCAAACTGTCAATATTCAACAGCGTATATACTGTCGGACTATCCGTATTCTTCTGTTTCATCATAACATAGCCAAAGGTAAGATTCATCCATCATTATTACCAAATATTTGTATTTTTTATCATAGATATGCACGATAAAAGACTGTGTCATTCCACACAGTCTTTCACCGCTCTGCTCTATATATCGCTTACATTATACAGTACTCTGTTCAGCATCTTCTGGAGAGCCTGAACCTCCCGCTTCGTCATGCCCAGCGTAAGATTCTTATCGATCCTTCTCCTGTCCGCCTCCATCTTCCGCTGAATATCATAAGCCTTCTCCGTCAAATGGACATTCTTCTTCCTCTTATCCTTTCCATTTGGGACAATCAATATGAACCCCTTCTCGTCCAGCCTGTGCAGAATCCCCGTTACGGTAGGATTCTTCAGATTCAAAGCCTTCTCAATATCCTTCTGGTTCACTTCCTCCTTATCACAGTGGAACAGATAATCCAACACCTCACACTGCGATGAAGTGATCCCGATTCCTCTCAATTGATTGTTAATGTCCTTCTCATACACATTGTTGATCTGCTTAAAAAGAAAACCAACCGGCAGTCTCTCCTGCATGCTATCACCCTTTCTAATTATTGCTCCCTAAAGATAGTATGCTATATTTTTTTATAAAAATCAAGTAACAAAAAGATGGATTGTCCCTCCACAAAACAATCCATCTCAAATATGCTCTTAAGCTCTCTGTCCCTTGATAACAGCAAACAGATTCGCCCTGCCCAGCACCTTGCTTACGCCATAAAACAGCGCCACATAAATCGGGAACATAACCAGCTGCTTCAGCGCCCTTGCCGGCAAAATTGCAAGAAAAGCATTTCCGTACAGCACCGTCAGCCAGTAGGTGTTCAGACAGATATTCACCAATATCATGACCAACCCGTTGGCAAGCGCCACCCTCTTAAGTGTAAGCGGTCTCTTGTACAGTACCATGCCATAGATCACTCCGCTGGCGGCTCCGCTGATGGTAAATCCCGGGAAAAACGGTCCCGTCGGACGAACCAGATATTTTACAATATCTGCCGCTCCTCCCATCAGCCCTCCAACTACCGGTCCAAAAAGCATGCCGGTCATCTCATCTGCAATAAAGGCAAAACCAATCTTAATAAAATCGGTCACCTGCAGACTGTAAAACCCAAGCACAACTGCGATGGCAAGGAGCATTGCCGTTATCGACAATGCTTTTACGTCTTTCAGCTCATGAAAGGAGTCCTTAAATAACTGTGTCAAATTCTTCATAAAAAATACCTCCTTTGCAGTAGCCCGTAAAACTACTCATAAGCAGGTATCTTCTCTTATGCGTAGCAGCGGGATGCGGAATGTGCACCGCAAGCAACCGTTTCGCCAGTCTCTGCTGACTATTCCGTCACTTTTCGTCCTACCGGCAACTCCCCGTCCGGCTGGCACTTAACGCGCATATTCCTACTCTGCGTCTCTTTCTATTCAGTTGTTACCGCTTCATTTTAGCACATTACATTCTATACCGCAACATACTGTTTTCAAAAATAACTGCTTTTAACTAACCGCTTTATAGCCGCTTACAACCGACAGCTTCCGTTTCTTTCATATTCTTTATAGTTCTTGCGCACATCAAAGATATCTTTTTTTGCGCCGCACACACGGCAGGTTTCCGATGACTGGGGAAATCCCGCGATACGGCTCTTCATAGTAAGTCCGTCAAGCACAAACATTTTCCCTGTCAGCAATTCTCCTGCGGACAGAATATACTTGATCGCCTCAAGAGCCTGCACGCATCCGATGATGCCTGCAACGGCGCCGATGATTCCCGCCTGGCTGCAGTTCGGAATACTTCCTGGTTCAGGGATATCTCCGAAAATGCAGCGGTAGCACGGCCCCTTCTCTGGCACATAGGTCATCACCTGCCCCTGAAACCGCAGGACTCCGCCGTGGCAGAAAGGCTTCTTTGCAAGGACACAGGCATCATTTATCAGAAACTTGGTTTCAAAGTTATCCGCCCCATCAATGATAAAATCATAATTTTGAATGATGGCATCAATATTCTCAGGAGTAAGCCACTCAGGATACGTCAAGATCCTGACGGAATCATTCAGCCTTTCCAGCTCCGCTTTTGCCGACTCGGCTTTATTTTGTCCAACTCTGGCCGTGGAATGCAGGATCTGCCTGTGGAGATTTGAAAGGCTTACCTTATCAGCATCGACAATTCCGATCGTTCCCACGCCGGCTCCCGCCAGATAAAGAGCCGCAGGCGAGCCCAATCCGCCTGCTCCGACAATCAGAACTCTGGCATTCTTCAGCTTCTTCTGTCCCTCGATCCCTACTTCCGGGAGGATCATCTGCCTCTCATACCGCTCTGTTTCACAGGCATTGGCCCGGAGCCATGCTGCGAAGCCCCCTTCCAGGCTGTAAGCCGTATAGCCCTTCCCGCTTAACCGCTCGGCTACCGGTATGCTCTTTTCGCCGATACTGCAGTAAACAATACAGATTTTGTTCTCGGAAATTTCCGGCGCTCCTTCTTCCGGATGATCAGCGTCCAGGCAAACAGCGCCCGGAATGTGGCCGTGGGCATAGGCGATGGAACCGCGCATATCCAGATAACAGATTCTGTCCTCATCCAGGTTCTTTATTTCATCTAACGTTACCTTCATATATTCAGACCCCTTCATTCTTCATAGCTTCATATATTCTGACATCATACAGATTCCGTCCGCCCCGGCTTCTATACAAAGGGACGCATTATCAGGGTGGATTCCCCCCAGGGCATATACTTCAAGACTCACCGCATCCAGAACCTCTCTCAGATATGCCAGCCCCCTTGGAGCCAGCCCCGGCTTGCATTCCGTAGGGAAAATATGGCTGGCGGTAATATAATCCGCACCCAGCAGCTCCGCTGTTTTGGCCTCTTCCACCGTGTGCGTGGACACTCCGACCCATTGAAAATACTGCTTTTCCTCTTCGTCAAGTTCCAAAAACAACGGCATCGGAAGATGGATAAACGGATGATCCAGCCGCTTTGCCGCCTCTTTAAAGCTATGCAGGATACAACGGGTATGATATCTTTCACAAAGTGTCAGCACCTTTTCTGCCAGGCATTCATATTCCGTCTCCGTCAGATCCTTTTCCCGCAGGATCAGGGCGTCTACCCCCTGTTCCAATACCCTCTGTATCTGCTCCAGGAAATCTCCGCAAACCATTTTCCGGTTCGTAATGCAGATCTTCTTATACGTACACATAGTCATTTAACACCGGCTGAAGTCCTTCCCCCAGCACATCCTGGTACATCTCGTCAAAGCTTCTGTCATCGGATATCTCAAACTGCTCATCTCCGGAGTCGCTGGCCTTCTCGCCTTTGTATTTGCTTTCATGATCCCCGATCCCGGTAGATACCCCCGCCGAAACCTTTGTCGCCGCTATTTTTACAATGCCGTCCCGGAAATGCTTTTGCTCTCTCGATGAAACCGTGATTCCCACAAAAGGCAGAAAAATACGGTATGCACAGAGCACCTGGCACAGCTCTTTTTCGTGTACGTCCAGAGGATTGATCTTGTCATTGTTGATGATCGGGCGAAGTCTCGGGCAGGACAGGGAATACTCCGCATGGGGATATTTTCTCTGCAGGTAATAGACATGAAGGGCGCTTGCCAGCGCATCCTTCCGAAAATCCGCAAGTCCCAGAAGGGCGGAAAACCCTACTCCGCGCATTCCTCCCATCAGCGCCCTCTCCTGAGCCTCGAAGCGGTAAGGAAATACTCTCTTGTGTCCCATCAGATGCAGGGTCTCATATTTATCTGAGTCATAGGTTTCCTGAAACACCGTCACATAATCCGCGCCGCACTCATGAAGGTATCGGTATTCATCCGTATTTACCGGATAAATCTCAAGGCCTACATTTTTAAAATATCCTGCCGCCAGCTTACACGCCTCGCCAATGTACCGCACATCGCTCATCCTCCTGCTTTCCCCTGTCAGCATCAGAATCTCCTCGATCCCGGAATCCGCGATGACCTTCATCTCCTTCTCGATTTCTTCAAAGGTCAGCTTCTTGCGCTGTATGTCATTATAACAGTTGAAGCCGCAGTAAATACAATAATTCTCACAGTAATTTGCAATATATAACGGCGTGAAAATATATACCGTATTGCCAAAATGTCTGCTGGTCTCAAGCTTTGCCTTCCTCGCCATCTGTTCCAGAAAAGGTGCGGCGGCAGGGGAAAGCAGGGCTTTCAGATCCTCCACCGTACAGCGTTCGCCCGCCAGAGCCCTTTTCACATCCTCGGCAGTATAGGAATCGTAATCATACCGGTTCATTTCAGAAATAACCTTATCCCGGATATCAGAAGTGATCCTCTCCATTCCTTCCATATATTCCATATGGTTTGTCCGGCAGGACGGCTCCTGTTCCAGACGGTGCTTCCTTTCCAGCGCCTTTTCACTTAATTTGTCCGAATCTATAAAAAAACTGTTTTCTGCCATTCCCATCACCTCTAATCACGCAAAAATCCGGTCAATGGATCAGAAGCCTCGGCACCTCTCTCCAGCACCCGCCCAAGACCTGCAAGATACGCCCTTCTTCCGGCAGTAATCGCATCCTTAAAGGCGCTTGCCATTGCCGGAATATCGCGGGCAGTTGCAATGGCCGTATTCGACATTACGGCCTCCGCTCCCATCTCCATAGCTTCACATGCCTGTGAAGGCTTTCCGATACCGGCGTCAACAATAATCGGCAGATCGATCTCATCGATCAGGATCTGGATAAACTCTTTCGCCGCAAGCCCTTTATTAGAACCGATCGGAGACGCAAGGGGCATGACCGCCGCCGCTCCTGCCCTCTGAAGGTCACGGGCCGCATACAGATCCGGATACATATAAGGAAGCACCACAAATCCTTCATCTGCCAG
>JAUNGJ010000001.1:0-79883 GCA_030524585.1 Eubacteriales bacterium | reverse complement strand
CTGAACTAGCCGCCGCCGACAAAGCTGACGATCTCCACAACATCCCCGGAGTGCAGGATAAAAGTTTCAAACTGCGACTTAGGAACGATAATTTCATTGCATTCCACCGCAATGCGCCCCAGATGATAGCCCTTTTCCTCCAGAAAGTCCTTCAGGGAAATATCCGAATAATCCAATTCTTCTCCATTCACTCTGATCATGGCCGCACCTCCTTTAACACCAAAAAAGCCATACAAAGAAATACACCCGCGGTGGTGCACCCCTTCGTATGGCTTGCATACTCTGTAGCATATTATATGATTAAACCGAAAAACTGTCAACCCTCATATTCATTTCCTGAAGCTCCTTCTGCTTCATATCCCTTAACTGGTATACTGCAAATCCAATTGCCACCATCGCCGCTGCCGCATCCGCGATCGGCCCCGCATACATTACGCCATCAATTCCCATAAAAACCGGGAAGATCAAGATCAGCGGAAGCAGGAAAAGGATCTGTCTTGTCAAGGACACTACGATACCAAGCTTTGCCTTGCCGATCGAGGTAAAGAACCCGGATGACATGGGCTGCACACCATTTAAAAAGGTCATAAACATGAAAATCTTAAAATATCGTTCCGCAAAATGGAAGTATTCTTCGCTTCCCGAACCGAAAATACTGACAATCTGCCTTGGAAATAATTGGAAACATGCAAAAAATACGGCTCCTACAATTATTCCTATTATAAACGCTTTTTTGTAGGTCTCCCGAACCCGGCCATAATTCTTTGCTCCATAATTGAATCCCCAGATTGGCTGGCATCCCTGGGAGATGCCGATACAGATTGCCATAAACACCATATTTACCTTGGAGATTACGCCTACGCAGGCAAGGGGAATATCGGCTCCATACATGGACTGTGCGCCGTAATATCTCAGGGTGTTATTCATAGTGATCTGTACGATCGCCATCGCAATCTGGTTGATGCAGGATGCCATCCCCAGAGAAGCAATTGCCCTGACATATTCTGCTCTTGGGCGCAGCATGGTTTTTTCCAGCTCCATATTCCGTTTCTTCACAAAATAATAAATAACCATAATTCCGGATATGATCTGTCCGATAATCGTCGCTGCCGCCGCCCCTTTAATTCCCCAGTGGAATACAAAGATGAATAACGGGTCAAGGATGGTATTAATAATAGCACCTGTCAGCATACATACCATCGAATAGGTCGGACTTCTGTCCGCCCGGATAATGTGATTTCCGCCTGTTGTCAGAACCAAAAACGGCACCCCGAACGCCGTGATTCCCGTATAATCCTGGGCATAGGGAAGAATGTCTTGCGTCACGCCAAATACCTGTAGCAGCGGATCTAAAAATATCAATACAGCCACACCGATCAACATTCCGCTGATTCCAAGCACAGCAAGTCCCGTCCCCGCTATCTGAGCCGCCTTTCTTGTGTGTCCCGCCCCGGATTCCAGATTATAATTCGAGGCGCTTCCAATTCCCAGAAGCAGCGCTGTCGCCGTACTGATAATGGATATGGGAAATGCAATATTTGTTGCCGCATTTCCCAGCATTCCCACTCCCTGGCCGATAAATATCTGGTCTACAATATTATAGAGCGAACTTACCAGCATACTGATAATTGCCGGTATCGCAAATTTAGCAATTAATTTTCCAACCTTTTCTGTCGCAAGAGGATTCCCCTGCTTAGTATGATCTGATGACACTGCTGATCTCCTTTACCACTTTCATACACAGAAGATGATCCAGCGCATTCTGCATATGATACTCTTTTACCGCATCTGTCACGATTGCAAGCTCCGCAACACCGTCGGTAACAATCTTCTGGACCACCTTGCTGATACTTACCTTGTGAGCCCCAAACACGCTGGCTATCGACGCCAGAACTCCCGGCTGGTTATCCACCTGCATCCGCAGGAAAAATTCATTGGTAATATCATCGAATTTTTTCACCGGGGTATCCCGATAGCAGGTACAGGTGATTCTTCCGGTACACTGGCACACAATATTTCTTGTCACATCAATTACATCCCCCATAACCGCGCTGGCTGTCGGGAACTCTCCGGCTCCCCGTCCATAAAACATAACGTCGTCCACCGCATCTCCATGAACAACTACCGCATTGAACGAATTTCTTACGGACGCCAGCGGATGCTCCTGCGAAAGCAGCATTGGGTATACGCACGCTTCAATGCCGTTCTCCGTATTCCGCGCAATTCCGATCAATTTGATCACGCTGTCAAATTCCTTCGCATACTTAATATCCTGTGCCGTAATTTTAGTAATACCTTCAATATGCACATCCTCAAACACGACCCTGCTGTGAAATGCAGAAGACGCCATAATCGCCACCTTACGCCCCGCATCCAGGCCTTCAATATCAGCGGTCGGATCTGCCTCCGCATAGCCAAGCTCCGTCGCCTTTGCAAGAGCATCTTCAAAGCTCATGCCCTTTTCAAACATCTTCGTCAGAATATAGTTGGTAGTACCATTGACAATTCCCATTACCTCTGTAATCTCATTTCCTGCAAGGCACTGCCGCAAAGGCCTCATAATCGGAATACCGCCGGCGACCGCCGCCTCAAACATCAGATCCACATGATGCTCCTCGGCAATAGTCAGAAGCTCTTCCCCGCACACAGCCAGAAGATCCTTGTTTGCCGTCACCACGTTCTTACCGGCGCGCAGCGCCTCTGTAATCATAGTTCTGGCGGGCTCAATTCCGCCCATCACCTCAATGATAATCTCAATCTCATCATTTCCGATAATATCTTCCCACCGGTCCGTCAGAAGAGAGGTATCTATGCCTTTTCTTTTCCTGCTCAGATTACGTACCAGAATCCCGGCAACCTCCACACAGGCTCCCGTCTTGCTTGCCATCTCTTCCTTTTGTCTTTCAATCAGTTTATAGACGCCTCCGCCTACCGTACCAAGCCCAAGTAATCCTACTTTTACCGTCTTCATTCTATTTTCTCCTTTATCTTCTATGTATCTTTTATTCATGACGCTAAGTCCAACCAAAAGCCACTCATTACCGCATGTCTAACCGCTGTCTTCATAGCCCTGTCTCTCTTCTGAATTTTCTATTTCTTTACTGCTGTATAAAACAATCGGCACAGGGAATGGTGATAAGAAAATTCTCTCTTTGGCGTCTCTTAGTCACAGCCTGTACCAAACGGTAATATTGATGCTCATCATCCTCTTTATATGGCAAATGATAAAGATAGCTGTTACGGGGAGATAATTTTTCCAGAAATTCCTTCCCCGCCCTGCTTCCAATCTGATATACCATCACAAATGCAGCATCAATCCGACTATCCCCGCAGATTTCTTCCACTTGATCTGCCAGAAGCGGTTCTAATACCGCGTCTCCACTAATCCATAAAGTCTGTCCACATGATTGGATCAGATAAGAGCAGTGGGGAACACCTGCAAATGGCTCTCCATCGTGTTTGGTTGTAAATGCATAAATGGTATAATCATGAATTCGAATCAGACCGATTCCTGATTCTAATACTAGCGGCTTTACATTACTCCTGTCAAGTCCCGGACCATAAACCAGGCTGTCCGGATTTACTTTAAAAAAACGGTCCACCAGCTCCGGATCATAATGATCCTCATGAGTATGTGTAAACAGCAAATCATTTTTCTGTCCCAAAAAGCCTTCCTTTTTTTCCATCATTCGAATGTATCTGTCCGGTGTATTGGAAAATCCCATTTTCTTCCCACCGTGCAGCGCGTCAACCAAAAGACCAGACCTGCCGTTCCATATGTATAACCCAGCATTAACCGTATGATAAATTTGAAGCCTCATGATGATCCTCCTTCAAGGTCAAAAGACAGAAGCACTATCTTTTTAATTATAGAAAAAGGATTTCCGAATCTTCGGAAATCCTTCTCAAGAGCGACAGACGGGGTTCGAACCCGCGACCCCAACCTTGGCAAGGTTGTACTCTACCAACTGAGCCACTGTCGCATATTGTTCTGTTTTTGTTTCTTTGTTTCTCAGAACAATAAATAATATACTACAAGCTTTCTTCCTTGTCAACATTTTTTTAAATTTTTTGTAATTTTTATTTGCTATTCCTCCGGCACCTGGATAATATACTCCTGCCCTTCATACCCTTGTGCAATTCGGTCTGTCAGAATAATTCCCCCGTAAAGTGTAGAGAAGCTCACCGAACTGATCTTATCAAACTTAGAGGAATCTGCCACCACGTAACACTGCCTGCACTGCTCCATTGCCATACTCTTTACCGCAGCCTCACTAATATCCGGTGTGGTAAATCCAGTCTTCTTTGTTATCCCATTGGTTCCAAAAAACCCCTTTGTAAAATGATAATTCATCAGTATCTTCACTGCCTGGCTTCCGATTACCGCTTCCGTGCTGGCTTTTAGCTCTCCGCCAAGAAGTATAACCTTTATCCCCTTCTTCACCAGACGCTTGGCATGTGTCACAGCATTGGTCACATAGGTTACGCCCGGATCCGTGAGATAATCCAGCATATAGGCTGTAGTGGTTCCAGCATCCAGGTATACAAAATCACCGGGTTCAATAAGAGAAGCGGCATATTTTGCTATTCTCCTTTTTTCTTCCCGGTTCACATCCATCTTCTGATCTACGGTAGGCTCCTGTGGAGTAAATGTGGCATAATTATTCGCAACTGCTCCTCCAAATACCTTCGTAAGTTTTCCCGCTTTATCCAGCGCGGTAATATCTCTTCTCACGGTAGATTCCGAGGTCCGGAGCAAATCCCGGACCTCGGTCACTGTAATACTTTTTTTCTCTTCTAATAATTTTAATATCAGTTCATGTCGCTGTTCTGTAAGCATATTCTTCCGACCTCTTGCAGCTTTATTCTACTGTAAGCATACCGCAACATTTTTTCAGCGTCAAGAGTTAGGCCGCCTTCTTCTTGAGAATGCCCAGAAGCACTGCGCTTACAACTGTACCTACAACCAGCGCCACCACATACATCAATGCATTTCCAACCACTGGGAATACGAAGATTCCGCCATGAGGCGCCATCAGTGTACAGCCAAATGCCATTGACAGCGCCCCTGCTGCTGCCGAACCGATGATGCAGGAAGGAAGGACATGAAGCGGATCTGCCGCTGCAAATGGAATCGCACCTTCTGTAATAAATGCAAGTCCCATAATGAAGTTGGTCGGTCCTGACTCTCTCTCTTCCTTCGTAAATTTATTCTTAAACAACAAGGTCGCAAGTGCGATTGCGCATGGCGGAACCATACCGCCGATCATAACTGCTGCCATAATATCATAATTACCTGCTGCAATTGCCGCCGTACCAAATACATAGGCTGCCTTGTTAAACGGACCGCCCATATCGACAGCCATCATACCGCCGAGGATCATTCCAAGAATCACCTTGCTGGAACCGCTCATGCTCATAAGGCCGCTGTTCATTGCCCCGTTAATCGCACCCATGACAGGCTCTACCACAAAGTTCATCAAAAGTCCCATGATCAGAATACCGAACAGTGGATACAACAGTACCGGTGCAATCTTTTCCAATGCTTCCGGGAGCTTCTCACATACCTTAATGAGAGCTTTAATAATATATCCTGCTGCAAAACCTGCTACCAGCGCGCCAAGGAAGCCTGAGCTGCCATTAGCTGCCATCATACCGCCCACAAAGCCAACAGCAAGCGCCGGTCTGTCGCCGATTGCCATCGCAATAAATCCTGCCAGTACCGGGAGCATGAAGCCAAATGCCACGCCGCCAATGTTCTTAAACATAGCCGCAACCGGTGTAATCGTACCGAAGTTTGCTCTCTCTGCCTCTGCCAGAGCATTCATATCCACGCAAAGTCCGTCAATCAGAAACGCAATCGCAATGAGGATACCGCCTCCTACGACGAACGGAAGCATGTGAGATACGCCATTCATCAGCTGTGTATAGATCTGATGCCCAATGCCGCCGGATTGTTTTCCAGATGAAGAAACCTGCGCCGCCGCATTATCACTCTTAAATACCGGAACATCACCCCGAATTACCCGGTCAACCAGCTGATCGGCCTTACTGATTCCATCGGATACCTGGCAGACAATAACTTTTTTGCCATTGAACCGATCCATTGGAACCTGTGTGTCTGCTGCAACGATGATTCCGTCTGCCTCCTCAATCTCCTGCGCCGTCAGCACATTCTTGGCGCCGCCGGAACCTCTGGTCTCCACCTTCACAAAACATCCCTTCGCCTTAGCTGCTTTCTCAATTCCCTCTGCCGCCATATATGTATGGGCAATACCCGTCGGGCATCCGGTTACCGCAAGAATCTTCACCTGTTTTTCCTCTGCCGGAGCACTCTCGCTTCCTCCGAACTGCTCATTCAGATCCGGACGCGCCTCATCTGCCTTATTGATGATGTCCATAAATTCATCTACGGAAGCCGCATTTTTCAGAGACCGTGTAAAATTATCATCCATCAGCATCATAGACAATTTGCTGAGTACTTCCAGATGAATATTGTCCTCTGTATCCGGCGCTGCAATCAAGAACAGCAGGTCAACCGGTTCCCCATCCAGTGAGTCGAAGTCCACACCGTTCTTAATAACCATAGCCGCAAGTCCCGGCCGGTCCACAGCGCTGCATTTGCCATGTGGAATGGCAATTCCCATTCCGATTCCGGTGGTTCCCTCCTCTTCTCTCTTATAAACCTGTCTGCGATAAGCCTCCTGATCATTGATCTTGTCACTGTCTTTCATCAGTGCAATCGCCGCATCCAGAGCTTCCTGCTTATTCTTTGGAGCAGCATCCAGAGAAATACTTCTCTTATCCAGCAAATCCGTGATTCTCATGTTCTTGTCCTCCTGACTCTCTTCTTTTTTAATAATGTAAATGTTAAAAAGTTCAATTCCCTTATTTATTCTCTATTTACCGGTAACCTGTCTGTATACGGCTTCAATCTCTTCCCTGGTTGCCAGATTCTCCGAAAATGCACTTGCACTTCCTGCCGATATTCCCATATGGAAAGCATATTCATAATCCTGCTTCTCCATCCATCCGGCCATAAAGCCTGCCACCATGGAATCACCTGCGCCGACTCCGTTTACCAGCGTTCCTTTCGGCGCCGGTGCATCGTGGACACTGCCGTTTTCATCAATCAGCACAGCTCCCTCTCCTGCCATGGAAATCAGCACATTCACAGCCCCCATTTCCTGAAGCTTTCTTCCGTATGGAATCACATCAGTTCTGGTCTCAAGCTCTACGCCAAAGATTTCTCCCAGCTCATGATTGTTCGGTTTAATTAAAAACGGATGATATTCCAGCACGTTCATCAACAGGTCTCTGGTAGCATCCACTACGATCTGAACTCCTCTTCCGTCCAGCTTCTCCATAATCTTACGGTAAGCGTCATCCGGCATGGATGCAGGAATACTTCCCGAAAGGAACAGTACATCTCCCTCTCCCAGCTGATTTACCTGCGCCATCAGCATCGCAGCCTTCATATCACTGATCACCGGTCCCTGGCCGTTAATCTCTGTTCCATCGATCGACTTTAGCTTCAGGTTGATACGTGACATCCCTTCTTCAATCTGTATAAATTCCGTCTTTACACCCATATGCTTTAGTCTTCTCACAATTTCATTACCGGTAAATCCGGCCACAAACCCCAACGCCGTGCTCTCAATTCCAAGATTCATAAGAACCGTTGATACGTTAATCCCCTTTCCTCCTGGAAGCATAAGCTCTGAACTGGTCCGGTTTGTAAGTCCAAGCTTAAAGTCCTCGACAGAAACAATGTAATCCAGGGATGGATTAAATGTAACCGTATAAATCATCTTTATCCCTCCTGTTTTCTTTCTGATATTACTATAACACCAAATTCGGTCAATTTCAATCATACTATTTCACAAATTATCCGTTTTATTTTCGTCAAATTTGCACAATTTTGACTTTTTATGACCGAATCAGCGCATATGTTGTCAAAAATAAGGATGGACAGCCCGATAGTCCGGTCTGTCCATCCTTATCCGCAACTCTTTAAATTTCCTAAATCCCCAAACGGTCCGCCATTTCTATAACGCTGACCATCGTACTCTGATCTGTGATTAATGTATCCAAATATCCTCCGTTCAGCGCTCCAAGAATAGAGGCAACTTTGTGATCTCCATTTGCAATCCCTACAACGTTCTTATGTTTTTTAAGCTCTTCAAGACTTACTTTAACAAATCTGTCACACAGAGGATTCTTGCTAAGATTTCCGTAAATATCATAAAAGTTGGAACAAATATCTCCGCACACATTACTGTTCTTCAGCTCTCTGACCGTATCCATGTCATAACGCATACTGGAAATACTTGCCGCCGTATTTGGCGTCGGTCCCACGCCAACCAAAGTCAAATCCGATTCTCTCGCCTTATCCACAATTGCAGTAAAGGAACTGTCCCGCATAATACTTTGAGCTGCCTCAGCAGTTTCACACATAAACGGAGCATTTACCACATAACCAGTTCCTTTGTACTTTCTAAGAAGGTTCTGTGCAATCGTATTTGGCTGCATCTGCATTCCAATCGTTCCCTGAGCTCCGAGAAGCGTATAAACTTCAATATCCTTAATAAAATTGCTTCCATTCAGAAAATCTACCAGAAGCTCCAATGTTGCTCCCCATGTCAGAGAAATCTTAATGCCGTCAAACATCATACTGTCAACCATCCTTGCCGCAGCATGCGCCACATCATAACAGGTTCCAGTGGTTGACTGAACGATGATAATATCCTTCAGACCAAATCTCTCTTTCACAGACTCTTCCAGCTCCAATATACCGATCGTATTATCCCGATCAATAATATCAATCCGGACAATCCCTTCTTCCAATGCTTCTTTCAACAGTTTATTCAAGGTTACTCTTGATACATTTAATATATCTGCAATGTCTGCACGCTTCATATCCCTCTTATAATAGTAATACGCAGCTTTCACCTTTAACTCTCGCTTGTAATCTTGTGATAATGCCATAACGCTCTCCTTACATATTCCGGTAAATGATATTTACCATTTAAATCTTTTAAATAATACATTAAATATGTATACTATTTTAACATTACTTCCGGGTGATAAATTTGTCAATATCCTTTATAACAGAAAAATAGCAACACACGGAAGCATTGCCCATACAGACTTACTTTTGTACGTTGCTATTTTACCTTCAAAATCCATTCTAATATTTCAGCACACCTTCCATGCCAGCAAAAAGAGCACATGTTAATCGAGATAGGAACGCAGAAAGCCTGCAATATCTGTGATTCGCTTCTTCTGATCAGCATCTTTATCGCAGAAAATTTCTGCGGTAAAAATACGAACACCGATCTGCTTTGCTGCCGCTACACATCTTCCAAAATCTACCTGTCCAGATCCATACTCCTTATAGCGATATTCACCATTCGTAGAATCTTTCAGATGCATTGCAACCACATTTCCTTTTCCCTTCAGAAGATTTTCAACGGCCCTGTCTGTATCATAATTAAATGCAACATTCTGATTTGCTATATCGCCATAAACTTTCATATAAGGCGACTCTGCCGCCTGTGAGATTTTCACTGCATCTTCTATGGTTTGGCAGAAAGGCATCTCCGCGTTTTCTATACCGCACATCACACCATAGGAAGCGGCAATACAGGCACATTTTTCATAGTTTTGATAAAAACGTTCCCTCGTTGCATTGCTGCTCTCTTCACCGTAAACATCATATCCATTAATAAGCATAACGCGGCTCCCTAAATCGACAGCAAGCCGGCATCCCTCATCGAAGATACGGATTGCAGTTTCATTTTGCGCTTCATCGAGAAGCCCAAGCGGGGTCTGTCTCAGAAGCGAAAGTGAAAGCGTGGTAAAGGGAACTCCCATCTTATCAGCAAGCTCACGCCAGTACATTCTTTCCTTTTTATTCCAGAGAAGCCTTGCAGCACGTCTTTCGTTAAGATCTATGCAGATCTCCATATGGTCATAGCCAGATTCTCTTGCAAGCGTCATCTTTTCTTCAAGAGACATCTCGTCCGGAAGTGCCTTCTCATACATTCCAAGTGAATACTTGTATTTCATTCTATTTCCCCATTATGTCTGTAAACCCTAAAGGTGATTCCTTTTAAATAGTATCCCTTACTGCAGCCTCTATTCCTGCAGCCGTTGGGACCGCATTCTTCTCCAGTTCGCGGTTATATGGAATCGGAACATCTGCTCCACATACGCGTTTGATCGGCGCATCGAGATAATAAAAAGCTTCACTGCCGCAAATAATTGCACTTACCTCTCCACCAATCCCACCGGTAAGGTTTGCCTCATGTACAATCACTACACGTCCCGTTTTCTTGACAGATTGAATAATTGTGTCTTTATCAAGGGGACTCAGGGTTCTTAAATCAATGATTTCTGTATCTATCCCTTCTTTTGCAAGTCTTTCTGCGACATCCATGCACATTTGGACCATACGTCCATAAGTAATAATAGTTACCGTTTTCCCTGGACGCTTGATATCCGCCCTGCCGATTGGAATTCGATACATTTCCTCAGGCACCATTCCCTTAGATTGGTACAGCTTTCTCTGTTCGAAGAAAAGAACCGGATTATCATCCTCAATCGCGCTAATCAGAAGGCCCTTTGCATCATAAGGAGTTGACGGAACAACAACCTTAAGTCCCGGAATATGACAAAACCATGCCTCAATGCTCTGACTATGCTGCGCAGCCGCACCCGACCCGGATCCTGCAGCAGCTCTTACTACCATCGGAACCTTGGCCTTACCGCCAAACATATATCGCATCTTGGCTGCCTGATTAACAATCTGGTCTGCCGCAATCGTCAAAAAGTCCGAAAACATGATTTCGGCAATTGGTCTCATACCGGTAACAGCCGCCCCCACAGCTGCTCCTGCAATTGCCGCTTCCGATATCGGCGTATCTTTTATGCGTTCTGCGCCAAATTCATCAAACATTCCAACCGATACGCCAAACGAACCTCCGTAAAGCCCCACATCCTCTCCCATAAGAAATACTTTCTCATCTTCCCGCATTTTTTGGCTCATAGCTTCACGTATCGCCTTTGAATAAGTCAATTCTCTTTTCATGATTCTTCTCCAAACTATATTCCTGTTTTCCCCACTAGGCATATACGTCAGTATTAACGGTCTCTAAACCAGGAAATTCACTTGCCTTGGCAAACGCAACTGCATTTTCAATATCCTGTTCCGTTTCGCTTTTTATCTTCTCGAGCTCTTCATTTGTAAATCCGGTTTCAAAAAGATATTTTTCCATCCTGCTGATCGGATCCCGGTTTCTTTTCCATTCATTTACTTCTTCTCTTGTTCTGTAGGTCTGAGCATCGCTTCTGGAGTGTCCCATATATCTGTAGGTATTGCAGCTGATAAGCATCGGTCCATTTATCAGGACATCCTCTCGCGCTTTCTTTACAGCCTCATATACTGCTACCGCATCATTTCCGTCAAGCTCCATCCCCTTGATTCCATACGCTGCCGCTCTGTCTGATATATTTTTAATATTCATCGCATATTTCTGCGGTGTTGACAGGGCATATTGATTATTTTCACAAAGGAACAATACCGGAAGATGCCATATGGACGCTAAATTCACCGCTTCATGGAAATTTCCCTCATTAGCAGCACCATCGCCAAAGAAACATACGGTAATTCCACCCGTATCGTTCATCTGCTGAGTCAGGGCTGCACCTACGGCGATACAAAACCCGCCGCCTACAACTCCATTGGCGCCCAGGTTGCCTTTTTCAATATCTGCGATATGCATTGATCCGCCCTTTCCCTTACAGTATCCATCGATCTTTCCAAGCATTTCCGCCATCATTTTATTCACATCCATGCCGATTGCGATTGCATGACCATGTCCTCTATGAGTACTTGTAATGTAATCCTGCTGTTTGAGGGCACAGCATACACCTGTAGCTGTAGCTTCTTCTCCTATATAAAGATGAGTGGTTCCATGCACCATTCCCATCGAAAAGAAAAAGGCAATTTTTTCATCAAACGCTCTGATGTGCAGCATTTTTGAGTACATTTCAATCAGCTTTTCTTTTGCTATCATTTTCCTCCCTCTAAAGCATTCAATTTCACCGTCTGTCATTCATAATGAAAGATTGCCACTACGTCATCACGGGTTACCGGAACCCTGGTGTTTGTGAGATTGTGTGAGGCCATGACTTCCTCCGTAAATTTCTCAATCTCCTCCGGCGTAAGTCTTTCTTCTTCCTTTATATCTCCGACAAGCGTACTCATTGTCCTGCAGAACTCATCAAGATCCTTCATATTCATAGTCCTCATAAGTCTGTCAATTACATCCGGCTCATATTTGGCCGTAAATCTCATATAATTTGCAATGATCAGTGCCATAGCCCTTCCATGAGCAATATGCTTATGGGATGTCAGCGGATAGCTTGCACCATGAAGAATCGTCGTTCTTGTCTGAGACACCACCATGCCTGCCATAACAGACGCAAGCGCCATGTTTTCATGATCCTCAGCGGTAAGCTTATTTTTCAGCATGTTTGGAAATGCCTTTGCCATCGTTCCGATACTTTCATAAGCAATCGCCTGAACCAGCGGGTTGGTCGTCTTTGCAAAAATGCTCTCCATAGCATGTGTCATGGCATCAATAGAGGTATTGACAGCAACACCTCTTGGCATGGTCATCGTATATCTGGGATCTACAAAAGCAAATTTTGAAAAGAATGTCTGCTGTTTAAGATTGTTCTTTGTCCCTCGTTTTGAATCAATAATCATTGCATAAGGCGTAACCTCCGATCCCGTTCCCGAAGTTGTCGGAACCGCGATGATGGGAAGCACATCTTCTGTGAATGCTGTCCTAAAAAGTTCTTCGTCCGGTGCATCCTGCCGGGATAGGAGCGCAACCGCTTTCGCTGTATCAAGCGATGAGCCGCCGCCTACCGATACTACGAAGTCAGCATGAAAAGCCCTGCTGGCCTCAGCTCCTTTTCTTACATTCTCAATCGTAGGATTACTCTCTACCCCATCGTAAATCATATACTCGATTTTCTGCTCTTCAAGAGCCCGAATAATATCCTTATCTGCTCCTGTTGCAGTAAAAGAGATATGATCTGTAATCACAATGGCTCTTCTGCCGCACTTTCCAAAGTTATCTGCATGCTCAAGGATGCATCCTTTACCATAATATACCTGTACAGGCATGTTGAACGTCATTTTCATTGTATGTCTCCTTATTAAACTTTCCAGTCAATCATAATGCCCAACTGTCTCGAACCGGCGCAAGCGACCGATACAGCCTCTCATACATCGCACGGGCGTCGGTATATTTTGCAGTCATCTCAGGATTTGGAATAATCGTCTTACTAATACGCACATTTTTCTCCAATCCATCCTCAAGACTCCTAAACTCACCAATCGCAACACCCGCAAGGATTGCAACTCCAAGCGCAGGAGCTTCATCCGTCTCAAGGCACTCAATCTTCTTACCCGAATTATCACTTCTAAGCTGAATGGTAAATTCCGACCTTGCACCGCCGCCGCTCATGCGGACAAGCTCAAAGTCACCCGCCATCTCGCAAAGCAGATCACAAAGCTGTGCGAATTCATATGCTATACATTCATATGTCGCTTTATAGAGCTTAGGTCCTGTCACATACGGCGTAATACCATAGATAGCCCCTCTTGCCGCCGGGTTATTATATGGTGTACACGAACCCACAAGATGCGGAGCAAAATAAATGTCTGTCGGCTCCTTAGGCAGCTTTGCAACTTCTTCTGTAAGATATTGATAAACAGACATTCCCATCTTTTTAGCCTTAATTTTCTCGGCTCCACAGACTTCATTTACCATCCACTTAGTCCCCATGCCTGCCGGCACATAAACAAAATTGGAATACCTGCCATCAAGATGACAGAATGTATTCAGACAGCAGTCAAATGCAGCTTCCGATGTATTAGGCTCATCCGAAAGAGTTGTTAGCCCTTCATATGTCCCACAGGAACAGGAAACCATACCCTTATGGATTGCGCCAGATCCAATGGATGTACTGAAGTGATCAAAACCTCCCGTTACTACCGCAACGCCCTCAGGCAGCCCAAACATCGCAGCATGCTCTTTATCAAGCTTCCCGACAAGCTGTCCCGAAGGAACAGGTATACACATCCGTTCTATACTCACGCCTGCCGCATCGAGTATCTCCCGCGACCACTCTTTCTTTCTAATATCAAATGCCATGTTTCTGCAGCAGTTTGAATAATTGCATACCGGTTCAAATCCCATGGTCACCATCAAAAAGGCTTCCGGCGGACAAAATTTATCCGTAGCCTCATATCGGTCCGGTTCATGAGCTTTTACCCATAGAATGTTTGCAAGTCCATACATAGGATGCGGCGGCGTTCCTGTAATCTCATAGATTCTTTTTGCAGGAATCTTTTTTACCAACTCATCAACCTCAGCAAATGCACGATTATCTGCATTCATATATGCAGGCCCTGACGGCTTCCCGTCAAAGCCAACCGGAATGATGGTCTCGCCATGCGAGCTAAAAGCAACGGCCGCAGGTTCATCATCCGGAATCTTTTCTCTAATGCTAAAGCACACTTCTCTGATGGCTTTTACAAATTCCATAGGATCAAGTTCACACCACCCGGGATTGGGGCTATAAGTATCATAGCCTTTTTCTGCTTTTGCAAGAATATTTCCGACCGAATCAAAAGCGACTCCTTTGCAGGAACCTGTCCCAAGATCAAATCCAAGAATGCTCATATTTCCTCCTAAATTTATTACTGTACCGTATAACCGCCATCAACAAGAAGGTTCTCTCCGTTAATCATATTAGCTGCATCACTCGCAAGGAAGAGAATCGCTGCCGCAATCTCATCCGGATAGCAGAAACGTCCTGAAGGAATCTTCTTTTTCATCTCAACGCCCATTTCTCCTTCCCAGATACGCTCTCCCATCTCCGTAAGAACCACCGTAGGTGAAACAAGATTTGCATTGATATTGTATTTCCCCCACTCAAGAGCAAGTGTTTTGATGGTTCCAATAAGAGCCGCTTTACTTGCTGTGTAGGCGACATGTCTGTCCGTGGCAATCACGCCTCCCTGAGAAGCAACAGCAACAATCTTGCCGCCTCCTTGTTTAATCATGTACTTACCAACCGCCTGACAAAGGAAAAATGCAGCCTTTGAGTTAATAAGCATAGTCTTGTCCCATATTTCCTCCGTTATATTAACCGCATAGTCCACAAGACCAATTCCTGCAACACTTGCAAGAATATCAATACGACCAAAACGGGCATCCGCCTTTTCAACAATCATTGGTCCGGCTGTCACAGGAGTAAGATCACATACGATCGGCAATGTCTCCACACCATACTCATCCGCAAGCTCTTTCGCATAATCCTCAACTGCCGGATCCATATCAATAAGCACAAGCCTTGCTCCGCCCTTTGCAAAGGCAAGTGCTGTTGCCTTACCGATGCCACTGGCAGCACCTGTTATAAGAGCTACTTTGTCCTTAATAGAGATTGTTCCATCAAATGGTTTATAATTCATGTTACTCCTCCTTTATTTCTATCATTGATTACTTGGTTTCCTTATTTGTAAATTGATCAATAAGAACGGCTATCAGAATTACAATACCGGTTACAATCTGCTGGTAGTAAGACTGAACATTCAAAAGTGTCATACCATTAATCAAAACCTGCATGATGAGAGCACCGACAACCGCACCCATAACAGTTCCTTTACCACCTGCAAGAGATGCTCCACCAATTGCACACGCCGAAATAGCATCCAGTTCATACCCTGTGGCTGCCGTGGGCTCTGCCGCGCCAAGCCTTCCCAGCATAGTTACTGCCGCAAGTGCACACAGAAAGCCCGAAATCATATAAATATAAATTTTATACTTTGTTACATTGATGCCGGATAATCTCGATGCCTCTTCATTGCTGCCAATCGCATAAGCATATACACCAACTTTAAAATACTTCACAACAAGTGCAAAGATAATCACCGCAACGATCATAATTATCACGGGTACTGGCAGCCATCCCCCAATCTTTCCGCCAACCACCGAACAAAACGATGCCGGCACATTTGTTACTGGACGTCCCTTTGTATAAAGCAGCGAAAAACCTCTGAAAATAGTCTGAGTTGCCAATGTTACAAGAAATGCCTGCAGTTTAAAGACAGAAACGAAGAATCCATTGATAAATCCCATGAAACACCCAAGCAGCAGAGCAAGCGGAACTGCTATCCAAGGAGACATTCCATTAACGAGCATCGTTGCAAGCATGACCCCAACCACAGCTATGATCGGTCCAACAGAAAGATCAATCCCGCCAGTCAGGATAACAATAAGCATTCCCATAGTCATAATTATAGTAACCGAGGAGGCCCTCACTATTGCCATAAGATTTGTCGGATTAAGGAAATCCGGAGTAGCGATTGTGAAAAATACACAGAGTGCCAGCAGAGAGAGAATTGTACTACCTGTACGTGCATATCTCTTATACCAAGGTTCCTTGATTATATATCTTTCGTTATTCATAGTTATTGTTCTCCTCCCATCGCATAATGTAAGATTTCAACTTCAGTAGCATCTCTGCCATCAAGCATTCCGGTTATACGCCCTTCATGCATTACGATAATGCGGTCGCTCATTCCAAGAATCTCCGGCAGCTCAGAAGATACCATGATGATGGATCCTCCATTCTTTACGAATTCATCCATGAGTCTGTAGATCTCACTCTTCGCTCCAATATCAAGTCCGCGGGTTGGCTCGTCAAATATAATAATTTGCGATTTTACACTCATCCATTTTGCAAGAACTATTTTCTGCTGATTTCCACCTGACAGATTGTTCGTATGCGTTATAGGATTTGGCGGAGTAATCTTCAGTTCGTTTATGTAATAGCTGGTATTATTACTGATTTTTCTATAGCTGATAATCCCAGTTTTCATGAAGTTGTCGAGAGAACTAATATTAATATTCATTGAATTACTCATTCCCTTAATGAAGCCCTGGGCTTTTCTCTCTTCCGGAAGAAGCGCAATTCCCGACTTAATTGCAGCCTCACAGCTCTTTATCTCAACTTTTTTTCCATTCAGGAAAATCTCGCCTGATTCATATTTATCCGCGCCGAAGATCGCCCTCATAACATCTGTACGTCCGGCACCGACCAGCCCTGAAAATCCAAGAATTTCACCTTTCTTCAGACTAAAGCTAACCTTTTCAAACGCCCCTTCAGAAGTAAGATTTTCCACTCTCAGAACTTCCTCGTCCGTTGAATAGTTGTTGCTGTGGGCCATATACTCGGATACATTACGTCCAACCATAAGCTCTACAAGAGAGTTTCTTGTAACATCACCGATATTTTTCGTGGCAATATGCTCGCCATCACGAAACACCGTAACTCTGTCGGCAATTTCAAACAGCTCTTCAAGTCGGTGTGATACATATATAATTGCCGTCCCGGCTTCTTTCAGTTTGTTAATAACAGCAAAGAGATGCTTAATCTCGTTTTCAGACAGGCTGGCCGTAGGTTCATCCAAGGCTACTACTTTTGAACGATGCATAAGACAGCGTCCAATTGCGACCATCTGCATGTTTGCTACGCTTAAATTTCCAACTTTCTCCGTAGCTTTGAAGGTACATCCCAGCTCCCTCAGTATTTTTTCACACTGTTTATAAAGTGCAGAATAATGAATAATTCCTCCCCTTACAGGTTCATTGCCTAACAGAATGTTCTGTCCTACGGTCAGTTCAGGAACCAGATTAAGCTCCTGATGCACCATATTGATGCCAATTTTACTTGCATGTCCGGGTCCTTTTATCGCCACCGGCTGACCTTCATAGATAATCTCACCTTCGTCTGCCATGTAAATTCCTTTCATAATATTCAGCAAAGTGGATTTACCGGCGCCGTTTTCCCCTACAAGCGCATGGACTTCTCCCTTATATACTTCCAAATTCACGTTTCTTAATGCCTTAACGCCCGGAAAGGATTTACTGATATTCTTTAAATGTAACGTCACTTCATGATTCTCGTTCATTTTTTCTCCCTTCACCATTTCCGTTCAAGAGAGCCCAGAGATTTAGAAAACCTCTGGGCTCTCCAAATTGATACTGAATTAAAATCTCAGCAATTATAACTTTAGCAGCCTACTTATCAGGATCATAGCCAACGTGATCAGCTGTATTATCCTCTGTAATAACAATCTGAGGAACTTTTATAACTCTTGGCATATCAACGCCTGCCAAAAGATACAGACCGGCTTCCGCTGCCATCTTACCGCCCTCATAAAGGTTAAGGTCAATCGTACCTGTCTGTTCACCACTGCCGATAGAAGAAATAGCTCCCTCAACACCATCAGAACCAACCACACAAATCTGACCCAGTTTTCCAGCCTCTTTAACTGCCTCAATAACTCCAAGAGCCATTGTATCGTTACAGCAGTAGATACCTTTGATATCAGGATACTGATTAATAATGGTCGCTGCCTGATCCATGGCTTCCTGACGATCCCAGTTACCTACAACATCAGCAACCACTTCGATGCCATCATAGTTTTCACAGCCTTCAAGAAAACCAGCCGTACGGTTGATGGATGCATAAGCTCCCGGAAGTCCTTCAATCACTGCGACCTGTCCTTCTTCTCCACTCCAATCTTCACAGATATACTTAGCTGCAAGGCGGCCCGTATCAAGACTGATATTGCCTACATAGAGATCAGCGCCCTGCATAGTAGAGTCAAATGCATTCACCACAACCGTACCCGCATCATGAGCATCTCTGCACTGGGCATCAAGCGTTGTATCACCCTGCGGCGACATGAAGATAATGTCATATCCTTTGTTAACAAGCGCATCACAAAGGGACTGCTGCTGTTCAGCATCCGATTCACTGTCAGGTGCCACAAGATCCACTGTTTTCACGCCATGAGCCTCGAGCGCATCCTTCATACCACCGGCAATATTTGTCCAGGATTCATTGGAAAGCGTCTTAACAATGATAGCCGCCTTAACTGTCGACCAATCGATATCCATCGAATCAAGATCGCCCTTTCCTGCCAGATCACCGCCGTCCATTGAATCCGTCTCCGTATCCGGATCAAATGCCGTCGAATCAGCAAAACGGCCAACACACGATTTATCAAGCCCTGACGTTTCCTCTGCTGCTGTCTCTGTATTCTCCTGAGTTTTTGAGCCTCCGCCACAGCCCATAAGGCTGAGTCCCATAATAGTTGCCAAACAAATTGCTAATATTCTTTTCATAAAAAACCTCCTTCTCGACTTCATGAATTGTATGTCCGCCATCGATGATAAACACATGCGCAGCTGTATCTGTTGGTGCACCCAGGTTACAAATTTAAAAATTTTTCTTGATTCAACTTTTAAATCCATTCACTTCTAATCACATTTCTAAACGTTTGTAATGTTGATTTACATTTATTATATTCCGAAATTCAAAAATGTCAATACCTTTTTGTGCTTTTCCTACATTTTCCACTTTACAAATCATTACAAAATATGCATATTATACAGTTTTTATCCGTTTTTCATGATAAATCCACGTTCTTTTTTCTCCCTCTTTTCGCAAACTTTTTCATTTATTCTGTTATATTTTTCCTGTTGACATCTGGAATAAGTTGATTTATTATACATTTGTAAATTAGTTTATTTTTGTAATTTCACTTGGCAAAGGAGATGAACGAGTAATGTATTGCAAGTATAGAAAATGTAATTTAACTTACAAACAGTTAAAACGTATCCAGGATCTCAAATCAGCATCCATCCATGCAGAGCAGGAAGTCTGCATAGAAAGAGCAAGATATCTGACAGAAGCCTATAGAGAACATGTGGCAGAACCCACAATCAAAAAACGGGCATATGCGTTTAAAAATGTATTAAACAAAATCAACTTATTTATCGAGGACGGACAATTGCTGGCCGGAAACCATGCCGCTTCTTTAAGAGCAGCTTCTATCTTTCCAGAATACTGTGTAAATTGGATCTTTGAAGAAATTGACGAGTTGGCAAACCGTCCAGGTGACCGCTTCCAGATCCGAAAAGAGGTACGTGAAGAACTTCTGGAGATTGCCGCCTGGTGGAAAGGAAAAACTTTGGAAGACCGATGCCAGGCCACGCTTCCACAAGAGGCCAAAGAAGCATACAGAATGCATGTTCTTTCCGCAAACGGCAACATGACGTCCGGTGACGGGCATATTATGCTGGATTTTGAAGCCCTTCTCAAAAAAGGCGCACAGGGCATCATCGATGAGGCAACAGAGTATCTGAACGCATTGGACTTAAGCGATCCTTCCAGTCATCACAAACGCATTTTCTATGAGTCGGTAATCATCGCTTATGAAGGCATGATTGACTACGCACACCGCTACGCTGTGCTTGCCAGAAATATGGCCCAAAAAGAAACGGATTTAAGCCGCAGAGCAGAGCTTCTGGCCCTTGCCGCCAACTGCGAGCGGGTTCCTCAGTATCCTGCCTCCACCTTCTACGAAGGCATTCAGGCTGTGTGGTTCGCTCATCTTCTCTCTCAGATCGAGAGTAACGGGCATTCTATGTCCTTTGGACGTCTGGATCAATATTTGTATCCTTATTACGAAAAAGACCTGGCTGAAGGTAAAATCACGCAGGAAGACGCCACCGAACTGCTTGCATGCCTATGGATAAAGGCCTTTGGCGTAGTTAAAATCCGTCCCTGGAGTCACACCCGCTTTTCAGGCGGCGATCCCACCTATCAGAATCTGACGCTTGGCGGTATTACTCCTTCCGGAGAAGACGCCGTCAACGACCTTACGATGATTTGCCTGGACAGTGTCAGCCTAACCAGATTAACACAGCCAAATGTCTCTGCACGATTCAATGAAAAGAATCCTCAGGAATATCTGCATAAATGTGTAGAAGTTATCAAGTTAGGCTTTGGCATGCCGGCTATGCACGGCGACCATGTAATGATTCCCTCTCTGATCAACCGCGGTGTTTCTCTGGAGGATGCTAATAATTATGCAATTGTCGGATGCATCGAGCCGATCATTCCCGGCAAATTTGGCTACCGCAGCGCCGGAATGAGCTTCACAAACTTTGCCAAAGTATTAGAAATCACTCTAAACGGCGGCAAAGATAACCAAACAGGTCTGAATCTTTTAAAACAGGAAAAAACTCTGGCAGAAATGGACAGTATCGAGGAACTTCGTGCTGCTTATGACAGGCAGATGGCCTATGTTGTTAAAACACGCGTCAGCGGAGAACACTGTATTGATTACGCTGTCGAAGAAGTCGTGCCGGACGCCTTCTGTTCCGGTCTTGTTCAGGATTGTCTCAGACGGGGCAAAAATGCAAAGGAAGGCGGCAGCGTTTACGATATGGTCACAGGACCGGAAACCGGTATTACCAACGTTGCCAATAGTCTTGCTGCTATCCAGAAAATTGTGTTTGAAGAAAAGCGGATCACGCCGAAAGAGCTTTTAGGCTATCTGCACAGTAATTTTGCCGGTGAAGAGGGCGAGAACATACGCCGTATGCTGGTAAATAAAGCCCCGAAGTTCGGAAACGATGATGATTATGTAGATAAAATCAGCTCCGATATATATCTCTCATTCATGAAAGAGCAGGACAAATATCCTACCACGCGTATTGGAAGAGGCCCTATTGGATGCCTGAGCTATCCATGTACTGCAACTATTTCAGGAAATGTTCCTCAGGGCGCTCCGGTCGGCGCTACTCCTGACGGACGGAAAGCCGGCGAACCATTGTCAGAAGGATGTTCTCCATATCACGGAACCGACACAATCGGACCTACTGCTGTTTTAAATTCAATATCCAAGATGCCCAACCATTTGATTACTGGCGGTAATCTGTTAAATATTCGGCTGTCACCATCCGTAATGTCCACAGATGACGGAATTGTAAAAGTTATGAATCTGATACAGACCTTCTTCTCTATGGATGGATGGCATGTACAGTTCAATGTCACATCAACGAAAACATTGCTGGATGCCAAAGAGCATCCTGATAATTATAAAGACCTGGTAGTACGTGTAGCTGGTTACAGCGCATTATTTAACGATTTGGAAGAAAAGACAAAAGACGATATCATTGCCCGCACTGAGCATGATCTGTAAAATTGAGGTGATATTTTGGACACATGCGTAAAAGGTATAATCAGTGAAATAGAACGATATGCTGTCAAGGATGGCCCGGGAATACGAACCGTTATATTCCTCAAGGGCTGCCCGCTTCGCTGCAAATGGTGTGCCAACCCGGAAACACAGCAGACCATTTCTCAACTGATGTATTGGCAGAACAGGTGTATCGGCTGCCGCAAATGTATCCAAATCTGCCCAAATCAGGCACTGTCCTGGGGAGCCTGTGGTATAGAAATCACCCGCAGCAAATGCGTTTCCTGCGGTGCATGCGTAGATCACTGCAACAGCCAGGCATTAATCATGGCCGGAGAACGCAAAACGGTAGCTGAAATAATGAAGGATATTATGAAAGATAATCCTTATTATCAAACCTCCGGAGGCGGCGTAACATTTTCCGGCGGCGAAGCTGCCTGCCAAAGCGATTTTCTGTACGAGCTTGCCAGAGAATGCAAAAAACAGGGCATATCCACATGCATTGAAACCTGTGGATATATCAAATGGGAGGTTTTTCAAAAGCTTCTTCCATATATCGATTTCTTCTACTATGATCTTAAGATCATCGATGAGGAAGCTCACAGAGAACTGACCGGTGTATCCAACAGCTTAATTCTGGATAATTTCTGCAGATTAGTAAATGCCGGAGCCAATATTACCGTGCGAATTCCCATTATACCGGGAATCAACAATACAGACAAAAATATTCATAATACGATTAAATTCCTTCTGGAGCATGCCCCAGGCTGTCATGTAAGCCTGCTTCCTTATCATCGGTTAGGAATGTCCAAATACGAAAAGCTTGACATGGAATACAGCCTGGAAGAGCTTGCTCCCCCCTCCGACAGAGAAATGCACCGAATCAGAAAACAATTTGAAAACAGTGGCTTCTATATTACAATCGGAGAGTAAATCAGCCAAAAACACTCCCATGATAAGTATAAAGAAAGAAGAGGATTTACAGATTTTCTGTAAGTCCTCTTCTGCCTCTGCCGTTCTGTTTAAAATTTCAATCTACTCTTCTTCTACAATAGCAAGTCCCAGCTCGTCCAGCTGTTCCTGCGCCACCCGCGTAGGAGCTTCCGTCATCAGATCAGATGCATCCTTTACCTTCGGGAAAGCGATCACATCACGGATACTGTCCTCCTTTGCCATGAGCATAACCAGACGGTCAAGTCCATAGGCAAGTCCTGCGTGAGGCGGTACGCCGTACTTGAATGCGGTCAGCAGGAATCCGAACTGCTCCTTGGCCTGTTCCTCCGTAAATCCAAGAACCTCGAACATCTTGCTCTGAATCTCCGGATTGAAGATACGGACGCTTCCGCCGCCAATCTCATTTCCATTCAGAACAATATCATACGCTTTCGCACGCACACGCCCTGGATCACTGTCGATGTACTGTAGATCTTCTTCCATCGGCATGGTAAACGGATGGTGCATTGCCGTATAACGGTTCTGCTCATCATTCCACTCCAGAAGCGGGAACTCTGTTACCCACAGGAATTTGTACTCGTTCTTATCAAGCAGCTCCATCTGAGCGGCAAGCTCCAGACGAAGAGCTCCAAGAACTGCCCAGACTACTTTATTCTTATCTGCTGCAAAGAGAAGCAGATCGCCGTTCTCTCCACCCATTGCACCGATCAGCGCCTTCATCTGATCTTCGGTCATAAACTTGGCAAAGGAAGATTTGACCGTACCGTCCGCCTGGATCGCAATGTATGCCAATCCCTTTGCGCCGTAATCCTTAGCAAATGCAACCAGCTTATCGATCTTTTTACGGGGCATTCCTCCCTGTCCTTTGGCATTGATACCACGGACAGAGCCGCCATTTTCAATGGCTCCCTTAAACACCGCAAATTCACTGTCTCTCACTACTTCCGTCACATCGGTAAGCTCCATGCCAAAACGAATATCCGGTTTGTCGGAACCATAGCGGTCCATCGCTTCCTGCCATGTCATTCTTGGAATTGGAAGAGCCACTTCGATGCCCAGAATCTCTTTGAACAATTTTGCAAGCAGCCTTTCATTCACATCAATCACATCATCCACATCCACAAAAGAAAGCTCCATATCGATCTGTGTAAATTCCGGCTGACGGTCCGCGCGAAGATCCTCATCACGGAAACATTTCGCAAGCTGAAAATACCTGTCGCATCCGGAGCACATCAGAAGCTGCTTAAACAGCTGCGGCGACTGGGGCAGTGCATAGAAATGTCCCTGATGGATGCGGCTTGGCACCAGATAGTCTCTGGCTCCCTCCGGGGTGCTTCCAATCAGTACCGGGGTCTCAATCTCCAGAAATCCCTCTTCTGCCAGGAACTGGCGTGTCAGAGTCGCCACCTGACTTCTCATCAAGAGATTGCGCTGCATATCCGGTCTCCGAAGATCCAGATAGCGGTATTTCAGGCGAATCTCTTCCTTGGTCTTAGCATTCTCTTCAATCGGAAACGGAGGTGTCTCAGATTCCGCCAGAATGCGAAGCTCGGAAGGAATCACCTCAATCTCTCCTGTTGCAATATTGGTATTTACCGCACCGGAACGCTTCTCAACGGTTCCCACTACAGCCACTACAAACTCGGCGCGAAGCTTTGCCGCCTTCTCAATCAGAGCGGCATCCGACTTGCCTTCTTCAAATACGATCTGGATGATTCCGGAACGGTCTCTCACGTCCACAAACACCAATCCGCCCTTGTTACGATTCTTCTGCACCCATCCCATAATGGTCACTGTCTCGCCAACGTTGGCCGCTGACAGCTCCGCACACCTGTGGGTTCTCTTTAATCCCTGCATTGACTCTGCCATTGTTCTCTCTCCTGTCTCTTTCTATTTCTCTCTATTTCTCTTTCTGCTTCTATACCAAAGCACATACAAATCCTCTGCATCCTACAGTTTATCATAGGAATCTGCATAACAATCGATAATCTCCGTATATCCGTCTGCTTCCAGCTGTTCCTTCTGGAACTTCTTATTTTTCTTCATATTCACGATCAGAACCTTCTTCCCGGCCTCTCTGTCTGCTTTGGCAAGCGCCATAATGTGAAGCATTCCTTCCTTCGGAAGCTTTTTCTCCAGAAGGTAGGCCTTCTTTGCTCCGGTGCTTGGCACCTGGTAGCCATTTTCCAGAAGCAGCATGACAATCCGCTCAAATCCGATGGAAAATCCGCAGGCCGGCGTATCCTGTCCGGTAAATTTGCCGATCATCTTGTCATACCGCCCGCCTCCGGCTACGGAGCCGCCGAAATCATCCATCGTTACCTCAAAGATGGTTCCTGTATAATAGGATTGTCCCCTTACCAGTGTGGGATCAAACTTAATATTAAATTCACATTCCTTTGCCGCTTCCACACTGGAAATGATAAGCTCCATGCCATCCGCCGTCTCATCCTTCAGGCAGTCGCCAAGCTTTTCTTTCAGATAACGGATTCCTGATACATCCGGGGTGATTTCGTCAAAAAGCCCCAGATATTTATCTACGTTCTCTTTTTCATAACCCATCTCGCACAGCTCGGCGGCTACGCCCTCCCTGCCGATCTTATCCATCTTGTCCAGAATAATGAATACTTCATCGTAATCCTCTTCCTGAAATCCGCAGTAAGAAGCCATAGCCTTCAGAATATTGCGGTCATTGATATTCACGGTAAAATTCGTAAAATCCAGCTTTCCGAGCATGGCTGTGGTTGCCAGAATCAGCTCAATCTCCGCCAGATTAGAACCTTCTCCCAGAATATCAATATCACACTGCATAAACTGGCGAAAACGGCCTCTCTGGGGACGGTCCGCACGCCATACGTTACCGATCTGCAATGCTTTGAACGGTGATGGCAGCTCATTGGCATGATTTGCATAGTATCTTGCAAGAGGAACCGTCAGATCATAGCGGAGTCCTCCGTCTACCAGATCGCTTTCTTCCTTCGCGGTCTCAAGCTTCAGCTTCTCGCCGCGCTTTAAGATCTTGAAAATCAGCTTCTCATTGTCACCGCCCTGCTTGCTGCACAGATTCTCAATATGCTCCACACATGGGGTCTCCATGGAAGTAAATCCATAGGTCTTATAGGTCTCCTTGATCAGATGGGTGACGTAGTCACGAATCTCCATCTCATTGGGAAGCATGTCCTTCATTCCGGTGACCGGTTTCTTCTTTAACGCCATAACCATTCTCCTTTTCTTTCTATCATCTCATCAATCCGGGAAATGTACTCCCGGATATTTTTTACATTCTCCACACGCATCAGCGTGGTCATTTTCCCATTCCTGTTGCCTGGAACTGCTGCCGGTTCGGGCAGCACGATCTTCGTGGATGCGCCTGCTCCCGCCGCCACAATGGATTGCTTTTCTTCCATAATAAGTATATTGTATATTCCGGCTTTGTCAACCTTTGCATAGCCAACATTTTCAAAATTCCCGGCAATATTCTTCTGCCGGTACAGATAGTAAGGCACAAGCCCCATCTCTCCGGCCGCCCTCCCGGCGCCATCGATCATCCGGGACAGTTCTCCGGCCATCCGCTCCGGCTCCTTCGTCTGTTTCTCCAGATCCTTCACATATCCGAGGGTACTCTTCTCCTGCCCCATCTGGGCCGCCCGTTTGATCGCAAGGGCATGTACCGTCAGGCTGTCCGGTCCAAGAGCCTTGATCTGTTTCAGCGTATCCTCCATATCCGCCGCCGTCTCCCCCGGGAGCCCGGCGATCAGATCCATGTTGATATTATCAAACCCAAGAGCTCTGGCCATCCGGTAAACTTCCGTAATATCCTCCACCCGGTGTCGTCTTCCGATCAGATCCAGCGTCTTCTGCTGCATGGTCTGCGGATTAATGGAAATCCTGGTAATCCCATACCTTTGGATAACCGCAAGCTTCTCTTCCGTAATACTGTCCGGCCGGCCCGCTTCCACCGTATATTCCAGCAGATGCTCTCTGGAAAAGGAAGCGTCAATACAGGCAAGCAGCCGTTCCAGCTGTCCGGCCTCCAGGGTCGTCGGCGTTCCGCCTCCGATATAGATCGTGTTCAGCTTCTTCTCCTTGGATACGGTTCCAATATATGATATCTCTCTGCACAGCGCATCCAGGTACGCGTCTACAGAATCCTTCCACAGGGCAATCGGCCCCGAGCTAAAGGAACAGTAGCTGCATACTGTCGGACAGAAGGGAATGCCCACATACAGACTATAGCCGTCCCTGTAATCCAGACGGCTTAAAATCTCCTTCTCCCTGGCCGCAATATCATAGGCAAGCTCCGCCTTCTCTTCGGATACCAGCGAATCCTCCTGAAACCACCTAAGAAATTCCTCCCGCCCCATGCCTTCTTCCACCTTCTGCATGGCGATCTTTGTCGGGCGCACCCCGGTAAGAATGCCCCAGGCAAGCCTTCGTCCGGTTATTCCGGCCAGAAATTCATACACCTGCCGGTCCAGAAGATATTTGCGCATCCTGCGGTCTTCGGTACCGGGTATCTGAAATTCCTTCTTAACCGTATCTCCGATCCGGATACATAGCTCTTTTTTTCTGTCCACGCATACGCGCTGCTCTACCTTCCCGGAGGGATAGAAGGCTTTTACCAGATGGTAGATATTATATAAATAGCTTTCGTCTTTCGTCTCAATTACAATCATAAATCAACTTCACACCTCTGCAAAAAAGATTGCGCGAAAACGCAATCTTTTTACTTAATACACAAATGGATTATGCCCCTTCTCATGCCATATGGTCGTGGTTCCCATATGCCCCGGATATACGTGCGTGTTCTCCGGCAATACAAACAGCTTCTCCTTTATGGACCGCACAAGCTCAGACGCGCTTCCCCCGGGGAAATCAGTTCTTCCCACCGAATCCTGAAACAGGGTGTCTCCGCTGATCAGTACTTCCTCCGATTCCACGTAATAGCACACGCCGCCCGGCGTATGTCCCGGTGTATGGATCACTTTGATCTCATAGCCGATCAGAGAAAGGATCTGACCATCCCGGATGGCCGTTCCGCCCCGGTAGCTGTAGCCCATTCCATAGTTTCCAGACAAATTCAGGGCCGGATTCTCAAGCATCTCCATATCCTCCTGATGCACATAGACCGGCATCTCTCCATACAGCCCGATCACATCGTCAATTCCCATAATGTGGTCGAAATGCGCATGGGTCAGCAGTATTGCCCTGATCCGGATATTATCTTTTGCCACACATTCCTTCAGCCTCTCCGGGCAGGAGGCCGGATCAACGATCAGCGCCTCCTTCGATATCTCATTTACCAGAAGATAGCAGTTCGTCCCCAGAGGCCCTGCTAAAAATTTCTTTACCGTCATGTCCGTCGTTCTCCTCTATACCTTATCTGCCGGAAACACAATCCCCATCTGCCGTCTCGCTTCATCCATTACCTGCATCTCCCAGATGGAATACTGATTGTGCTCATCTGCACTCTCTCCGCGCTCTGCAATCCGAATAAACTCTTCAATCTCATAATACATATTGTTGCCGGGATCCACCTTCTCAACACAAATTTCCTCCCAGCTCTTATCCCGGTACCGAATTTTAATCCGGTTAGTATTCGGAATCTCTTCAATAATCATGGAACCAGCTTCACCCTGAATCTGAGTCGGCAGAATAGAATCGGTAATCTTAGAATAGATCAGTTCCACCAGAATCCCTTTCTTTTCATATTTTGCCATAATCGTTCCCATGCCGTCCACACCATTTTCCAGCTTTACACAGGAAGCAGATATCTGATCCGGTCTGCCAAACAGCTTCACCATCGGATGTACACAGTAAACACCGATGTCCATCAGACTCCCGTTAGATAACTCCGGTTTGAATGCATTTTCAATAATTCCATTCTTAAACTTATCGTATCTGCCGGAATACTGGCAATACTGAATGGTTGCTCTCCGAACCCTGCCAATCTTCGGCAGATGCTCCTGAATTGCCGCAAACCCAGGATCCATCACAGACCGCATGGCTTCCATCACAATGACATGGTTCTTTTTCGCTGTCTTCAGCATCTCCTGCAGTTCTCTCTCATTGGATGCGATTGATTTTTCACAGAGTACATGCTTTCCTCCATTCATCATCTGAATACTCTGTTTCGCATGCAGCGCATTGGGACTTGCCACGTATACCGCATCCACATTCGCCGCTGCCGCCAGTTCATCCAGTGAATCATAGCAGTCCTCAATTCCATATTTGTCCGCAAATTCCCTTGCCCTCTCCATTGTTCTGGAATATACTGCCTGCACATGAAACTTTTCACAGTTCTTTCCGGCAGTTATGAGCCAATCTGATACATAATTCGTTCCGATTATTGCAAAATTCATAGTTTTCTCCTTATCCTGCCGTACGCTCAATATCGATCATACCCGGAAGTTTCATCAGCTTGGCAATCACACTCTCCAGCTCTTCTCTTCTGTGCACGATAAACCCAGCTTCAATCGTTGCCGTTCCCTGCTTGCTCGTACGCACATTCAGAGATTTTACATCAATCTTGTTCTCGGTAAACACCTTGGACATCTCCATCAGAAGCCCCTGACGGTCTTCTGCATACATCTTAATATCTGCCAGATACTGTCCGCCCGCCTCCTCGGCAACGTCGCTCTCCCACTCTGCATCAATCAGGCGCACTCTCTCGGCTTCTGTCAAATGAATCATGTTGACACAGTCTGTGCGATGGATAGAAAGTCCCCGGCCTCTGGTGACAAATCCCACAATCTCATCTCCCGGCACCGGATTACAGCATCTGGAGAATCGCACAGCCACATCGTCAATTCCCTTGACCACGATACCACTCCTGGACTTGGCAATGTGCACCTTATTCTTGGATGCCTCTGCCACCTTCTCAAGAACCGCCTCGTCTGTCAGCTCCTGCTTGTGCTCTTTGCCGTACTCTTCCACCAGACGGTTGACCACCTGGCCTTCCTTCAATCCACCATGACCAATTGCCGCCATTACCGAATCCCAATCACGGAACCCGTATTTCTTCTGTACGATTTCCTGATATTTCGGCTTCGTAATATTGGAAACGTCGATCGATTTCGACTTACAGTAGGCAGCGATCATTTCCTTACCGCGGATAATGTTCTCTTCCTTAAATTCTTTTTTGAACCACTGATTGATCTTCGACTTTGCCTGTGAACTTGCCACAATATTCAGCCAGTCACGACTCGGTCCCTTGGAATTCTGGGAGGTAAGAATCTCAATTCTGTCACCATTCTGAATCTTATAGTCAATGGTGACCAGCTTACCATTCACTCTCGCCCCCACCATCTTATTGCCCACCGCACTGTGAATCGCATAGGCAAAATCGATTGGAGTAGAACCATTCGGGAGTCTTTTGACCTCTCCATTCGGAGTAAAGCAGTATACATCCTCCGCGAACAGATCCAAATCCCCTTTCAGCATACTCAGGAACTCCCGATTATCAGATGTATCCCTCTGCCATTCCAGAATCTGACGGAGCCAGTTTAATTTCTCTTCCTCCTGTGCTTTCACACTCTTCTTTCCATCATTGGATTCTTTATATTTCCAGTGGGCAGCAATACCATACTCTGCCGTCTTATGCATCTCATGAGTACGGATCTGTATCTCAAAGGGCTGACCAATGGAACTTATCAAAGTCGTATGCAGGGATTGATACATATTCGCCTTAGGCATGGCAATATAGTCCTTGAACCTTCCCGGTATGGGAGTATACATCTCATGAATCACACCCAGCGCCGCATAGCAATCCTTCACGGAATCCACAATAATCCGCACAGCAAACAAATCATAAATCTGGTCAACAGTCTTATCCTGATTCACCATTTTTTTATAAATGCTAAAGAAATGTTTTACGCGTCCATTAATCTCAGCCTTAATATTGGCATTCTGGATGTGAGTAGACACTTCATCCACAATCTGCTGTACAAACTCTTCACGCTCCGTCTTTCTGGTATTAATCTGCTCAACCAGATCATAGAACACTTCTGGCTTCAGATACTTAAGCGCCAGATCATCCAGCTCCGTCTTAATCTTAGAAATACCAAGTCTCTGTGCAATCGGTGCATAGATGTCCATGGTCTCTCTCGCCTTCTCCTTCTGCTTCTCCGGACGCATAAACTGCAGCGTTCTCATATTGTGCAGACGGTCTGCCAGTTTGATGATAATGACCCGGATGTCCTTCGCCATGGCAAGAAACATCTTTCTTAAGTTCTCAGCCTGCACCTCCAGCTTGTCGGCCGAGTAGGACAGCCGCCCCAACTTGGTGACGCCGTCTACCAAAAGAGCGACCTCTTCTCCAAACTCCCGTTTGATATCCTCCTCTGTCATGACCGTATCTTCCACTACATCATGCAGCATCCCCGCAACAATAGTCTCTTTGTCGAGCTCCAGATTAGCCAATATGATAGCCACCCACAGGGGATGAATGATATAGGCCTCGCCGGACTTGCGATACTGTCCTTCATGAGACTTCTTTGCAATCCGGTATGCTTTCTCAATCATAGATACATCCTCTGACGGATGATATCTGCGGACACGTTCAATCAATATACGATATAACTCATCAGGGTCTTGATAATCTGCAGGTGATTTCACTGCATGACCGTCTACAATTTCAAGACCAATTGCCTGATTCTCCGTGATAGACTCCGGCATAATTGTATTCATCGTTTCCAACTGCTTCGTCACATCTGCCATATCAACGCCCTCCCTTCCTCTTAGTATCTCATTCTTTTCCATCTGTCTGTCATGAAATCACCATGACATAAAAGTTATCTTAAAGTATATCATTTATAACACAGGTTTTCAAATATTTTGTTACAGTTTAACCATATATGAATCCATATAGTAATAAGGCTCTACTGATAATGGGTAATTACGATCTGCAGCGTCCGGTTTCCCCTATATTCATTCACTCCCGGATAAAAGGTAATTGACATCCTCACTCCCAGGGCCTTTCCCTCAAAAAGCCGATCCGCCTGCGTTTTTCCATACCGTGCAGCTACCACATCTATGAACCTTTTCGCGTCTCCGAAATACAGCGCCTCCATAGATGTTCCTGCGCCATCCCTCACTCTCAGCTTCAGCATATTTCGGTTTTTCCCGATAATTCCTGCCGATAGAAATTCCACATTCCGTTCCGCAAATACTGGCTTTGTATTTCCTTTTCCAAAGGGTTCAAGAAGGGAAAGCTCTTTCACAAATCCTTCCGTAATACAGGAAAAAGGAAGCTGCATATCAATAGAAACTTTCTCCTGAAGGTCCGTTTCGGTAAGTTCACAATTCCTATTTATTGTTCTGCAAAATTCATCCACCCGATCCCGTCTCAATGATAATCCCGCCGCCTGTTTGTGGCCACCGAATTTTAATAATAAGTCTTTACATTTGTTCAGCTCTTCATACATATGATAGCCTTCAATCGAGCGGCCGGACCCTTTTATATCAGTTTCTCCGTCTGTCAGCACAAACACCGGCCTATAATATCGTTCTCGGATCTTTCCCGCCACAATTCCGGCAAGGCTTTCATGGCAGTCCTTCAGATAAATAACCAGCACTCTGTCTCTTCCGATGGCTGTATTTTCCACTTGGCGGACCGCTTCCTTCACCGCCGTCTCAGTCAGCTCTTTTCGGCTGTCATTGAGCGCCTTCAAATCTCCCGCCAGTATATCTGCCTCTCTCTTCGTCCTCGCCCGTAAAAGCTCCAGCGCCCGTTTAGCCGTATCCAATCTTCCTCCTGCATTGATACACGGCCCGATCACAAAGCCCAGATGATATGCTGTAATCCTGTTCGCATCAATTCCGTTACACTCAATCAGGGATCTCAATCCAAGATTGCTGCTATGTCCCAGCATTTCCAGCGCCTGCTTTACAAAAATACGGTTTTCCCCCACCAGATCCATTACATCTCCAACCGTCGCAATGCCTACGGCTTCCAGAAGATAGTCCATGTCCGATGCGTCCTCTCCCATAGCCTCATGCAGACACTCAATCAGCTTATATGCCACTGCCGCACCGCACAATCCCTGGAAAGGATAGTCACAATCCACTCGCTTCGGATCTACCACGGCCTCTGCCGGAGGCAGCTGATACCGCCTTTCTTCTCCGCTCTCCGTATACGGAACCTCATGATGATCAGTGACCACCACGGTCATGCCCAGACGTTTAGCATAATCAATCTCCTCCGCCGCCGCAATCCCGTTATCACAGGTAATCACCGTATCAATCCCGTCACGGAAAGCCCGGTCAAGCAAATTCCGGTTCAGCCCATAGCCATCGGTAATCCGGTCCGGAATGTCCATATCCACATCAGCACCCAGCCCTTCCAATCCTTCCAGCAAAATGTAGGTAGCACACACGCCGTCAATATCATAATCCCCGATCACACGGATTCTGGCGCCCTCTCTGATTTTCTCCATGAGAATGTCGATTGCCCGATCCATATCCTTCATCAGCATTCCATCATAAAGATCTGCTATTGTACCATTCAGATAAGCATCAACTGCTTCATCACCGATAATATCTCTGTTGCGGATCAAACATGCCATTCTGGGACTTATATGAAATTTCTCACCAATTGCCGAATAATCAGCACCCTTTCTAAGTAATACCCACCGCTCCATATCATTTCTCCACTTAAATATAACTGTGCTTCCACCAAATATTTTTATAAAAGTATGAAAACAGCCACACCTTATCCGGTATGGCCGTTCGAATTCAAATTCTATTATTTCTTCTTTTTGGAAGATCCTTTTGCCGGCACAGCCTTCCTGCCGCCAAGCTTCGTCTTCATCACATACCACAGCGCACCTGTAATACATACGGAAGAATATGCACCTACCAGAATACCAACCATCAGAGGAAGTGCAAACTCTCTCATAGAGCTTACTCCCATAATATACAGGAAAAATACCATGACAAATGTTGTCAGAGAAGTATAGATACTTCTGGTAAGCGTCTGTGTAATACTCTTATTTACAAGCTCCGCAAGATCAGTTCCCTTAGCTTTCAGACGCATCTCTTCCCGAATACGGTCAAAGATAACAATCGTTGCATTGATAGAATAACCTACAATGGTCAACATGCAGGCGATAAACGTATTGCCCACAGAGATTCTTGATACTGCATAGAAAGCGAGTACCACCAGCACGTCGTGAAGCAGCGCAGTAACCGCACTTGCCGCAAAACGAATATCCTTAAACCGGAACCAGATATAGATCAGCATACAGATTGTCGAGATAATTACCGCAACAATCGCATCTCTTCTCATCTCTCCGCTGACCGTTGAGCTGATATTCTCTGCCGTAATGGTAGACTCATCTACGCCAAAATTCTCTGCCATTGCCTGATTCAGCGCCTCACGGGTCGCCAGATCCAGCGTCTTGGTCTTTATGATCACCTGATTGCTTCCGGCCACCTTCTGTGTCTGCACATTGACATCGCCGGTCACATCCTCTATGATCGGAACAATATCCGCATCAATTTCATCAATGGTGTAATCCTTGTCAAACTCTACGGTTGTGGCGGTACCGCCCTCAAACTCAAGGCTGTATGCAAATGCACCCTTTCCGCCAGCTGCTCCTGCTCCCATAACAGCAAAGCCGCCGATGATCACTACAAGAGAAACGATAAAGAACACCTTTCTCTTTGCCAGAAAATCAATTGGCTTACGCTCCGGCTTCGGCTTATAGTAGAGTCTTTCTTTCTTAAGTCCTACCGCATAGAACGCATACACGATCATACGGGTAATTACCAGTGCCGTAAACATAGATACGATAATACCGATTGCCAGGGTCTGTGCAAATCCCTTTACGCTTCCTGAGCCCTTCAGCCACAGCACTGCTGCCGCAATCAGAGTCGTAACGTTGCCGTCCACAATGGCAGACATCGCTTTCTGGAATCCGGTCTTTAAAGAATTGCGGACACTCTTGCCTTTTGTCATCTCTTCTCTCACACGGGCAAAGATAATAACGTTGGCGTCCACTGCCATACCGATACTCAGAATAATACCTGCAAGTCCGGGAAGGGTCAGTGTCACTTCAAACGCATTCAGAATCACAAACACTAATCCTGTGTAAATCAGCAGGGCCAGGCTGGATGCAAATCCCGGAAGCAGATATGCCCAGATCATAAACAGGAACACAGCCACAAGACCGATCGCACCGGCTTTTACGCTGGTACTGATCGCCTGCTCGCCAAGCTGGGCTCCTACCACGTTAGAGCGCAGTTCTTCCAGCTCCAGCTTCAGACCGCCGATACGGATGGTAGCCGCCAGATTCTCAGCTTCTTCATAGGAGAACTTGCCGGTAATATATGCCTGTCCGCCTGTAATCGCCTGCTTAACCTGCGGAGAACTGATCGTCTCTCCGTCATATACGATAGAAATCTGCTTGCCAACAAACTCTGTGGTGGCATCTGCAAATTTCTGTTTGCCTTCTTCATTCAGAGTCAGCTCCACGCTGTACTCCGTATTTTTCAGGTCATCCTGTCCGGCCTTCGCTGCCGCTGTCTCCACATCGGAACCGGTAATGACCGTCTCTCCGTTGGGGTCGACAAATTCCAGGGATCCCGGCTTGCCAAGCTCGTCCAGAATCGCATTGGCATCCGTCACACCGGGAATCTCGATATTGATCCGGTCATCGCCTTCCTGATATACCGTTGCTTCTGTACTGTACTGTTCCACACGCTTCTGCAGCTTGTAGATGGTATCGCTCATCTCCTCGCTGGTCGGGTTTTTGTCTTTCACCTGGTATGTGATACTGACACCACCTGCCAGATCAAGACCAAGTGTAATGTTCTTTGCTGCCCCCGTGTGATTGCTGCCGAATCCAACAATCGTTGTAAATCCTAACAACGCAATCAGTACAAAGGTAACAATGAGGCTAATGACGCCTTTTGTCTTGTTCATCTCTTACATCCTTTCTAATTCTTTCTATTGCTCTGCCAGTGCAGCCTTCATCATAATTGCACACTCCACTCGCTTGCGCTGCATCTCGCAGCCAATATCATACGCATCATGAATCGTGCCGTGAAAATTATATGCATTCGCCATACAGCCGCCGCTGCAATAAAACTTAGCAAAACATGCCTTGCATTTCTCCTTGGAATACACGCTGCAGCCGCGGAATTCATCCGCGATCTCCGGCCTTGTGATTCCCTCATCCACATTTCCCATCAGGAACTCTTCCTGTCCAACGAACTGATGGCAGGGATACAGATCTCCCCAGGGTGTTACGGACAGATATTCCGTTCCGGAGCCGCATCCGGACAGACGCTTGGAAATGCAGGGCCCACCCTCTAAGTCTATCATAAAATGGAAGAAGTTAAAACCTTTTCCTTCCTTTTCTCTCTCAATCATGATCTGAGCCAGCCTGTCATACTCTTCAAATATCTTCGGCAGGTCTTCCTCCCGGATCGCATAAGGATCGGACTCATCTCCTACCACCGGCTCAATTGACATCTGTTTAAAGCCCAAATCTGCGAAATGCAGAATATCGTTGGAGAAATCCAGATTATTCCGGGTAAAGGTTCCACGAACATAATACCGCTCCTGATTCCGGCTGTCTGCCAGCTTCTGGAACTTGGGAACGATCAGGTCATAACTGCCTCTGCCATTGCGGAACGGACGCATCCGGTCATTGATCTCTTTCCTTCCATCCAGAGACAGAACAACATTATCCATCTCTTTATTAACAAACTCCTGTATCTCATCATTCAGAAGCACTCCATTGGTGGTAACCGTAAACCGGAAATGCTTGTCGTGAAGCTTCTCCTGCTCCCTTCCATAAGCTACTAAATCCTTTACCACCTGCCAGTTCATAAGCGGCTCTCCGCCGAAGAAATCCACCTCGAGATTGCGCCTGCTTCCGGAATTTGCAATCAGGAAATCCAGCGCCTTCTTACCGACCTCAAAGCTCATAAGCGCCCTGCGTCCGTGGTACTCACCTTCCTCCGCGAAGCAATACCTGCAGGCAAGATTACAGTCATGGGCAATATGAAGACACATCGCCTTCACAACCGTTTTCCGCTGCTTTACAATACCGATCAGCGGTTCATATGTATCTGGCACAAACAGCCTGCCATTCTCTGTAAGCTCTGTTACATCATCAAGCGCATCCCGAAGATCCTCTTCTGAATACTTAGCTCCAAGTGTTCTCTGAAGCATCCCAAAAGTCTCCGGGCTCTTTAAGGTCTCTGCCGTGTGATTCTCATTCTGTTCCTTCAGCTGTCCGATCACATCATAGCAAAGGTCATCCACTACATGCACCGCACCGCTGTATACATCCAGAACGATATTGTATCCATTATTCTGGTACTGATGAATCAATGTCATGTACCCCTTTCTATCTTTATCATTATCATTATATCCATCTGTAATACATCAAAAAGTTTTACATAACAGAAAGAAACAGCGACCTTCAAAAAGCCGCTGCTTCGAGCATTACTTTTTCATTTACTATTTCTTCTGTTCACAAGTCTGATTTCCTACTGTACAGGAAGTCTTACATGCTGACTGACAGGATGTCTGACACTCGCCGCATCCGCCCTTCTTCCATGTATTGTTCAATGTCTGTGTATTTAATGTCTTTACGTGTTTCATCTTAAACACCCTCCTAATTAGTATAGTCTGCTATTTCATAGAATACCACACTTATCCTCTTTTGGAAAGTATTTTTTACGAAATCATTCCGCCTATCATTCCTCCCCCGGCACACAGCAGAAAGGTTGTAATGTAATTACCCATAGCTCCATCCAGGGTTCGGTACACGCCGAGAGTAATCAGTATCAGCAGAGCAAAGTATAAAATCCCCAGTATCAATCCCCACAAAAATCTTCTGGCCTTCGCCATCTTTCCGATCGCAAGTCCGCCAATCAGCGTCGCAGTAATATAGATTGCTATGATCCCCGCCGACACGGTCTTCTCATCCATGTCCATTTTATACAGAAGCATCGCCAGAACCAGCAGAAGCGCTCCTGTCAGCACATATGCAATCAGTAATGATTTTAAGATCCATCCGGCTATCCCGGTCTCTTTTCGATTCCTTTCCATGTCAACTTCACCCCGCCATAGATTATATTTATCCATATGACAGGCCCGAAGAATATATGCATGGGAAATTTCCCTACTGTTCCATCTGACGTCCCAGAAACCCGGCCGCACAGGAAGCAACCTTCTTCTCCGTCTCTCCGAATTTCTTCTTTTCTTCTCTGTTTAAAAGCGCTACGGCGCCAATGACATCCCCTTCACAGATGATCGGCACCACCACCTCTCCCACGAAGGAATCCTCCTGCTCATTTACAATCTTGATAAATTTCTTATCTCCCTCCGCAGCCAGTATCTCCGAGCGCTCACTCATAGCCTTGCCAAGCTGCTTGCTAATGTATTTATCCTGCATATCCTTGCGGCCGCTTCCGGAAGCGGCAATCACCTGATCCATATCGCAGATACACACCAGACACCCCAGTGTCTGCGCAATACTCTCCGCATACTGTCTTGCAAAATTCGCCAGTTCTCCAATCGGAGAATATTTCTTCAGAATGACCTCTCCCTCCCGGTCTGTAAATATTTCCAGAGGGTCGCCCTCCCTGATCCGCAGGGTTCTGCGAATCTCCTTTGGAATCACCACACGTCCAAGATCATCTATTCTACGTACTATGCCTGTTGCTTTCATATATAAAGAAACCTCCATTTACCAGTCTTTTCGTGATACTATTATCTGTAAATGGAGGTATTTTATACCTATATATTTTATTCTGGCTATTATGCAAAAATTATAAATCATTCCATGTGAATGCATCCCACGGAATATCCACTTCTGCACCTTCATTGATAATCGCGTCAATGTGCATCAAAAGCGGAAATTCTTCCAGTGAAATCACATTTCTTGCTGCCAGCTTTTTCGCTGCTCTTGCAGTTCTTGTGGCGATGACAATGGATTCCAGCGTCACACCCTGCAGCTCATTCATGGCCTCCTCAAAGCTTAAGCCCCTTCCAAGAAGTGTTCCGATCTTGCGGGTTCTTCCGCCAAATACGGTTACATACAGATCGCCGATTCCGTGAATCAGATTTTCTTCCTTGCCGCCGGCAATCGCCAGGAGCTTTTTCATTTCCTTCATGCTCTGTCCAAACAGGGCTGCCTGAGAGTTGTAATGCTGTGCTCCAATCCGGCCATCTCTCTTTTCCGCAAGTCCGATAGCGAGAGATACTCCTAATGCATAGGCATTTTTGAGCGCAACTGCACATTCCACTCCCACCACGTCGGTAGAAAGACTGATATGATAATAATCTGTTGCCAGCAGAGATTTGATATATTTTAATGTCTCCACATCGGTTCCACAGAATGCCACATGGCTGTCATCGTGATCTGCCAGCTCATAGCTGGTGCATGGTCCTCCAATGGCATTGAAGTTTAAACGCTTCCCTTTCGGCTGTCTCTCCGCGAAAATATGGGGATAGGGAATCAGGCTTCCATCCTCCAGATCTACCATTCCCTTGGTCACCGTCAGAAGCGGAACCTCCTCCGGAAGAACGGGAAGAATTTCATCACAGAACCAATCCAGACCAAAGCTTGAAACTCCGCCGAGAATCAGATCCGCACCTCTAAGCGCCTCCTGCAGTTCTTCGATCTGATAATACTGAATACCATCATGCAGCGTACGTTTCAGCGTAATATGATAATTATCTTTCCTTAAACGGTCAATAATCTCTCTGTCCAAAGGAGAGCCCACCAACCGAATCTCATGACCGTTCTCAAAAGCCGGAAATGTAATTGCTGAATTCATCTGACCTGCACACACAAACGTAATAACACTCATCTTTTAACCTCCAAAATTCATCTTGCTGCCTGCTGCATCGCTTCTTTACTGTCAATGTGATTAAAACATCTTCCGCATCAAATGTCAAATCCCAGAAATCTCTCAACCACGCGGAATTTTACTGTTTTTAATTAATTTTTTATTTTGATTAATTCCATATATTTCTGCAGTTTTTCTGCATCTGCCCACAATGCTTGACACCGTCATTAATCAAACATATAATATTAATAATCAAATAAGCTTTTGATTAACGCCGCTCTAATAATCAAAATAAATCAGACAAATATAAGGAGGACTTGTTTTGGGAAAGCGAAAGAAAGTTACCACCCGAGATATAGCCGAAGCACTGGAGATTTCACAATCTACCGTTTCTATGATTCTCAGCGGGAAACCGAATGTCTCCTTCACTGAGGATACCATTCTTCGGGTCAAAGAGGCCGCCCGGAAAATGGGTTATCAAAAGTCTTCTGCCAAAACTGCTAAAAAAGAAAAAGCGCTGGCCGACAGCATCATTGTCATCTGTCCCAAGCTCTCTGGCGGTTATTATTCCATGATGCTCCACTCGATCATGAAACAGGCAAAAAAATATCATTATACCGTGTTCACCGTCACAACCTTTCGAGAGGCCGAGGCGGAGGACTGCTATCTGGATATGCTGGAAAAAAGCAGACTTGCAGGTGTCATCTCTCTGTATCCGGTATCAAAAATCCAGAAAATGAATGCTCTTTCCCGGCAGGTTCCCGTCATTTCCGTAGGAGATAAGCCTGCTGCCTGCAAATTTGATTCTGTAGAGCTTGACAGCAAAAAACCGGGATACCTCATCGGAAATCACCTGATTTCCCTTGGGCACACCCACATTACCTACATTTCCACCCCGATCCGTCAAAAAGAAATCGGCAGACTTCACCGATTGGAAGGCGTAAAAATGAGTTTCCAGGATCATGGATACCCCTTAGATCAGATTGAGATTCTTTACCAGACTCAATCCGCCTTTGAGCAGTATCCTACAGAGCATGCCGAATACCAGAATGCCTACGACCTGACCCTAAAGGCTCTGAAACAGAAAACTCCTTCTACTGCCTTTGTCGGCAATAACGATATTGCTGCCTTTGGAATCATGGGCGCGCTTGCAGACCAGGGCTTTAAGATTCCATCCGATTATTCGGTCTGCGGCTTCGATAATATCGCTCTTGCTTCCATGCCCCAGATCTCACTGACCACGGTAGAACATGCCTCCGTGCAGAAGGGCGAGGAAGCCGTCGATATGATTTATCGCAAAAACAGCCAGAGTCAATCCAACGGACAGCCAAATTATATTATTCGTCTGGAATATGAACCCCAGCTGATTGTTCGCGGTTCCACCGGAAGATGCAAAGACCGATAGGATTCCTGTCGGCCTTCCGGGGCCACTCTGCGATTTTTGCAAACATTATTTATTGTTACGTAAAATATCGTCAATGGGTAGTCCTGCAAATGAAGTAATCACATCATCTGCAACACTTACATCCTGACTATAGGCCTGAGGCGGGACATAAGCATGGCAGTACATTCCAGCCGCTTTTCCCGCTTTTACTCCGTTCACAGAATCCTCGATAACCACACATTCTTTTGGCATAACCCCCAGATTTTCCGCTGCCTTCAGATAGATTTCCGGCGCCGGCTTTCCCTGCCTGCACTCCAATCCGCTGACAATCGTGTCAAAACAATCCAGCACGTCAAACATCTTCATATTGCGCTCAATGGTTTCTCTGGGAGAACTTGACGCCACGGCCAGAAGAACCCCTGCCTCATGAAGCTCTCGAATCAGTTCCAGCACTCCCGGCATCGGATGTAAGCCTTCCCTTTGAATCAATCTGTCCCTAATTTCATGGACAGCATCCACATATTCCTCTACCGTTCCCTCTAAATGATACCGTTCTATTAATTGATTCCAGATATATACCTGTGTGCTTCCGAACAGATCTTTTAGATCCCATGGTGTTATTACAACACCTTCCTCCTTCAGTTTTTCAACCATTCCGTCAATGTAAAACCGCTCGGTATCGGAGATTACGCCATCCATGTCAAACAATACTGCCCGTCTCATAAGTCTTCCTCCCTATCTCTGTTTCTATTATATTGTCCCACAAAATCTCTGTAAAGAAAAAGTATTTAGATTTTAGTATTGACAATAGCTTTTCCACTGCATTATAATAAATCAAAAGTAAGAACCGATGAGCAAGAGTAGTAACCCTAGCGGCGTATTTCCAGAGAGCTTCGGATTGGTGGAACCGCAGCAGTACTAGTTAAGGTGAATGGACTTGTGAGGGCAAACTGAAATCAGCTGCGCTGACGTAGGGGCGACGGCTTCCGACCGTTATCCTGGAACATGTATAAGTATGTACATGGCTAAGTGCATTCCGCAAGTGGAATGAATATAGGTGGCACCGCAGGAAGATATCTCCTGTCCTATCCAAGCAGATAGGGCAGGATTTTTTTATTTCATAAAATTCTGCCGGATGCCCAAAACCTTAGCAATCGGTCCCCCGAATATTCGGGCAATAACAATCATAATCGAAAGGAAGGTACCATACCATGACAGACAACAACAAAATCCCTTACAAAATCTATCTTGAAGAGCAGGAGATGCCAAAACAGTGGTATAACGTACGGGCCGATATGAAGAACAAACCGGCGCCGCTTCTGAACCCGGGCACATTACAGCCAATGACCGCCGAAGAGCTGGGCGGTGTATTCTGTGAAGAGCTGGTAAAACAGGAGCTTGATGATACCACAGCATATTTTGATATTCCGCAGGAGATTCAGGACTTCTACAAAATGTACCGCCCATCACCGCTGGTACGTGCATACTGTCTTGAGAAGGCTCTTGATACTCCGGCAAAGATTTACTACAAATTCGAAGGTAATAACACCTCCGGAAGTCACAAGCTTAACTCTGCGATTGCCCAGGCATACTATGCAAAGAAGCAGGGTCTAAAGGGTGTAACCACAGAGACCGGAGCCGGACAGTGGGGAACTGCGCTTTCCATGGCCTGCGCCTATCTCAATCTGGATTGTAAAGTATATATGGTAAAATGCTCTTACGAGCAGAAGCCATTCCGCCGCGAAGTGATGCGTACTTACGGCGCCAATGTAACTCCGTCTCCTTCTGAGACCACCAATGTAGGCCGCAAGATTCTGGCAGAGCATCCAGGCACTACCGGAAGCCTTGGCTGTGCCATCTCAGAGGCTGTTGAGGACGCCGTATCCCACGAAGGTTACCGTTATGTACTCGGTTCCGTGCTCAATCAGGTGCTGCTCCACCAATCAATCATTGGTCTGGAAACCAAGGCTGCCCTTGACAAATATGGGATTACCCCTGACATCATCATCGGCTGCGCCGGAGGCGGTTCCAACCTGGGTGGACTCATTTCCCCATTCATGGGCGAAAAATTACGTGGTGAAAAGGACTACCGCATCATCGCTGTAGAGCCTGCAAGCTGCCCGAGCTTTACCCGCGGCAAATATGCTTACGATTTCTGCGATACCGGAATGGTTTGCCCTCTGGCCAAGATGTATACTCTGGGAAGCGGATTCATTCCGTCTCCAAACCATGCTGGCGGACTTCGCTACCACGGTATGAGCTCAATTCTGTCACAGTTATACGATGATAAGCTGATGGAGGCGACCTCTGTAGAGCAGACCGCAGTATTCGAGGCGGCGACCAAATTTGCCCGTATTGAAGGAATCCTTCCGGCGCCGGAAAGCAGCCATGCAATCCGGGTAGCCATTGATGAGGCACTCAAATGTAAGGAAACCGGCGAAGAAAAGACGATCGTCTTTGGTCTGACCGGAACCGGTTATTTCGATCTGGTTGCCTATGAGAAATACAACAACGGTGAAATGAGCGATTACATCCCGACAGATGCGGATCTGGAGGTTGGATTTGCCGGACTTCCCAAGGTAGACCTTTAAAATACTATCCATATACTTTTTAACAGAATGGAGGTGTCGCAAAATCATTCAATTAAATGATGGCGATACCTTCGTTCCTTTTCAGCTTCATCTCCTTAATGCTTCCTCCAACTCTTCCTCCTCTTCCGCCCTCTTAAGGAAATCCGCATCTTTGCTTTTCAGACGTGGAATCAGCCGGTCTGCGAATCTTCCCTTACCACGGTTCTTAATATAAAAATATCCAATCACTGAAAACACAGCCGCTCCAATAAAATTGACAATAAGATCTTTCATCGTATCAATCAGACCAATATCCAGATAGCCTCCAAGTCCCAGCTCCTGACCATTAACCGTCACCTCGGTGATTCCCCGGATCATTTCCGGATGATTTGTCCCCTGCGGATCAAGCATAACGGAAGAAATATTATGTATGACGGTATCCTTCTGCATATCCAGCATAAAGAACTGATCCATGCTAAATTCAAAAAATTCCCAGATCACACCAATTGTCATGGAAAAACAAAATGCTACAATGGCAACAAATACCGGCGACAGCCGAAATGTAAACCTCTCATCCCGGTTCAGTATATCTACCAGAGAAAATCCAATCGCCGCCATAATAAAGCCATTTACGGTATGCAGAATCGTATCCCACATGGGAACCTTAATATAATATGCCTGAATCTCCCCCAGTATTTCCGCCGCAAAGATGAAAATAAGCAGCATAATCTCAAGACCTGTCGGCAGTTCTATTTTCAAATTCACCTGAATAAGACTCGGCACAATCAGAAGCAGCAGCGAAAGTGCACACAAAAATACATTCTCAAAATTCCGGTTAAATATCTGAAGCACCATCATCAGAATAATCAACGCCCGCAGCACCACATATACAATAAAAGAACTTCTGTGTTCTCTCAGTTCCAGCTTCAGCGCTCTTGACATGGTTCTCATTCTCTTACGTAATTTCATAATTCTAAATCCGCCATCCATTTCTTCTAAAATTAAACTCGCTATATTTATACTTACCTACAATAACATATTTGGAAAATACAGACAATATACAAAGGAAATCTCCTTCAAAGAATTGCAATCAGATAACACATCTGCTAAAATTAGAAAACAAAACAAGGAGGGCTTATCATGAGTAAGATAGATGAAGTAAGAAGCGATATGGTCAAGGCTATGAAAGCCGGAGAAAAGGATACCAAAGACACACTGTCTCTGCTGCTTGCAGCACTGAAGAACAAAGCCATCGACAAGCGCGGCGATCTAACGCCGGAAGAGGAGACTCAGGTTGTCTTAAAGGAAATCAAGCAGACGAAGGAAACTCTGGAGCTGACTCCGGAAAACCGCACCGATATTATCGAGGAATGTAAAAAACGTCTGGCTGTACTGGAAGGCTATGCCCCGAAGATGATGAATGCTGACGAGATTAATGCAGTCATTGCAGAAACACTTTCTGAGCTTGGGATTGAAACGCCAACCGGTAAGGACAAAGGTAAGATCATGAAAGTGCTTATGCCAAAAGTAAAGGGCAAAGCAGACGGCAAGCTGGTCAATGAACTTCTGACACAGCATATGAAGTAAACTAAAATATGTGAAAAGGACCGTTGATTCGGTCCTTTTATTCACTAATTTGGGCTTCTCACTTTCCTGTATATAAAATGGGGATATAGTTTCCTATATCCCCATTTCGATCGTATATCATTATTCCGCGGTCTCTCCGGTATCTGTCTCATCTGCTTCATCGTCTGCAGTGCTGTCCTCTGCCTGATCATCCGTCTTAACCGAATCCGCATATGGATCACTTTCATCCACATGCAGGGTTACGCTGAGCTCATTGAAATCGACTTTTTTCCATACATTCTTCTTGACGCTGATATCAGCCTCTTCTCTCCATGCTTCTATGATCTCATCATATTTTTCCTGCTGTTTCTGAGATATAAGATTCTGTTTCTCGGTTTCTGTAGCATCCTCATCAAACAGGCTTGTCACCTTGGCAACATAGAGACCGTTATCTGTCTCGATCACATCCGTCACTCCGCCTTCTTCCAGCGCATCTGCTGCTTTGGCAAGCTCTGCCGGGATAACGATAGTCTCATCTGCGTCAAAAGTGGCATCTTTCGCCTCATATCCTTTCTCAGAAGCAAATGCTGCAAAGTCATCTGCACTCTTTGCTTCCTTCGCAAAGCTTTCCGCCTCTTCTTTAAGGGCCGCCTGCTCGTCCTCCGTCATCGCAGCGCTGTTGCCATCCTCATCTGTTGTAGTATAAGAGAACATCACATATTTCATAGCCTTCTGAGCTGCTTCCTCATCAGAAACCTCCACATCAGCGGCTGCCTTGATAGCATTGCTCATTTTCTGGCGGATTGTTGTCAGTGTCAGGAAACGCTCCACATTCTCTTTAGAACCGGACACCTTATCCTTCTCTTCCAATCCGTTCGCTTCATCGAATGCTGCTGCCGCCTTCTCAATAGCTGTCTGCTCTTCCTCGGAAATGGACACATCATATTCATCCATGTGATCCTCCAGAAGATACATGTTCTGCAGGTCCTCCATAACCTGATTCTTCACAGCTTCTTCATAGGATTCTCCCTCAGAAGCTTCACTGGACCACATATCCTCTCCCAAATAGCCTGCATAATAAGTCTCATACTGTGCCTGTGTCATTCTTGCATAGAAGTTCGCAAGACCAACGGATATGTCATCCCCCTCTACAGTTGCCACCGTATCACTGTCATTTATCCCGCCGCATCCGGTCAGTGTTGAAATTGCCATCGCTCCTGCAATCGCAAGTATTGCTAATCTCTTTTTCATGATTGTATTTCCTCCTAATCGCACCTCACTCCGGCCATCAGCACACTTGTACCGTACCGTCGCCATACTTAGTTAGTTTAGCATTTTTTTACTATTCAAGCAATGCTTTCATGGAATTTAACACATTTTTCACAACCACAAGGGCCTCTTTCTCCTTTTCCCGCTTATTGCGTTTTTTCTCCTCATAGATAAAGCAGGGCGGTCCCTCCGCACGGAAAACCAGGTTCCCTTTATACTGCGTAATAAGCTCCGGAATCCGTTCCGGATGTACCCTTGCTTTCTCATACATCGTGAAAGTATACTGTTCTCCCTTTTGCTCTACGGAAGTCACATAAACACTGTGGGCCAGTGATTTCAGGCCCGCCACTTCCAGAAGCTTCATAACCTTTTTGGGAATATCTCCGAACCGGTCAATCAGCTCTTCGATCATATCTTCCATTTCCTCTTCATTTTCAATGGCCGCAATCCGCTTGTAAATATCCAGTTTCTGATATTCATTTGGAATATAGGAATCCGGAATAAAAGCATCTACATTCAGATCTATCGTGGTGGCAAAATCTTCCTCCTCTGTTTCTCCTTTCAGATACCGAACCGCCTCATTTAACATTTTACAATACAGATCGTATCCCACAGCTTCCATGTGTCCGTGCTGCTCTGCCCCAAGAAGATTTCCTGCACCGCGGATTTCCAGATCCCGCATGGCAATCTTAAATCCGGAGCCAAGATCCGTAAATTCACGGATGGCCGCCAGCCGTTTCTCTGCCTCTTCCCTGAGAAGCTTATCTCTCCGGTACAGAAGAAATGCATACGCCATACGGTTAGAACGTCCCACACGGCCCCGGAGCTGATAGAGCTGGGATAGCCCCAGACGGTCCGCGTCATGGATAATCATGGTATTCACATTGGAAATATCCAGTCCCGTCTCAATGATCGTAGTGGACACCAGCACATCAATCTCACCGTTGATAAAGTCGAACATGATCTTCTCCAACTGATGTTCCCGCATCTGACCGTGGGCATAAGCCACCTCTGCATCCGGAACCAGCTTCTGGATATGAGCCGTAACCTCCGCAATATCCTCCACCCGGTTATACACATAATACACCTGCCCCTGTCGGGCGCACTCTCTTTGGATAGCCTCTCTTACCATCTCATCGTTATACTCCATCACATAGGTCTGAATCGGCATACGTTCCTCGGGAGCTTCCTCCAGAACGCTCATATCCCGAATACCGATCAGACTCATATGCAGCGTTCTCGGGATCGGCGTCGCAGTCAGCGTCAATACGTCAACATTTTCCTTTAGTTTTTTAATTTTCTCCTTGTGCTGAACGCCAAAACGCTGTTCCTCGTCAATGATCAGAAGTCCCAGATCCTTGAACTTTAAATCGTCGCTCAGCACCCTGTGAGTCCCGATCACAATATCCACGAGTCCACGCCTGGTATCTTCAATGGTTTTCTTCTGCTGGGCGGAAGTACGGAATCTGCACATCAGATCTACCCGCACCGGAAATTCCTTCATCCGCTGAAGGAAGGTATTGTAATGCTGCTGGGCAAGGATTGTGGTAGGCACCAGATATACCACCTGTTTATTTTCCTGCACCGCCTTAAATGCAGCGCGGATCGCCACCTCCGTCTTGCCGAACCCCACGTCTCCGCAGATCAGCCGGTCCATAATCTTTCTGCTCTGCATATCCCGCTTCACAGCATCAATAGCAAGCATCTGATCCTCTGTTTCTTCAAAGGGAAACATCTCTTCAAACTCTTTCTGCCAGACCGTATCCTCCCCATAAACAAAGCCTTCCTGCTCCTGCCTGGCAGCATAGAGCTGCACCAGATCCTTTGCAATTGCCTGAACCGCACCCTTAACACGGCTCTTTGTCCTGGTCCATTCCTGAGTTCCCAGGCTGTTCAGCTTCGGCTTCTTTGCGTCGGAACCCGCATATTTCTGAATCAGATCCAGCTGAGTCGCGGGAATATACAGATTGCCGCCTTTAGCGTAGGATATTTTCATATAATCCTTGGAAATTCTGTCTACCTCAATCTTCTCAATTCCCTGATAGATCCCCAGACCGTGGTTCTCATGAACTACATAGTCGCCAGGCTTTAAATCCGTAAAATCCTGAATCTTACGCCCTTCATATTTCTTTCTCTTACGCCGTTTTTTTACTTTTCCAAAAATGTCCGTCTCGGAAATTACCGTAAATTTTAGCAGCGGATACTCATAGCCCTCCGCCACATAGCCATAGGCCGTCATAATTTCCCCTGGCTGAACCTCCCGGTCCTCTTCATCACTGTAGAAACTGCTCAAATTATAATCTCTGAGATCCTCTGCCAGACGCTTCGCCCTGGTTCTGGAACCGGACAGAAGTACCACGCGGTATCCTCCCCGCTTCAGCCGTTTCAAGTCTCTGGTCAGCATCTCAAAACTGTTATTATATGAATTTACGCTCTTCGTGTGAAGATGAAATTTATCACGAGTCTTAAATTCTCCGCATCTGGTTTCCAGCGAACAAAATCCTACGGAAGAATATGCATTCATCCTCCTGACAATCTCTGATGCCGGGTACAGCTTCATTTCTTCATCTGAGACCTGATATCCGGTCTCCATACGTTTTGCCTGGGCCTCAATAAACTCCTGTTCAATGCCCTCGCCCTTTTCTATCAGCCGCGCCGGCTCATCCAGAAACAGCAGCGTGTTCTCAGCCGGAAAATAATCCAGGAATGATACCCTCTTTACCTCCGTACCAGGAAGCTCATCTGCCGGATAGATGAATATTTCTTCCAGGTTCTGTACCGACCTCTGGCTCTCTGCATCGAAGGTACGGATGGAATCCACCTCATCTCCCCACAGCTCAATTCGAACCGGCATCTCCTCCGTCAGAGGATAAATATCCAGGATTCCTCCCCTGACCGCAAACTGTCCCGCACCTTCCACCTGCACTTCCCGCTCATAGCCGATTTCCGTAAGCTGCCTTTGAATATCTGAAAAATCCAGCATCTGCCCATTCCTGATATGAACCACGGCAGCTTCCATCGCCTGCTTTGACGGCAGCGCATCCATAAATGCATCAAAGCTTGCTGCAACCGTCACTTCTCTGCCCGAGAGAATCGCCTGCACTACATCCATCCTCTGCTTCAGCAGCTCTTTGCTCCGGATATCTGCCTGATAAAACAAAAAGTCCTTAGCCGGATACAGATAGGTCTCCCCATCCAGAAAGCGGTACTCCTCATAAATCTGTCTGGCTTTCGACTCACTGGAACAGGCGATGACTTTATATTTACAGCCATCGCTCAGTGCATACATCATATGTGATTTTTGCGAATTCACGCATCCGGATATCTGCAGCATCCCGGCGCTTTTCCGCCTATTCTTCTCTATCTCTCCAAATTCAGCCAGTTCCCGTAACGGTTGGGTTAGCGCCCTCATCTGCTACCGCTCCTTTGCTTTTACTTTTTTATTATATTCATTCATAGCCTGTTCCACCTGGTCAGACACAAGCAGCTCTGTTGCATGTACAGCCCGCTTATATCCTTCTTCCATTAATTCTCTATCTTCTTTTGAAAAATGTCCAAGCACATAGTCTGCCAGATCATACTGGGCAGGTTTTTCTCCCACTCCAACCTTGATCCGGTGAAATGCATTCGTTCCCAAATGAGAAATAATACTTTTAATCCCATTGTGGCCTCCGGCGCTGCCCTTCTTACGAATGCGAAGCTGCCCTACGTCCAGACTCACATCATCAAAGATAACCAAAAGCTCCGTCTCCACATCAATCTTATAAAAATCTGCCAATCCCCGCACGCTTTCACCGCTCAGATTCATATAGGTCTGGGGCTTTACCAGCAGTACCTTCCGTCCTGCAATGATTCCCGTACCCACAAGCGCCCTGCTCTTGCGGCTTTCCACAGAAATATTATATTCGTCCGCTATTCTGTCTATCACATCAAATCCCACATTATGCCTTGTTCCGGCATACTGTTCCGTCGGATTCCCAAGTCCCACGATAATATACATTACTACACCTCCATTATCCACTCTATTCTACAAAAGAAACTCTTATTTGTCACGCAAAAATCTCTGCATATTCCACCCTTCCTTTGCATACATATATACAAACAACACTATGATTACCAAATGTGGAGGGTTCTTATGAGTTCCAAGACCAAAATCGTCGTACTACATATGAAAGAAATTATTTACACAGCTATATTCGCTGTATTAGCCATAGTTCTCATTCTTCTGCTTCTGTTTATGTTTCTTCCCAGAAGCAAAGAGACCAGCGCAGATATTGGGAAATACAATCCCGGCGTCTACACCTCCAATCTGGCACTGGGAAATACAGAGCTTTCCGTGGAAGTTACGGTAGATGAATCCGCAGTCACCTCCATTCGGTTTGCCAATCTGGACGAAACGGTCACCGCCATGTATCCTCTCATTCAGCCTGCCATGGAGGAAATTGCCGAGCAGATTATAGACACCCAGTCTCTTGCGGATATTCAGTATTCGGAGGATAATCCCTATACTTCCCAGGTTATTATAAATGCCATTGATGATGCATTGAAAAAAGCCGCAGCAAACTAAACTGCGGCTTTCCTTCTGTTCATTTACCGGTTCTAACCTTCTACGATCAGATACTGTCCACTTGGCAGAATAAACACTTCTGCAGATTCTTCAATCTCTTCCAGCGTCATACCTTCAATGTCCATTCCCTCATCCTCCAGGAATGTCTTCACTTCCTCGATACTGTTCACGATAACCGCCATACAATCCTCGAGAAATGCCTCTGCTTCCTCCGGTGTTGAAGCTACCGGCTCATCAAAGAGCTGTCCCTGCTTCTCCAGAAAGGTCTGCAAACATTCTTCATCATATTCATACATAACATATATCCTCCCTCATGACTATGATATTATGAATTGTAATAATTGATCCGGCGCACTGATGATATGTTCTGCTCCCGCATCCACAAGCACCTGCCTGCTGCGAAATCCCCATTCTACGCCGATACTTTTGACACCTGCCGCTTTACCTGTGGCAATGTCAACCTCCGAGTCTCCGATATACAGACACTCTGTCTTAGGAACTCCCATCTTCTCAATAAGATAGTATACTCCGGCCGGATCCGGTTTTCTGGGAATAGAATCTGTCTGCCCCTGAATATAGTCAAAACATTCTTTGCCAAATATTGTCTGAACCACATTCACGGTCTGGCTGTGGGGCTTATTGGAAAGAACCGCAAGCCTGACTCCGTTCTCCTTCAAAGCGTTCAGCATCTCCGGTATTCCATCATAAGGTGTAACATGATAGGTACAGTTTGCTCCGAATATCCTTCCATACACCTGCATCGCCTCTTCAATCCTGGCAGCTCCCATGTCTCCTGCTGCCTCCAGAGAACGCTCCATCAGATACCGCGCTCCGTTGCCGACGAAGCTTTCACACTGCCTGTCACTGATAGCAGAAAGTCCCATCTCCTTAAGACTCTCGTTCACCGAGTATACAAGAGATTCCAGAGTATCTGTAAGCGTTCCGTCCAGATCAAAAATACAAGCCTTCATAATCCGCTCCTTTCTTCTGTATATATCATAGTATGAAAGGACGGAAAAATCAATATTTTTAGCTCAGATATTGACGCATTACCTTCAGAGCCCCTTTTTCTAATCTGCTGACCTGAGCCTGGGATATCTGAATCATCTCAGCCACCTCCATCTGTGTTTTCCCCTCAAAAAAGCGCAGCTCAATAATATATCTCTCCCGCTCTCCCAGATGCTTCATAGCAGCTTCCAGCGACAGATCCTCCACCCATTTTTCTTCTTTATTCTTCTTATCACTAATCTGATCCATCACATAGAGTGCATCGCCTCCGTCATTATAGACCGGTTCCTGCAGACTCATTGGCGCCTGGATCGCATCCAGGGCAAAGACAATATCTTCGCCGGAAATGCCGATTTCCTGCGCGATTTCTTCTACCGTAGGCTCTTTCTGATGCCGTTTTACATAGTTTTCCTTGGCATAGATTGCCTTATATGCCGTATCCCGAAGAGAACGGCTGACCCGGATGCTGTTATTATCCCGCATATAACGCCGAATTTCTCCTATGATCATGGGAACCGCATAGGTCGAAAATTTCACGTCCAGCTCCGTGTTAAAATTATTAATTGCCTTAATTAGTCCAATGCAGCCAATCTGAAACAGATCGTCCGGATTCTCGTTGCTGTTTCCAAACCGCTTGATCACACTGAGCACCAGCCTCAAATTTCCCTTAATGTACTCTTCCTTTGCCTCTTCATCTCCCGCTTTGATGCGCGCAAACAAAGCTTCCTTCTCCTGATCGCTCAGAATCGGAAGCTTCGCTGTATTCACTCCACATATTTCGACTTTTCCCTGTGCCATAATGGACCTCCCACCAGATGTATATTCATCACAGAATGTGATTCTATCTAGTAGAAATTCTCTCCATATGGACCTCTGTTATTCCCTCTTAGTGGAAAATAAAAAAACTTTTAGACCTTGACATTATCTGTCCCATTTATCTGCGAGGTTCTGTATCTGGGTCTCAAATTTAGCCAGATCTTTATTGGCAAGACCGTCATTTTTAAGCACAACCTGCATAAGTCTCTTTGCGGCTGCAACCACACGCTCAAACGCCGCATTGGCACGGGCTCTGGATGGCTTCTCCGCCGCCTTCTTCCGCACCGGTATCCCTTCCGTAATTACCGTATTCGTCGCCAGATCCACACAGCCGCCGGAATAAGGTGCAAATGCCGGACATCCCATATGCTCTGAAGCGAGTCTGGCAAAGCTGTCCGTCACCGTATCCTCTCCGTGAACAACCATAATACGCTCCGGCCTTTTCTCAAAGCCATCCAGCCAGGCAAGCAGGCCGTTCATATCCGCATGGCCGCTGATACCTTTTAGAGATTCAATGCGGGCATTTACCGTAATATTCTCTCCAAAGAGCTTCACGCACTCCGCTCCCTCAATCAGCTTTCTTCCCACGGTTCCCACTGCCTGATAGCCTACGAAGCAAATGGTACATTCCTTCCGCCATAAGTTATGCTTCAGATGATGACGAATACGCCCCGCATCACACATACCGGATGCGGAAATGATTACCTTCGGCTTCTCATCGAAATTAATCATCTTGGAATCATCACTGGTAACCGACGTCTTAAGTCCCGGAAATACCAACGGATTGATTCCCTGCTTCACAAGAGCCATGGCGTCCTCGTCAAAACAGGATTGTACGTTCTTGTTAAATACCTTCGTCGCTTCCACAGCCAGCGGACTATCCACATACACTTCAAAATCCGGATGCTCTGGAATCATATTCCTCTCTTTGATCTCACGGATAAAATATAGAATCTCCTGTGTCCGACCTACAGCAAAGGATGGAATCACTACGTTGCCGCCCTTTTCAAAGGTCTCCGAAAGAATCCTTGTAAACTCTCCCACATAATCCGGAATAGTATCTCCATGAGTCCGGTCTCCGTATGTAGATTCAATCACAATATAATCGGCTTCCTTTACATGCTGCGGGTCCTTAATAATCGGCTGGTTCAGATTCCCCACATCACCGGAAAATACAATCTTCTTAGAAACGCCGTCTTCTGTTATCCACACTTCAATGCTGGCTGATCCCAGAAGATGCCCCATATCCGTAAAACGAACGTCAATTCCCTGGCAAAGAACGATTCTCTGATCATAGTCACAGGGAGCCAGCAGCTTAATCGCAGCTTCTGCATCTGCTGTAGTGTAGAGCGGCTCAAATACCGGCGCTCCGCTTCTCTTCCCCTTACGGTTGCGCCACTCTGCCTCAAATTCCTGAATATGTGCACTGTCTCGAAGCATGATATTGCACAGGTCAGCTGTGGCAAATGTAGTAACGATCTCACCTTGAAATCCCTGTCTGCAAAGAAGCGGTATCTTACCGGAATGGTCAATGTGCGCATGAGTCAGAAGCACATAGTCAATATCCGCGGCATTTACCGGAATCTCCTGATTCTCGTACAGATCCGGTCCCTGCTCCATTCCGCAGTCTACCAGAATATTCTTTCCACATGCCTGAAGAAGGTGACAGCTTCCGGTCACCTCATGGGCCGCACCAATAAATGTAAGCTTCATAAGGTCATCCCCTTTTTTCTTTTAGTTTACCATATTTACACATATTTTACCATTTCCCGTTTCAATCTCTGCATAATTTTCTTTTCCAATCTGGATATGTAAGATTGGGAGATTCCCAGCATATCTGCAACTTCCTTCTGAGTCTTTTCCTCCCCGTCCCGGGTGCCGATGCCAAACCGCATCCGGACGATCATCTGCTCTCTGCCTGACAGCCGTCCCAGAGCCTTCACCAGCACCTTCCGCTCCGCCTCATGCTCCAGATCCTTATAAATGGTATCCTCATCGGTTCCCAAAATGTCTGAAAGAAGCAGTTCATTTCCATCCCAATCCACATTCAGCGGTTCATCAATAGATACCTCCAGCTTTGTTTTGTTATTTCTCCGCAAATACATGAGAATTTCATTCTCAATACACCGGGACGCATAGGTTGCCAGCTTGATATTTTTCATTGGGTTAAAGGTATTGATCGCTTTGATCAGACCAATGGTTCCTATGGAAATCAAATCCTCTACCCCAATTCCCGTATTGTCGAATTTCTTAGCTATGTATACCACCAATCTCAGGTTGTGCTCAATCAGCTTTTTCTTAGCTTCCTGATCCTGTTCTGTGCCAATTCCGGCAATGGTCTCCGCCTCTTCTTCTGCACTGAGCGGAGCCGGGAGAATTTCAGCTCCCCCAATATAGTAAACCTCCCTTGTTTCCGGGAAAAGAAATGTCTTAACATGAGGAATCACACTCCATCTCCATCTGCCTGCCGCCTCTATATTCATCATTCTTCCTGTCCTCCTAGTTTATATATCTGGGTTTAATATCACGTCATATTCATTTCCAAAAGAGGAATCTTCGCTGATTGCAATTACCGGCTGTTCAATCCACTGCTCTTCCTCACCGTCGATGCAGATCCGGTCTATCGGTACGATTGGGATTACTCCCCTGCCTTTTCCGATCGTGTGGTAGGGAATGTAGCGGATTCCCTTCGGCAGTTCATCTCCAAATAGCTGCTTTGCTATCTTCCCGGTCACAACGCTGACTGCTTTGCCGCTGGTCTGGTCTGTCAGGTGATTGCCTGTATCTATCATTGCCTCTGCCTCGCAGCATTGCTCCCCAATATACAGGGTCACATGACAATGCGCTTCTCCAAAATGAAATAGCAGCATCAGCATTTTTAACACGCCCGACGCAAGATAATAGCTGGCAGCCGCCAGAGCAAAAAATAAACTTCCCACCTGCACATACTGGTTCAGATATTCAAAAATCCCTCCCACCAGAAAACCACTGATATACAGCGTGATCATTGCCCTGAAAAAGCTCCGGATACTTCGGACATGAAAGCTTATGAACAGCATGGCTGCTGGAACCAGCGTGTAGAACAGTGCAAATTTAATAAACGTAACTGGAATTCGAATGGCCGTCACCAGACAGGTAAGCAGCGCTCCTGCCAGCGCTCCCAGACAGATCCATCCGTGGGACGCAGGAAACTTTAACACTTTTTTCGTGACAAGGAGCAATATGTAATCCATCAGAAAATTCACAAGAAATAATACGTCTATGTACAGTTCATAATACACGTTCTGTCCTCTTTTCATTTTCTCTTATGCTTCGCTGCGCGAAGCACACCCACCCGCAGGATATGCATCACAATATATCCGGATGGGTATGAATACTAAATCGATTTGGTAGTCAAGCAAGATTTATTATAGGGGATGCCATTTAAAGAATTTGTCAGATGCTGATGATGAAAATATAGATTCTTTCGACAAGGAATGACGAATGCCTCGCGGGATCCCCATATTTTCTTTCGCCACGCTGCACTTCCAGCATCTTCGCTGCTGGAAGGCCGCGGCTTTCGCCGCATGCATATTTTCTTTCGCCACGCTGCACTTCCAGCATCTTTGCTGCTGGAAGGCCGCGGCTTTCGCCGCATGCATAAAAAAAGAATCCCACACAGGTAAGCATATATGTTTACCTGTGTGGGATTCTTTTTTTATGCGCGTGGCTCAATGCTAACGCGTGCTATTTTTTAAAGAAATCTGGAATTTTGATTGACTGTTCTTTTACTTTTGCAGTCGGAATCTTTGGTGTATCCAGTGTAGGAGCTGTTCCTCCTACCGTTCTCCGTGGTACAGCTGTTGTGCCGCCGTTTGGTGTCGGTGCTGCTCCAAGCTCTACTTTCTGTGAATAAACCGGTCTCTCATATGAAGATGCAGGCGGAACCATAGTCTGACGCTGTACGCCTTCCAATCTGGACTTCAGCTTGGAAGAAGTGCCTCCAACGTTATGTAGTCCTGTAGCGATAACCGTAATGGTTGCCTCATCTGCTCTGGAATCATCATACATAGCACCAAAGATAATATTTGCATCCTCTCCGGCAAGTTCCTGAACGTACTCAGCTGCGTCTGATGCATCCATAAGCGTAATATCACCGGATACATTAATAATAACGTGTGACGCTCCGGCAATCGTCGTCTCAAGCAATGGACTTGCGACAGCCTGCTTAACAGCCTCAAGGGCCTTGTCATCTCCGCGTCCCTGACCGATACCGATATGGGCAATTCCTTTATCTGTCATAACAGTCTGAACATCCGCAAAGTCAAGGTTAATCAGTGAAGGTACATTGATCAGGTCTGTGATACCCTGAATACCCTGCTGCAATACCTCATCCGCTTTCTTCAGAGCTTCTGGCATTGTTGTTCTTCTGTCAACAACCTCCAGCAGTTTATCATTCGGAATTACAATCAGTGTATCAACGCTCTCTTTCAGCTTCTCGATTCCGGCAAGTGCATTATTCATACGGGTCTTGGATTCAAAACGGAAAGGTTTTGTAACAACACCTACGGTAAGCGCGCCCTGCTCCTTCGCAATGCGGGCAACTACCGGAGTTGCACCTGTACCGGTACCGCCTCCCATACCGCATGTTACAAATACCATGTCAGCACCCTTGAGCGCTGCAGAAACTTCTTCTGCACTCTCCTCGGCTGCCTTCTCGCCAATCTCTGGTCTGGCTCCTGCTCCAAGTCCTTTTGTAATCTTATCACCAATCTGCATAAGTGTTGGCGCTTTGCAAAGCTGAAGTGCCTGTTTATCTGTATTAATAGCTATAAATTCAACACCGGCAATCTGTTCATCAATCATTCGGTTTACAGCGTTGTTACCGCCTCCGCCGACACCTACAACAATTATCTTTGCCGCCGCTTCTGATTCGTTTGTTTTAATTTCCAGCAAGGGTTTCTCCTCCTTCGTCATCCTTATAATATAAATATACATCCCATATCGGCCATGCCTGATACATTAAGATGCACACAGACTTTGCCCTATACATACTATAATATAAGCTTTTGTCCAAAATATCAATAGTTAATTACCGTTTTTTCCACGTTTTTTCTAACAGTTCTGCCGAAATAAAAGGATACAAACCACAATCAGACTACATGGTCGGACGGTCATAGCTTTTAGTATATTTCTTCATCATAGCTGTCATCATAATAATCATCCGATTCGCCATCATAATAGTCATCATCCTCAGATTCCTCAGAATATCCATCGTCTGAAGACACATCATCACCGCCATCGTCTGCCCCTGACGGTTCATCAGCAGTATCTGCCTCCGAATCCTCAGCCGGCGAATCTGCAGTAAAGGTAATCGAATTTGTTTCACTTTCAAAATGTTCCAGATGCAGCGTGCCTGCTCTTCCCTCCAGCTTGGCTAAAATCGGAGAAATCTGTGCCATTTTCTCAGTATTAATATCTGTGCCCAGCATTACACGGATATTGCCAAAGTAAAGCTCAATCCCCTCATCTGTACACACAATCCGATCCGGCTTCAGCTCAAAATTTTCCACCTCCTGAGCAACGCTCAGAATTGCTTTAAGAAGCTTTTCACTTTTCACCTGCAAAGGCTCATAAAGCTTCGTTTTGCCAATGTCAATTCCTTCAATGCAGGGAACCTCCGCTATCATCTCCCTGCCTTTTAAAACCACCATACCTTCTTTGTCAAAGAAAACATAATTATCACTCTCATAGAGATAACCAATAATTGGTTTCTCCTGCACTGTAATTTTTACTGTCCATGGATTCTTAAGACTCACTTTCATAGAAGTGAGACTTCCCGGCACATCATGTTTCGCAAATCGATACTTTATCAGCAAATACATTGAATTAAATGAAAACCGATCCTCCTGCACTGATTCTATAATCACCTTGTCTTCGGTATATTCATTTCCTTTCACTTCAATCTTCTGTACATAGAACAAAAGTAAAAATGTCGCTGCAATAATTGCAATTCCCAGAAGAATCACAATCAATGCGTATAGTCTATGACTTTTTTTCCTTCGTCTTTTTGCCATCTATACTCCTCCTTAGTGTCTGCTCCCCATCTTTTGCATCCGACACTTCGAAAGCTTCGCTTTCTCAGTGTTCATTGTACCAGAGAGGACACGCTTAGCACAAGCCCCATTTCCAGCAGAAGGAAAACTACTGATGTTCCCCCATAACTGATAAACGGTAATGTAATTCCCGTATTTGGAATGGTATTGGTAACAACCGCAATGTTGAGAATCACCTGAATCATCATATGAGCCATGGCTCCGGATGCAATCAGGGCCCCAAACAGATCTTTTGCATGAGTCGCAATTATAAAAAAACGCCAGATTAGAATCAGAAAAAGAATCAGGATAAATCCCGCTCCAAACAATCCCAGCTCTTCACACACAATTGAAAAAATCATATCATTCTGGGCTTCCGGTACAAATCCGAGCTTCTGAACACTCTCGCCAAGTCCTCTCCCAAAAAGCCCTCCCGAACCGATTGCATACAATCCCTGCAGGGTCTGATAGCCCTTCTCATAATTTTCCGGATTTCTCCAGATTGCGAGCCGTTCCAGACGATAGCTCTCCAATGCAAGGAAAATCGCCATAAATCCAATTCCCAGAACTCCCATCCAGATAAACTGCGCATACTTGGGACTTGCTACGAAGACCAGAATTACTCCGATTCCCAATATAATGATCGCCGTGCTAAGGTTACTCGCTCCCACCAATCCGACAATTGGCAGAATACTGGCCATAATCTTGAACAAAGTCCACATACTGCCCATTTTTTTCACATTTTTGGTAACCAGATATGCCAGAAAAAGAATCACTGCAACCTTGGCAAATTCTGAGGGCTGAAACGAAAAAGGGCCCAAAGACAACCATCTTTTGGACCCATTATACTCATCACCAAACAGCATGACCGCAACCGACAGAAGAATTGCCATAATATAACCAGGAATTGCAAACCTACGCCAAATATGATAGTCCATACCTGCCATTACAAACATTGCAGCAATGCCAAGGGCTGTGGCAAACAGCTGCTTTTTCAGGTAATAAAAAGAATCATGAAACTTCACTTCTCCGTTGTATGCGCTGGTACTGTACAAAAGCACAAGCCCCATAATCATAAGTAAAAACAACGCTGCCAGAAGCGTATAATCATATTTTCTCTTTTTCGAATCCGGCACTGCCTGCCATCCTCCTTACAGGGAATTTACAATCTCTTTGAATTTATCTCCGCGTTCCTCGTAGTTCTTAAACATCCCCCAGCTTGCACACGCCGGTGACAGAAGCACTGCTTCTCCGGGCTGTGCCAGCTTTGCCGCTGTAAGTACTGCATCCTCAAATGTATCCAGAAGAATCACATCGGTAAATCCACAGGCCTCTGCCTCTTCCCGAATCTTCTCCTTCGTCTGTCCAATCAGAAGAAGTTTTTTCACCTTGCCATCAAAACTATTAATCCATTTTTTGTAAGAAGACTGTTTGTCATATCCGCCGCCAATCAGATAGGTCGGACGAATCATCGCCTGAATCCCTTTAATCGCAGCATCCGGATTCGTTCCTTTGGAATCATTATAATAAGTAACTCCATTCTTCTCCGTCACAAATTCAATCCTGTGCTCTACACCGGCAAATTCTTTAATGGTCCTGCGAATACTATCCATTGGAACTCCGTAAGAAGCCGCCATGGCAACCGCTGCCATCACATTCTCATAATTGTGAGTTCCCAGAAGCTGAAGCTCCTGTACATTACATACCACGCATTCATCCGGGTTCTTATAAATAATGTTCCCATTCTCAAGATAAATACCTTTATCTAGTTTACGCTGGCTGCTGAAATATAGAACCTGCACGGGCAATGTTTTGCCAAATTCCCGCAGAACCTCATCTTCATAATTCAGCACGCAGACATCGTCCCCAGCCTGATTCTTCGCAACATTCATCTTCGCCTCTATGTAGGCTTCCATAGTGTGATGACGGTTCAGGTGATCCGGAGTAATATTAAGGATTGCAGATACTTTCGGCCGGAAATCTATAATACTCTCCAGCTGGAAGCTGCTCATCTCTGCGACAACAACAGAATCTTTCTCTGCCTCATCCACTACATTCGTATAAGGAATCCCAATATTTCCTACCACAAACACGCTGTCTAAAGCGTCTCTCATAATCTGTCCAAGGAGCGCCGTAGTCGTGGTCTTTCCATTAGTTCCTGTAATCGCAAGCACGTCCCCCCTGCCAAGCTGATAAGCAAGCTCAATCTCACCGACAATTGGAATGCCGTGCTCTCTCATTCGGTTCACGATCGGAAGATCTGTCGGCACCCCGGGACTTATAATGACCATATCCAGCTCTTCCAAAAGGTCTTCCGGAAATTCTCCAAGAATAATTTCCGTCTTTGAGTTTTCTCCCATCTTCTTTTTAATTGCCTCTGTATCAAGCTTATCATTGCCGTCATAGAGCGTAACAGCTGCTCTCCGTCCTTCCAGAAGTCCTGATGCTCCAATTCCGCTGATTCCGGAACCGAATACAAGAACCCTTTTTCCTGCTATATCCATGATATCCTCCTTGTACCTACATAGCCATCAGCGCGATCAGACAGAGGATCGTTGTGATAATAGAAAATACTGCAACAACCCTGGTCTCTGACCACCCGCACAGCTCAAAATGATGATGAATCGGTGCCATTTTAAAGAACCGTTTTCCTCCGGTCTTCTTAAAATAAGTCACCTGGATCATAACCGATAACACCTCAATCAGATAAATCAAACCAACAATGACAATAAACAGCGGCATCCGAAGCATATATGCCGTCGAAGCCACAAATCCTCCCAGCGCAAGAGAACCGGTATCACCCATAAACACACTTGCCGGATACACATTAAACAGCAAAAACCCAAGCAGCGCCCCCACAACTGCACAGGTAATCGGCTCAATCCCACTTTTCGTTCCAATCGCAACCACCGTAAAGAAGGTCGCCACCAGCACGGTAACGCTGGAAGCAAGGCCGTCCAGCCCGTCGGTAAAATTCACCCCGTTGACCGTTCCGATTACTGCAACAAACAGCACGGGAACTGCCAGCCAGCCAAGATCCAGATAACGGGTTCCTCCGGTAAAGGGAACCAGCATAAGAAGTCCAACATCCGAAATTTTCACCAGGTAAAAGGCAAACACTGCCGTTACCAGGATCTGAAGCGCCATCTTCTGTTTTGGAAACAGACCGTCTGAGCGTTTCATAACCACCTTCAGATAATCATCCAGGAATCCAATCAGACCAAATCCCAGAGTCACAAACAGAATCGGAATAATATGGGGATTACTTTTCAGATAAAATACCGACGTAATCACGATACTGAGCAGAATAATCACTCCGCCCATAGTTGGCGTTCCTGCTTTCTTTAAATGCTCCTTTACGCCCTCTTCACGTTCCGTCTGTCCCATCTTCAGTTTTCTCAAAATCGGGATAATTACCGGTCCCATAACGGTACTGAGTGCAAACGAAACCAATACCGGGATAAATACTTTATAATCCATAACACACCTCATTGTTTCTTTTGTTATTCTCTCTTAACCTACAATAGTATACTGCATTTCTCACTCTTTTTCAATGCCAAGATAGGGAAGGATGTTCTCAAAAATCTTCCCGATCACAGGCGCTGCAATCGTCCCTCCATAATAGACTCCCTGGGGATTATAAATAATACACATTCCCACAATCCGCGGATCATCTGCCGGAGCAAATCCAATAAAAGAAGAAATGTATTTATTGGCACTTCGCGGAAGGGTCTGGGAAGTAGCTGTTTTCCCTCCAATACGATACCCTTCAATCGCCGCCTTACTTCCTCCGCCCTCTGCCACAACACTTTCCAGCAGCATCCGCATCGTTGCTGATGTCTCTTCAGAAATAATCCTTTCTCCTTTTTTATAGGAAAAGGTTTCCACCACTTCCCCCTTTTTATCCAGTACCCGCACGCCAAAATGCGGTGTCACACGCTGGCCCCCGTTAATGATTGAGCTGACTGTCGCTGCCATCTGTACTGGAGTCACCTGAAAGGACTGCCCAAAGGACATGGTCGCAAGCTCTACAAGTCCAATATTTTCTTTATTATGCATGATCGTCGAAGCTTCTCCCGGGAGATCCACCCCTGTATTGCCAAGCAGACCAAACTGCTGATAATACTTGTAAAATGAATCCACTCCTAAACGCAATCCGATATTGATAAATACTGGATTACAGGAATTTTGTATCCCTTCCACAAATGTTTCCGAGCCATGGCCGCCCACCTTATGACACCGGATCTTTCTGTCTTCCACCACATAGTATCCGGGACAGCTGAAGGTATCCTCCAGAGACACAACCCCCTCTTCCAGGCAGGCAGCTGCCGTAACAACCTTGAAGATGGAGCCAGGTTCATAGGTGTCATTGATACTCCGGTTCCGCCACATCTGATTCAGGGCGTCCTGCTTTTCCTCCTCCGTCATCGCAGCGGCTGTATTCGCCAGCGTAAACGGCTCATTCAGATTAAATTCCGGCACATTTACCATGGCAAGCAGTTCACCATTCTGCGGATTCATCAGTATGATCGACACTCCATCCGCCTGTTTCTCTTCCATAACCTTCTCTGCCATCTGCTGGGCAAACATCTGAACATTATAGTCCAGGCTAAGCTGCAGCGTATTTCCTGCAACCGGTTCAATCCGGTCCTCTGCCACCCCCTCCAATTCTACACCTCTGGCATCCGTTACTGTAAGGATCTTTCCATCCTGCCCCTTCAGATAATCCTCATACTTTACTTCCAAACCGATGATCCCCTGGTTATCTCCCCCGGTAAATCCGAGCACAGTAGACGCCAGCTCATTATACGGATAATACCGTTTAAAATCCTCATCCACCTTCACCCCATCCAGCTCAAGATTCCGAATCCGGTCTCCGGTTTCCTTCTCTACGTTGGTCTTAATCCGCTCAATCGAAGAGACCTTTTCCACCCGTGCCCTCACTGTATCCTCGTCCATTTCAAGAATACCGGAAAGCGTCTGTATTACCCCTTCCGGATCTTTAATCTGACTATGGATCACCGAAATCGTACAGACTGTTTTGTTCGTTGCAAGCACCGTTCCACCGGCGTCAACAATCTCGCCTCTTGCCGCTTTGATATCCCGCTCCCTCTCATGCAGATCCTGAGCTTTCTTTTGATAATACTCCGCATCAAACACCATAAGATAGACCAGCCTTCCTATCAGAAACAGGATAACTCCCAGCGCAGCCAAAAACACAATGCAGATTTTCTTTTTATTGTATGTCTTATTTTTCAATAGAAAAACCTCACCAAACAATTCCTTATAGTTTACGGTCTGTCTTGTGAGGTTATGCCTTTTTATTCTTTTTTCATGTTTTAGTATTCGTAGAAATTTCCCGCCGCATCATAGTATCCGTCTGCGCCGTAATAATATCCGTCATCGTCAAGAGTATATCCTTCATATAAATCACTGGCGCTGCTGTCAGATCCACTGTCAGAGCTGTCAGCTGCGGCATCAGCGTCTTTCGAATCACCGGTGGTATCATCTGCAGCAGGAGCCTCATATCCCGGAATCGTTGTGATACCAAGGTATGGAAAAATCTCTTTCATAATGTCTGCTGCAAGCTGTACTGCAAATGCACTCTGAGCCTGATCATAATCATTCGGCTCATCGATAACCACATAAACTACAATTTCCGGGTTCTCCTGAGGTGCATAGCCGATAAAAGAAACCAGGTTTTTTCCGTCTTCACGCGGAAGCTTCTCAGCCGTACCAGTTTTTCCGCCAATCTCATAGCCCTCCAGATTGGCCTTCTTACCGCTTCCGCTTTCTACAACGCCGCGCATATAATCCTTAACCAGTGTACTGGTTTCCTCAGAAACCGTGCGTTTCACCAGTACCGGATTTTTCGTTTCGATTACATTTCCATTCTCATCCTGAATCTGCTTCACAATATGCGGTTCATAGTAATCTCCACCGTTAATCAGCGAACAGAATCCCGCTGCAAGCTGCGTCATCGTCACATTGAAGTTCTGTCCAAAAGCATTAGTTGCCAGACTGGCATCATCCATGTTTTCCGGCGTGTAAAGAAGTCCCTCCGTCGATGCGTCTCCCGGAAGATCAATCCCTGTCATCTCTCCAAATCCAAAAACATGCTGGTATTTGCACAGCTCTTCCTTTCCTATCAGACTTCCGATCTGCATCAAAGCCACATTGCAGGAATTTACTACCGCTTCCTTTAATGTCTGTGTGCCATGACCGTCACGATTAATACAGTGAATATCATGATCTCCCACATGCAGCATACCGCCGCAGTTAAAAGTCTCATCTCCATTCAGGGCGCCGATTTCCAAAGCCGCTGCCACCGTAAATGGCTTGATTGTAGATCCCGGTTCATAGGTATCGCTGATACAGAAGTTTCGCCACAGAGCATTCATAGCATCTATTTTCTCTTCATCAGACATGGCCTTAAGCTGTTCTTCCGTATAATATTTTGTTAAATCTCTTGGATTGTTCAGGTCATAATCCGGATAGGAAGCCTCCGCCAGAATATCCCCATTCTGCGGATTCATTACAATCACCGCCGTATTAGCGCTTCCTTCTCCCTGATACGCATAGTTCTTATGAGCCTCATTAAACGCAAGAATATACTTTTCAACAATACTCTGAACCTGAAGATCTATCGTTGATACCACTACATTACCATTTGTCGGTTCTTTCACGGTACGTTCAACTGAAGAATCCGTGTTCAGATAGCCATATTCACGGCCATCCGTTCCATTCAGTACAGAATTATAATACCCTTCGATTCCATTATTTCCCACATTTCCATCTGAAGTAAATCCAATTACGTCACAGGCCAGGGTATTATATGGATATTTTCTTACATAATCTTCTTCCAGCCAGATACCATGGACATCCGGATAGTTCTCTTCATCATTATCAATCTCCTTAAACTCTCTGGCCTTTGCATAATCCACGCCTTTTTTCAGAATCTGATACCTACTTTCAGGATTTTCTTCGATTAATTCCCGAATCGTTTCCCCGTCCAGCTCAAAGCAATCCTTCAGTACCTGTATGGTGGGCTCTATATAATCCTCGTCACTGGTCATAGCTTTGATGTCCAGAATCACATTATAAACCCGCTCGCTGGTTGCCAGCTTTGTGCCGTTGCGGTCCAGAATATCTCCCCTCTTATAAGGAATTACCTGGCTGTCATACTGCTGCTGTTCCAGTACCACCCTCGTGTACTGGTCCCCCTTGCTGGCATTAATATATGTAATTCTTATCACCAGAAAAACAAAAGCCAGTATAATGACTACATAGAGCAATACCAGCTTTTTTTGCATAAATTTTGGAAATTTTCTTGTCAAATAGTTTTTCGCTTTTTTGACCATATTACCACCTTATTCTTGTACATCAATTGAGCTTGCAAGTACGCCTTCCTCTGGAATCTGCTCATACTGTTTGATATAGTCCCCGGTGGGATTATCATACTCTACCACCTGGCTTTCGTTGGCATACACCATACCAAGCTCATTCATAGCCTTCTCACGAACCTGCTCCAGATTCACAGAATCCATAATTGCATTGTACTTTGTCGTGTTCTCCTCATTCAGAGCCACCAGCTCTTCCTGCAGCGCGGTTATATTTTTAGAGCGGCTGATAAGTTCAGAACGAAGCTGCACGTAATTCACGCACACCATCAGCATCAATACTGCTGCCACCGCAAGAAAAATCACATAAGCTTTGCTCATGCCCATTGCCTGTCTGCGGTTCTGCTTTACCTGACGGCTGACCTTCTTTGGCTGTTCCGGTCTTTCCACCCGCCTCTGCGGTTCATATGCCGGCTTCGGTACTGCACTTCCGTACACATACATCTGGCGTGAGCCTGATGCATAGCGATTATAAGCCTGTCTTCTGTTAGCAGATGTTCCTGCTGCCATACCACTCTCCCCTTTCTTTGTTATTTATACCTTTCTCTAAAAGTGCATCTGCCTATACCCTCTCGAAGATACGGAGCTTTGCGCTCTTAGAGCGGCTGTTCTCCGCCATCTCTTCTTCGCTCGGCAAAATAGGCTTCCTTGTAATGACTCTCCCTTTGGAAACATTTCCACATACACAGACCGGAAAATGACTCGGACATGTGCACGGATCTTCATTCTTTCTAAAAGCACTCTTTACGATCCGATCCTCCAGTGAATGGAAGGTAATGATACACAGCCTTCCTCCCGGATTCAGCATTTCAATCATGTCATCCAATGAATCCTTCAGCACATCCAACTCCCGGTTCAGTTCAATACGGATTGCCTGAAAGGTTCTCTTAGCTGGATGGCCACTCTTCTTCTGATACTTCATCGGAATGGCATGTCTTATAATCTCTGTTAACTCCCCAGTGGTTTCAATGGATCTCCTGCCGCGTTCTGTCACAATATGGCGGGCAATATTCTTGGCAAACCTGTCCTCACCATAGTCGCGAATCACGCGGTAGAGATCCATCTCACTGTAGTCATTGACGATGTCTCTGGCCGTCATCTTCTGACGTCTGTCCATCCGCATATCCAGAGGTGCATCTTCGCGATAGGAGAATCCTCGCTCTGCCGTATCTAACTGATAAGATGATACGCCCAGATCCAGCATGATCCCATCGACTCTGTCAATTCCCAATTCCTGGAGCCTGGACTTCATATCACAATAGTTGCTCCTGACTATTGTAACCTTCTCCCCGAAGTCCTTTAAGCGGACGCCTGCCGCCCCGATTGCGGCTTCGTCCTGGTCTATTCCTATAATACTCCCCTTTTCACCTAATCTGGTACACACTTCATAGCTGTGTCCTCCACCGCCCAGTGTGCCGTCCACATAGATGCCGTCCGGCTTCACATGTAAGCCGTCAACTGTCTCCTTAAGTAATACTGATCTGTGATTGAATTCCATATCTCGCTCCCCTAGATACTAAATCCGCTTGCTTCCATCTCTGATGCAATATCTTCAATATCTGCTTCCACTTCAGCATTCTTCGCATCCCATCTGGTCTTGTCCCATATCTCGGCACGCTTCCCCATACCGATAAATACAACTTCTTTTTCAAGTCTTGCATAATCTCTCAGGACCGAAGGGATAAGTGTTCTTCCCTGTTTATCAAGATCACCGTCCGTCGCAGATCCCTGAAAGAAATATGCGAACTTGCGGGCGTTCTTGTCCGTGGTGGTTGGTAAGGCGTTAAGTTTCTCTTCAAATGCGTTCCATTCTGTCTCCGGGTATACGTACAGGCAGTTCTCCATTCCCTTAGTTATGACGAAATGCTCCCCTAAATCGTCACGAAACTTCGCGGGAATGATAAGTCTTCCTTTTGGGTCGATATTATGACTGTATTCTCCTTTCAACATTAGAACTCACCCTCTTTCATCCAGCCGCTCCCCAGCAGCCTTCACGAAAGCGTACAAATGATTCTTCCACTTTCGAACCACTTTATACCACTTTTCACCACTTTCTACCACTTGAAACCATTGTAAACCATCTTTTTGGTGATTTCAACCCCCTTTTTGAGAAATGGCAAAAAAAGGATACGATTTTTTCATTGTAAAAGAGCAGGACCCCACATCCTGCTCTTCACAAAACAATATCATCTTTTATGCATTTTCATATATATGCTTCACTGTCTCAATATTTTCAACAATGCTCCTTATCGGCCCCTGTGCATATTCCAGAACGAGGCGGGCATCCGGCGTATAGCGCTTATAATCCTGAAAGAATTTATTCCAATCTGTCGGCCCTTCCCCTATCTTTAAGTGCGCATCATAGTCCGCGTAATTATCATGTACATGATACGCGCGGATTCTCGTGCCCAGCACACGCCAAACCTCTGCCATATCCCAGTGATTGAGTATTGCATGGCCGGTGTCTATCAAAAATCTAAGCTGCTTTTCCGGCCCAAAAGTTTCAAGAAATGCTTCCTGATCCATCAGCTGCTCTGTATAAGGCATATTTTCAACCAGCAGTTCAACCTCCTGCCTGCGGGCCATTTCATCAAGAATTAACGTACGCTCCAGTGCACGCTGATGTCCTTCCTTTAAATTAAAGCCGGGATACGGAATCTGCGCATGTGGATGAAGAACGCAGTGAACAGCATGATACCTGTTTACCATATCAAAAGCTCTCTTAAAGCTTTCCTTCACTTCATCAAATGCACAGTCCTCAGCAGCGAGATTAATCTCGCAAAAGGGCCCATGAACGCTAAGCTTTCCCGTTCTCCCGGCCATAATTTTCTTCAGCTGATGCTTCCAGTAATAGTCATCACCATATTCAACAAAAATTTCCACTCCATACTCTTTTGGAATCTCTGCCATATTGAAAATGCCATATCCTATGTACGGTAAATGACTTACTATAATATCCATAGTTTTCATCCTTTCTATAATATAAACAGCGTATTATTCTGCCAGCCCACGAATCCACTCCGCACTCTTTTCAATCTCAGATGTGGGAACTCCAAGATACTCTATTACAAGCCGGGCGCCTTTACAGTACTTCTTATATGCATCAAAAAATTCATTGTAATCCAGTATACCATCTCCAAGCTTAACATGCTGGTCGATCACACCATCGTTGTCGTCAATATGGAATGCGTCAATCTTATCTCCCAGATCACAGAGCAGTTTCGGCACATCCCATTTTTTAATCAGCGAGTGCCCAACGTCGATCAACGCCTTCACATTTGGTATCTGCCTGAACAGATCAACATATTCTTCCTGTTCAAAAAGAATTTCCGGATAGCAGAGATTTTCAACCAGCAGGTTTGCTCCAAATTCATCCGCAAGCTCAGCCAGACGGTTCACCCTCTCAAGACAGCGTCCCTGGCGGGATTCTCTCGCCTCATCTCTGAAGTTATCAATATATCCCTGGGGATGCAGCACGACATGCTTCGCATTATATCTGTTTGAATAGTCAAAGGTCCACTTATAATTCTCAATAACCTCATCAAACTTGCAGTCCTTATGGGACAGATCCATAAAAAGGAATGGTCCATGAATCGTAAACTGGCTCGGCCTGTTATTTAACAGCACTTCAAACGCCCTGCGCCACACATGATCATTTGCATTCTCAATCAGCGCCTCTACTCCCAGATTCCTGTCAAGATCCTGCATACCAACAATATTAAATGCAAGATATGCAGATGTACTTACTACTATATCTACCATGTTCTTTCCTCCTATTTTTCAGGATATCCAACATTTTCTGTTGTCTCTGCATCAAATATATGCATTTTGCTCCAATCCATTTTAAGATACATTCTGTCACGAGTTTCAAAATGTGTCCCTGCGGTCGCCATGAAAATAACATCATCCAGCAAAAATGCTATCGACTTTTTGTCTCCCTGGTTCTCCACATAATGGATCTCCACTTCCGGCCCTACCGGATCATTCATCAGTTCAACATGCTCCGGACGTATACCAAACTTAACCTTTTTGCGTTCTCCAATCTTCGTTCTCCAGCCTTTTGGAATCGGAACTCTCGTCCCGGAAATTACCAGATCATTCCCATCCACATCAGCATTTTCAATATTCATGCTTGGCGCTCCTATAAATTTCGCGACAAATACGTTCTTGGGCTGATTGTATATAACATCCGGCGAATCATACTGCTGTATTTTCCCCTCATTCAGTACCACAATCTTTTCCCCGATCGTCATAGCCTCCACCTGATCATGGGTAACGTAGATAAAGGTCGGCAGATATACTTTGTGCATTCTTACCAGTTCTGCCCGGGCCATGGTTCTCAGCTGTGCATCCAGGTTGGAAAGCGGTTCATCCAGCAGAAAATACGGCGCCCTTTTTACCAGAGCACGGCAAAGCGCGACTCTCTGTCTCTGTCCGCCGGAAAGCTCCTTTGGATACCGGGTACGGTAGGGAGTCAGGCCGAACATGTCCAGCGCTTCCACTAGTCTCCTCTCTCTTTCTTCTTTGCCAACCTTTGCAATCTCCATACCAAACAGTATATTCTTTTCAACCGTCATATGAGGATACAGCGCATAATTCTGAAATACCATCGCCACATTTCTGTCACCCGGCTCAAGTCGATTTACAACTTCGCCTCCCATATAAAGCTCCCCATCCGTGATCGTCTCAAGTCCGGAAATCATCCGCAGAAGTGTTGTCTTACCGCATCCTGACGGTCCCAGAAGGATGGTCCTCTGTCCAGATGGTATCTTTAAATCAATGCCTTTTATAATATAGTTCTTCCCGTCATAGCTTTTAGAAACATTTTTAAATTCAATATCAATCGTACTCAAGTTATCAACTCCTTATCCTTTCATTGTGTCCTTATTCTTTTACACCAGATTGCATAAATGTTCCAATAATCTTTCTCTGTGCAAATATATACAGCACCATCGGAACCATCGTCGCAATCGTTGCAAGCGCCATGGATGATCCCCACGCACTGCCGGACTCGGCATCAAGGAAGGTCTGCAGCGCCAAAGTAATCGTATACAGTTCTTCTTTCTTCAATATCAGCATCGGCCACACGAACTCGTTCCACGAGTTAATAAAGAAGAAAATAATCATGGCAATAACCGCCGGCTTTACAAGAGGAAGGACAATTCTTCTAAGAATCGTAAAATGCCCCACATTGTCAAGCCTTGCCGCTTCGATCAACGGTTTCGGTATCGATCTCATGGACTGCCTGATACGATAGATCCCCATCGCATCTGCCAGCTGCGGAAGCGCCACGCCCAGAAGCGTGTTATTTAGTCCCATCCGACTCAGCGTCAGGTAATTCGGTATCATAATTACCGAGAAAGGAATGAACATCGATACTGTAAACAATCCGAATATCAATTCCGGATGTTTCAGATTCATAAAGCACAGACAGTAAGATGCCAGCACGCTTGTAATAATTTTGCTTACCGTTACAATCAGCGCTATGGTAAAGGAGTTGCGCAAAAGTCTCAGAACATTATTTGCTCCTATTACCTGTGCGTAATTATCCATTGTCGGATTTGCCGTAAATACATTGAGCCCGGATGAAAATATGTCCGAAAGCGTTTTAAACGAGGTGCCGATCATATAAACGATAGGATACATCATCACAATGAGAGATACGATAAGTATTAATTGATATTTCCATTCACCTTTGCTCTTGATATGCACCTGTTCTTGTTTTTTCTGTCTTTTAATTCTCATAATGCACCCTCTTATTCAATCTGTTTTGCAGGAACAGTACCAGCAGGAAAATAACCAGCGATATGATAGCCACTGCCGCCGCACGGCCTGTCTGGAAAAACTGGAAACCATACTGATAAATAAGGTATACCAGGTTTGTACTTGCCATATTGGGACCTCCCTTTGTAATCATCTGTATCGGAGTAAACACATACTGAAGTCCCATTACAAAAGTAATGATAAACACATACAGCGCTGTCGGCGAAGTAAGCGGAACAATAATTCTCCAAAATATTTTCCAGTTCGACGCCTTTTCCAATTTAGCTGCCTCAATCAATTCCACAGGCACCTCGACAATAGCCCCCAGAAATACAATCAGATTATATCCAAAACATCTCCACCCCGTCGCAATAGACAGCGCCACAATAACATATCCAGATGTTGTAAACCAATGGGGCGATTCGTGCCCAAAGGCCTCAAATATTTCAGCTACAGGTCCCGAAACCGAATTGAACAGCCACATAAACACAATGGCGGCTACCGCCAGCGACAGCAGACTCGGAAAAAACATCAGTGCACGATAAATTTTTTCCCCTTTTGTTATCAGCTTACCTATTATATAAGAATAGAAATAAGGCGCCACAAAACAGAAAATCATCATTAGCAGCACATATAGACCAGTGTTGCCCAGGGCCTTCAAAAATCCCGGATCCTGAAAAACATTGATATAATTTTCAAACCCCACAAATTTTTTCGTCGGCGATACCATATTCCATTCCATCGTACTTAGGTACATGTTATATACAATCGGCCACACCATAAAAACACAAAAAATAACAATAGCGGGCAGCAAATATATAAATTTTTCAATTTTACGATGCTTCTTCCAAAAGCCTCCCGGTCTCTTCGAAGTCTCCTGCACCGCATGTTGTCTCTTCACTATACATTCCTCCTTTTATTCACAGTCATTTTTCATCCTATTACTTTGAGATTCATAATTCTTTAAACATAACCACATGGATTTTCTGTGACAATCCATCCAGTATACTGGTGGATTCAAACGTACGCCCCACTCTCAGCGACAGCCGAACCTGCAGATGTCCCTTTGTCACACCTCTCGGTCTGTCATCTATACTTACATTGACCACATGTCCGCCGCATATTCTCACCGTATCCAGCAGGCAGGGAATATCCTCCGATTTTTCAATCTCAACCATTAGTTCCATACCTACAAGTGTTGACGTGTGACCTTCTACCTTACGCAGTATTGACATAGCCACAAGCATAACCGCCGTCACTAAAAGGCCGCCCTCAAAATATCCACAGCCATATGCAAGTCCCACGCAGGCCGTCGTCCAAAGTCCGGCAGCCGTTGTAAGTCCCGTCACCCGTTTTCCTGTGACAAGAATTGTTCCCGCGCCCAGAAAGCCGATACCATTGATGACCTGTGCACCCAATCGTGCCGGATCCGAAGCCGGATTTACAAATATTACCAGGTACTGATCCACAATCATTACAATGCATGCACCTATCACTACCAGAATATGCGTCCTCAGGCCTGCCGCCTGTCCGGCCCGCCCTCTCTCAGAACCAATTAGTCCCGCCGACACAGACGAAAGCAAAATGCGCAGTCCCACAGATAAAAATGAAAATTCACGAACCCCATCAAATATCGTCAGAATCGCTCCAGCCTCCTACTGTTTTTTCTATTTTTGGCAATAAATCAGCAAGGCATCCGCCTGTCCGCCGCACGGACGCCTTGCCTGACACTTACATATTATTTACAGCATTCCGTTGATTCGATCCTGCGCATCCTTTATGGTGGCATCTGGATCGGCACCGGAAATAATCGCATCACGCATATCTACAAGCACCTGGTCAACATTCATGCCGTTCTGCCCAGGCCAGCTTGGCCAGGATCTTGCACTCGTCCATGTATCCAGAGAAGCTTTCATAAGTTCATTCTCTTCCAGGAATTCCCGCATCTCTTCAGAGTCGGTTGCACTCTTTGTAACAGGCAGATATCCCGTACCGGCAACCCACTTTGCCATACTGTCAGGCTCATACAGATATTTCATAAATTCCCAGCATGCCTTCACTTCTTCTTCATCCTCAGAGAAACAGACAAGCATGTTGCCTCCAACACATACACTATAATCCTCTTCCGAACCTGTCCTTGGGAACGGAGCTGTTCTCAAGTCAAAATCACAGCTTTCTTTCATGTAGGCAAGTTTACCAATCGTAACAATCTGAGTTGCAATCTCACCGGCCGCAAACGCGCCAAGCGCCTCCTCTGATCCAATCTCCACGCAGGCGCCGCTTTCAAATCCCGCCTGCCATTTTCTAAAAAGTTCAACCGTCTCAGGTGTATAGAATGTAGCGGCTGCTTTTCCGTCTTCACCGATCTCATACATCTCAGCGCCAACTCCCTGAATCATCGGACTCATGGTATAAGTATTTGCTATGATTTCATAATAGAGACCTTCTTTACCCGTTTTATCCTTAATTGTCTGACCGGCCGCTATCCATTCATCGAAGGTCTCCGGCGGATTATCCGGATCAAGCCCCGCTTCGCGGAAAATATCAGCATTATAGAATACAACCGGTGTTGATGCTGCATAAGGCAGACCAAGGATTTCTCCATTTACCGCTGTACCCAGCTCAATAATGTTCTCCTCAAGCATTTCCTCAAGATATCCCTTATCTTCCGGAACATACTCTTCAATGATCTTCTTAGGTCCTACATACTGCGGAAAGTTCTCTGCAAAATAATTCAGGTAATTCCATCCAACCTGTACAACACCCGGATACTCACCGATTGCAAGCTCTGCCTGCAGATTCTGCGCAACACCGGCGTATGCATTCGCATTAAATTTCCCAACAACGGTAATACCTTTGTCATTCGTCTCATTAAATTCCTTTATAAGTTCTTCAACAACCGGGCCTCCCTGTGTCTCAGAATTAATATGCCAATATTCAATTGTTACGCCCCCGTCGGATGTTCCGGAGCCGTCCTCTGCGTCAGCCGGAGCCTTACTACAGGCCGCCAGCGTAAACATCATCATTACCACTAAAAGAATGCTTGTTATCTTTTTCATAAATTCTCCTTTCTTGTAAATAGTCATTTTCACAACATCACATTACCATCAAATACATCTCCCACCCCTCTTTCCTGGTATTTGTATCAATTCGTATCCCAAACGCCTTAATATTATTAATTTTTTCAATTATTTGTTGTATATTATACTACGCTTTATGTTGAAATTAGTCAAGTATTATTACTAATTTATTGATTTTTTGTGCACTTTTTCCACCTCAGATTTTAGCTTTTTCTGGAAATAAAATTCCTAAAATTTCCAATTTTTACAGCTTTTCTCATGCTTTTTATCATTTAAACCACGCATTTTCAAGTCGCAAAACATTTTCACTCCATTTCAATATTTATTAATAATATTATTAATATTTTGTGCTATGTACTTGTAAAAATATTAACACCATGATATAATAATCAAAATTATTGTCAGCAAAATATCAATCATTAGGAGTACCTTTAATTATGAATCAAAAAAAAGTCACCATGTCAGATATCGCCGCTTTAACCGGTTTATCACAATCGTCGATTTCCATGATCCTTAACAAAAAGACTTCTGCACGCTTTTCAAGCGAAACCATTAACAAAGTATACGAAGCCTGCCAGGAACTCGGTTATAAACTTCCCAACACCTCTCACACCGATTCCAAGATCATTATGATCATGAGTGAAAACCCTAATTCGCCATATTATTCACTCCTGGCGCAGCAAATAGAGTACAAAGCACATTTAAATGGCTACCGCACAATTATATGCAATACGAACCGCAACAAGGATTTAGAGTTATCCTATTTACAGTTTGCTCTAAAAACACATATATCGGGAATAATCTGCCTCACTTATCCTCATCATCCGGAGAAGGTCAACGAAGTGTCAAAGACCATTCCCGTCATTGCAATATGCGATAAAGCGGAAAATCTGTCGGTAGACATTATCGAGATGGATAATTTTCAATCTTCTGTCTTATTGATAGACCATTTAGTTGAACTGGGACACAGAAAAATCATGCTTCTTACCGCATCGCCTGATGCTAACTTAGGACGCCGGATGCGTATTAAAGGTCTGGAACACCAAATGGCTCAATACGGACTTAAAGATTCCCTGTTTATCCGTTCCAAAAAGGTAAGCTGGCAAAGTGAATTATCAGGAGAAGTGAACGACTATACAATTGGGTATGAATTTATGAAGGATTCTTCCATTTTAGACACAGGCGTGACCGCCTTCATAGGTATGACCGACGTAATGGCCAGAGGAATTGCAGACGCCCTGTTAGAACAGGGAAAACAGATTCCAAAAGATTATTCCGTCTGCGGCTATGACAATCTTTTATACGCCAGGCTGCTGCCGCTCTCTTTGACCACAGTAGAGCATCAGCTTGAACAGAAGGCAAATTCTGCTTTTGATTTATTACAACGGAACATGGAAATACTGAACAATGGACAGGTTGAAGCATTTCAAAATGCACGTATAAAGATAGAACACCCTTCTGTTTTAGTAGTGCGCAGTTCAACCGGTCCTGCCAGGCAGGATTAAGGAGCAGAACTCCTATATGACACATAAACGATTACACAAAAAAGGACGGGTAAACCTTCGTTTACCCGTCCGAAATAATTTATCTTCGATATTACTTTTTCTGATTATTCCTCTGCAGCCGTAGACAGATTCGTCTGATAATCCGTAATCGCTGTATAGTCAACTTCGGCCGTTTGCTTCGGTTTGTTGGTCTCATATACATTATATGCAGAATATCCAAGCCACCCAATCAGAGCCAATCCCAAAACTCCAACAACAACTCGGCGAAGTGCCTGTTTCATCTTCTCCTTCCGCATGTTCTGCCTACGATTAGCTTTCTCCTGTTTATATCTGTCTACCTTTGCCTGACTCATGATTCCTGACTCCTTTTCTATATTGTTCCAAATACTTTCTCCAAATCTTCGATTCGTCAATATATTTATGATAACACATTTCCGTTCAGGATACAACTTCTAAATCACTGCGATCACTCCGCCATCTGCCGCATACATACTGCTAATTCCCGCCGTATCAAGCACAATCACATCCTTCGGCTGCATGCGCTTTAACAGCATCTCCTTCAGCTCCTGCGCCCTGGCCGGACAGTTACAATGGCTGATCGCCAAAATCTTATCCTCAACACGAACCGCATTCTTTGCAATCTCATCTGCCATTTTGGTCAAAGCTTTTTTCATACCTCTCGCCTGCCCCAGCTGGCAAATACTTCCCTCCGGTGTAGAACCCATAACCGGCTTAATATTCAGCGCTGTAGCCACAACCGCCTTAATTCCGCTAAGTCTTCCATTCTTGCGGAGTGTCTCCAGCGTCTCCAAAAGAAAATAGGTATTCTGCTCTTCAATGTAGCCTTCGACCTTCTCAACAACCTGTTCAAAGGTCATCCCCCGTTCTTCACATTCGGCAATCTTCAGAGCAATCAACGTTTCTCCAATCGACGCAGACCTGGAATTGAATACGTGAATATTCTTTTCTCCATATTCCTCCTGATACAGACTCTTTCCAAGAACAGCACTGTTATATGAACCACTGAGTTCCGCAGACAAAGTAACCGCATATACATGCTCTTCCTCACAGTGATATGCTTCCATATAAGCCTCCGGTGATGGACAGGACGACTTTGGACAATTGGGGCTTGCTGCCACCTTTTCCAAAAATACCTTCTGATCAAAAGTCTCATCATCTACAATATGATAATCATCAACATCAATAGACAGCGATGCTGTAACAAAATGTCCAGATGCTTTCATTTCATGGGATAGTTCTCCACAACTATCAACGATAACTTTATAACCCATCTCGTATCCTCCCGCAGACTTCAAAGTCTGTCATCAACTTCTATTATATGTAGTTTCCAAAACCACTTAGATTATAATAGCATATTATGGGAAACTTGAAAAGAGTTATTCTGTCAATATTTTATTATTCTTCAAATTGAATTTTTCTGGATACTCCAAGCGCCAATCCCATCTCCGCCATCAAAAACAGCAGCGAGGTTCCTCCATAGCTGATGAATGGCAAAGTAATACCTGTCGTAGGAATCAGATTAATCACAACCGCCACATTCAGGATAACCTGAATGGCTATATGCGCAAAAATACCCGTGGCAATCAGCGCCCCATACATGTCCGGTGCATTCTGAGCAATAAACATCAGTCGGTACAAAAGCAGACCAAACAAAACCAACACGATAATCGCGCCAAACACTCCCAGCTCCTCACAGATAATGGAAAGTATCATATCATTCTGCACTTCAGGAATTACCATCTTCTGAACACCATTGCCAAGACCTTTGCCAAAAAAGCCTCCCGAGCCCACCGCATACAATCCCTGCATGACCTGATATCCGGCTCCGGATGCATACTGCTCCGGCTGCAGCCATACCAGCACACGGCGAAGCCGAAAGCTTCCACTGGCAGCCGCATCCTGAATAATGTAGTTCAAAACTGCAACCAAAATCAGAATCAGTACAAAACCCGTCACGACAATACCAACAAAAGGTGCCGTCTTTGGATGTACTACAAAGATCAAAAAACAGGAGATCCCCATTACAATAATCGCCGAGCTCAGATTCTCCGTCAGTATGTACACACAGGCCGCCGAAAACCCGCCCCAGATCAGAACACGCACCACTCCCCGCAGGGAATTTACTTCTTTTCCCATCCTGCAGAGCAGCAGCGGAATAAACAGAATAATTGCAATCTTCGCAACCTCCGCCGGCTGAAACTGCTGATCAAAGGGAAGCTTTAGCCAACGCCTGGCACCATTTACTTCTTTACCGAGAGGTGTCCTGACCAGCGCCATTAAAAGCACCGAAAACCAGTATAATTTTTTCGCATAAGGCGCAAGCTTATGGTAGTCGATACGGGAAGCCACATACATCCCAAGAAATCCAAAAACGCAGAAAAAAATCTGCCGTTTAAAAAAATACATACTGTCCCCGTATTTTACCAAAGCGCTGTATGCACTGGTACTGTACAGCATAACAAGTCCAAAACACACCAAAAAAATGATAACAGCAAGCAGGCTGTAATCATAATACCTAATCTTCGTTTTCTTCCTCTCTCTCGTCTGCGTCTTCTTTGGACGCGGCCGAGACATCTGTCTAATATTACCCATAATTATCACACTCTCCAATCCACCTTATTATAACGAGATGGAAAGATAAATACAACCAAGCAATTTAAAAAAACATAAGAAAACACAAATCAGGAACGTCTGATTTGCTCAGAGCCCCTGATTTGTGTTGAAATCATTATTTATTACAGCATTTGTCTGAATCCTGATTATCAAATTCCGGATTAAATGCATAGAAGTTTCTGCTGTCCAATCTATCCTGAACAATCCTCAGGCTTTCGCCGAATCTCTGATAATGCACGATCTCCCGTTCCCGCAGGAAGCGGATCGGGTCAGCCACTTCCGGATCCTTCACCAATCGCAGGATATTGTCATAAGTAGTTCTGGCTTTTTGCTCTGC
>JAUNGJ010000071.1 GCA_030524585.1 Eubacteriales bacterium | reverse complement strand
CGACAGCCTTCGGAGGATGGCATACAGGGATTCGGGGTGTGTATACCTATACCTGTAGGCGGGCGGTATTTGAAAGCGAACGGGCGCTTCCGGTTCACACCGACGGAGAGCCGGTATTTCTTCAGCGGAAGATACGGGCGGAGCTGGAACCTGAGTCGGTGCGCCTGATTACCGGATAAAACCGGGCGACGACAGAATATGGACGGGAAAGGAATGGAGACATATGCCAGTATCAGGGTACATAATTGTATTTTTGCTTCTTTTTTTAATGTTATATCTTTTTGCTATCCGGCCGCGCACATCCCGTATCGGGGATGTGATGGAATATCACCGGGCCATGTTTGCCCACCGCGGCTATCACAACGAAGAAAAATATATTCCGGAAAATTCAATGGCCGCATTTCGGGCAGCGATGGATCACGGATATGGGATTGAACTGGATGTTCATCTTACGAAGGATGGCAGGCTTGCCGTTTTTCATGATGACACTCTGGAGCGGATGTGCGGGGACTTGGGAAGGATCGAAGGATATACCTTTGCAGAGCTTCGGAACTTTCATCTTCTGAATACTACGGAAAAGATTCCGGAGCTGGGAGAGGTTTTGTCCTGTGTAAATGGACGTGTACCGCTTCTGATTGAGCTTAAAATTTCCGGAAGGAATCTTGCGGTGTGCAGGAAATCCTATGAAATGCTGAAGAATTACCGGGGAAGCTATATGGTTCAATCCTTCAACACGATGGGCCTTTACTGGTATCGGAAACATGCGCCGGAGGTCCTGCGGGGACAGCTTTCCTCCAATCTGACAAAAACGGCAAAGAAAGATCCCTATATTCTCAGGTTTGCAGTAAAATATCTTCTTTTTAATATGCTGGGAAGGCCGGATTTTATTTCCTATAAACTGAAGGATCTGCCGAACATCAGCGTTTCCCTGTGCAGAATGCTGTTCCATGTTCCGGTGGCAGTCTGGACGCTGCGCACTGAAAAGGCGCTGAAACAGGGGCGGGCCGGATATAATATCTGCATTTTTGAAAAAAAGGGGATAAATTACTAAGAATCATTTGCCGGAACGGTTGACAATCAGATAAGGCAGTGTTATAGTGAAGAAAATGAATTGTATACAAATCTTCAAATTGTACACAAATTGCTTTTGAAAAGAGGAGGTACACACATGAAATTAGGATTTATCGGAACCGGCAATATGGCTTCAGCGATTATGGGAGGCATTATCGGCAAAGGAGTGATTCCTGCGGAAGAGATCATCGGAGCGGATATGTTCGCACCTGGAAGAGAGCGGGTAAAAGAGAAGTTTGGCATTCAGGTAACCGATGACAATAAAGAGGTAGTAGAGAAGGCAGAGGTCGTAATTCTGTCAGTAAAGCCGCAGTTTTATGGGGATGTTATTTCTGAGATCAGAGATCTTGTAAGACCGGAGCAGCTTGTAATCACGATTGCACCGGGCAAGACCCTTGCGTGGCTTGCAGAGCAGTTTGGCAAGGATGTTAAAATCATCCGGTGTATGCCGAATACGCCGGCAATGGTCGGCGAGGGCATGACAGCAGCATGCCCGAATGAGCATGTGACAGCAGAAGAGATCGGATACGCCAGAACACTGCTTGAGAGCTTTGGACGTATGCAGATCGTAACAGAGCATTTGATGGATACGGTTACTGCAGTCAGCGGAAGCTCACCGGCCTATGTATTTATTATGATTGAAGCGATGGCTGATGCGGCTGTGCTGGGAGGAATGCCAAGACCGCAGGCATATCAGTTTGCTGCCCAGGCTGTGCTCGGAAGCGCGAAGATGGTGCTGGAGACAGGAAAGCATCCGGGAGAGCTGAAGGATATGGTCTGCTCGCCGGCAGGAACTACGATTGAGGCTGTAAGGACACTGGAAGAGAAAGGCTTTAGAAGTGCAATTATTGAAGCTGTGAAGGTCTGCGAAGAGAAGTCAAGAAGTCTGTAATATTGCATATTTACGGAAGATGTGATATGATGGCATACATGAGATGGGGAATGGAAGGTGATTTCATTCCTTTTTTTAATGAGAGAAAGGGACAAGAGATGAATCAGCAGAAGAAGAGTTTGTTATCAGTACACATGGCGGTGGTTGGCTTTGGCCTGGCGGGGCTTTTTGCTAAGATTGTAAATCAGCCGGCGATTGTGATCGCCTGGGGAAGGGTAGTTTTTTCGGTTATATTTTTATTTATACTTTTTAAAGCAAGAAAACAGTCTGTGAAGCTGAACTGCAGAAGGGATTACCTGCTTCTTGCAGCGGCCGGAGCGCTTCTTGCGGTTCACTGGACTACATTTTTACAATCCATACAGATATCGACGGTGGCCGTCGGTACGCTGACCTTTTCTACCTATCCTCTGTTTGTGACCTTTTTGGAACCGTATATTTATCATGAGCGGCTGAAAAGGGCGAACGTGGTCTGTGCGCTTGTGATGCTGATTGGTGTGATATTGATCGTGCCGGAATTTCATCTGGAGAATTCCATGACTCAGGGAGTGATCTGGGGAATGGTGGGGAGTCTGACCTATGCGGTTCTGTCATTGATGAACCGGAGCTTTTCCGATCGGTATACGGGAACGCTGGTGGCATTTTATGAGCAGGGAGTGGCGGCGATTGTGCTTCTTCCGGCAGTTCTTATCCTGCATCCTGCATTTACCGGCAGAGATATTGTAGGACTTGTAATTCTTGGTGTGGCATTTACAGCAGGAGCCCACTCCCTGTTTATCGAGGGACTAAAACACGTGAAGGTACAGACGGCGGGAATTATCTCCGGTCTGGAATCAGTGTATGGGATTCTGGCGGCTCTTGTGGTGCTGGGAGAGGTTCCGGGATTTCGGGAGATCATCGGAGGACTTGTCATTATGGGAGTCGTATTTTATTCTACACTTGCATCTGCAAAAGGATAGTAGATTGATTTTGATAAATTCCCATGTTACAATTGATTCGATATTATAATATAGGAAAGAAATGAGGTATATAGAATGGAAAACCCAATTATTACGATTGAGATGGAAAACGGAGATATTATGAGAGCGGAGCTGTATCCAAAGGTTGCTCCGAATACGGTGAATAACTTTATTTCCCTTGTAAAAAATGGATATTATGACGGATTGATTTTTCATCGTGTGATCAGCGGATTCATGATCCAGGGCGGCTGCCCGAACGGAACCGGAATGGGCGGTCCAGGCTACCAGATCAGGGGTGAATTTAACCAGAATGGTTTTGCCAATGACCTTCGCCATACGGCAGGTGTGCTTTCAATGGCAAGAGCGATGCATCCGGATTCTGCAGGCTCACAGTTCTTTATTATGCATAAGGATGCTCCGCATCTGGACGGGCAGTATGCGGCGTTTGGAATGATCATCGAGGGCATGGATGTGGTAAATAAGATTGCGGCCACTCCGACAGATTTCAGAGACCGTCCGATGACAGAGCAGGTAATGAAGAAGGTAACGGTGGACACGAAAGGCGTGGACTATCCGGAGCCGGAGAAGGCATAAAGGAAACTTAGTAGGAAGAAAGATAAGGAGGCTGAAACTATTATGAGAAAAATGGTTCAGACCGAGGATTTGATCTTTGAATATGCAAAACGGGATGAAGAGGGCAATGTGATCGGCGCATACCGTGCCGTTGACCAGGTGAATCTGGATGTGGAGGAAGGGCAGTTTATTGCAATTCTCGGCCATAACGGCTCCGGGAAATCCACTCTTGCCAAGCATATCAATGCAATTCTGCTGCCGACAGAGGGAACGGTATGGGTAAGCGGGAAGGATACGAAGGAGCCGGAAGAGCTGTGGAATGTAAGGCAGTCTGCCGGTATGGTTTTCCAGAATCCGGACAATCAGATCATCGGAACGGTTGTGGAAGAGGATGTGGGATTCGGACCGGAAAACCTGGGAGTGCCTACGGACGATATCTGGAAGCGGGTGGAACAGAGCCTGAAAGCGGTCGGAATGATTGAATACAGGCATCATTCGCCGAATAAGCTGTCGGGAGGGCAGAAGCAGAGAGTTGCCATTGCCGGAGTTATTGCCATGCGGCCGAAATGTATTGTGCTGGATGAGCCGACCGCTATGCTGGACCCGAATGGACGGAAGGAGGTTCTCCGTACCGTAGAGGAGCTCAGAAAGCAGGAAAAGGTGACCGCCATCCTGATTACACACTATATGGAAGAAGTCATTGATGCAGATAAAGTATTTGTCATGGATCACGGGCATGTGGTTATGGAAGGAACGCCAAGAGACATCTTCTCCCAGGTGGATACTCTGAAGGAATACCGCCTGGATGTTCCGCAGGTTACGATTCTTGCGGATGAGCTGAAGAAACGTGGACTGGATATTCCAGCCGGGATTTTGAGGAAAGAGGAATTGGTGGAAGCGATATGTCGATTAAAATAGAACATTTAAATTACGTATACAGCCCCGGAACAGCATACGAGAAGCAGGCTCTGAAGGATATATGTCTGGAGATACCCCATGGGGAATTTGTGGGGATCATCGGTCATACCGGTTCGGGGAAATCTACATTGATTCAGCATCTGAATGGTCTGATCAGAGCGACCAGCGGAGAGCTGTATTATAATGGTGAGAATATTTACAGTGAGAATTATAATATGAAAGCACTGCGCAGCCAGGTTGGATTGGTGTTCCAGTATCCGGAGCATCAGCTGTTCGAGGTGGATGTGCTTTCAGATGTGTGCTTTGGCCCGAAAAACCAGGGACTTTCCAAAGAAGAGTGCGAAAAGCGGGCGAGGGAGGCTCTGAAGCTGGTAGGCCTGAAGGAGAAATACTACCAATCCTCACCCTTTGAACTTTCCGGCGGTCAAAAGCGAAGAGCTGCGATTGCCGGCGTGCTTGCCATGCAGCCCAAGGTGCTGATTCTTGACGAGCCGACAGCGGGGCTGGATCCCAAGGGACGGGATGATATTCTGGATCAGATTGCATATCTGCATAAGAAAAGTGATCTCACGGTGATTCTGGTGTCCCACAGTATGGAGGATATTGCGAAATATGCGGATCGTATCATTGTGATGAATCACGGAAAAGTGATGTACAATGATACGCCGAAGAAGGTATTTGCCCACTATAAAGAGCTGGAAGAGGTAGGCCTTGCGGCTCCCCAGGTGACTTATATCATGCATGAGCTGAAGGAGAAGGGAATCGATGTGAACGTAGCGGCCACTACGGTTGAGGAAGCTGCAGACAGTATTATGGAGGTGCTGGGTCATGATTAGAGATATTACCATTGGGCAGTATTACCCGGCGAAAAGCGTTCTTCATAAGCTTGACCCGAGAGTGAAGCTTGCGGCAACGGTTTTGTATTTGATTTCACTGTTTTTATTTAAAAGTATCTCCGGATATATTGTGACGACGATTTTTCTGGTGACGATTATCCGGCTGTCGAAGGTTCCCTTCAAATATATTATGCGTGGCATGAAGCCGATTATGATGCTGCTTTTGATTACACTCCTGTTCAATTTATTTCTCACAAGGGACGGGGATGTATTGTTCCATGCCTGGATATTTACCATAACTGAGGGAGGTTTGCGGAATGCGGTTCTTATGGCAATCCGATTGGTCTATCTGATTACAGGCTCCTCCCTTATGACCTTTACGACGACGCCGAATGAGCTGACGGATGGAATCGAGAGCTTGCTGAAGCCTTTGAATAAGATTCATGTGCCGGTCCATGAGATTGCCATGATGATGTCGATTGCGCTGCGGTTTATTCCAATCCTTCTGGAAGAGACGGATAAGATCATGAAGGCGCAGATTGCCAGAGGCGCAGATCTTGAGAGCGGGAATATTCTGCAGAAGGCAAAGAGTATGATCCCGATTCTGGTGCCGTTATTTGTATCCGCATTCCGGCGGGCCAATGATCTGGCAATGGCGATGGAGGCAAGATGCTACCGCGGCGGAGAAGGAAGAACCAAGATGAATCCGCTGAAATATGCAAGGCGGGATTATACGGCGTATGTGATTGTTGTGCTGTATGTGGCGGCAGTTGTGATCATTGGGCGGTGTGTACCGCTGCGCATCTGGATTTTTTAGGAGGGACTATGAGACGGATCAAGCTTACGGTTGCCTATGACGGAACGGATTACTGCGGATGGCAGATTCAGCCCAACGGAATCACGGTTGAAGAGGTGCTGAACCGGGAAATCAGCGGACTTACCGGGGAAGAGATTCGCGTGATCGGTGCAAGCCGAACAGACTCCGGCGTGCACGCACTGGGAAATGTGGCGGTATTTGATACGGAGAGCCCGATTCCTCCGGAACGTATGGCATACGCACTGAATCAGCGTATGCCGGAGGATATTGTAATTGTGAAATCCGAAGAGGTTCCGGCAGAATGGCACCCCAGATATCAGGATGTGATCACCAAGACCTATGAATATCATATATACAATGCAGCCGTCCCGAACCCCATTAAAAGAAGAACGACGGCATTTGTGTCTTTTCCGTTAGATATTGAGAAGATGAGGGAAGGAGCGGCCTATCTGATCGGAGAACATGATTTTGTGAGCTTCTGCAATGTCAGAACCAATACCAGTGATACGGTGCGGACGGTTCATGAGCTTACAGTTGAGAAGAGCGGGGAGGAAATTGTGATTCGGATCACTGGCAGCGGATTCCTGTATAATATGGTTAGAATCATTGCCGGTACGCTGATTCGTGTCGGGCGCGGCTTCTATAAACCAGAGAAGGTAAGAGATATTCTGGAGGCAGGGAAGCGGACGGAAGCCGGAGTGACGGCTCCGCCCCAGGGCCTTGTGCTGACAGCGATCCGGTATGATGATAAAGCGGCTGGAATCTAGTCGGAGACCGGGAAAAATCATAGACTTCTGAAATAAGTAATGGTATATTATAAAGTGGAGAGTAAATTAGTTATCATGAGGGATTGAGATGTGATCAATCCACAGAAAGTGTAACAAAGGAGGAAATTATGGACATATTTTCGATGGTATTGTCATTGCTGAGTGGGGTGGCGCTGTTTTTGTTCGGAATGTCACTGATGGGCGACGGACTAAAGATGGTTGCAGGGAATAAGTTAGAATCATTTCTCTACAAGATGACCAATACATCACTGAAAGGCGTAGCTCTGGGAGCTGGTGTTACTTCTGTAATACAATCGTCTTCTGCCACCACAGTTATGGTGGTGGGTTTTGTTAACTCTGGTATGATGAAGCTGAAACAGGCAATCGGTATTATCATGGGTGCCAATATCGGTACCAGTATAACCGGTTGGATTCTCTGTCTCTCTTATATTGAGGGGTCCAGCGGAGTTGCCAAGATATTATCGACGGCAACAATCAGTGCGGTAGTGGCTATCGTCGGTATTTTGTTCAAGATGATTTCAAAACGAACTGTATATAGAAATGTTGGCAATATTATGCTGGGATTTTCCATTTTGATGGTTGGTATGCAGACCATGAGCGGTGCAGTGGCGCCGTTGAAGGAGAGCGAGGCATTTACCAATATGCTGACCATGTTCTCGAATCCGGCCGCAGGTATTCTGCTTGGTATTGCCTTTACAGCGGTACTGCAGAGTGCATCTGCGTCAGTAGGTATCCTTCAGGCTCTGTCTGTGACCGGTTCTCTGACCTTTGCGACAGCCTATCCGATTATTCTGGGTATTGGTGTCGGTGCAGCCTGTCCGGTTCTGATCTCTGCGATTGGTGCGAATAAGAATGGTAAGCGTACGGCACTGGTGTATCTGTTAAATGACCTGTTTGGTATGATCATTTGGGCGGCTGTGTTCTATGGGGTAAATGCAGTAGTACATTTTTCGTTCCTGAATGTGACCATGAGTCCGGTTATGATTGCGATTATTAATACAGTGTTCCGTGTGGCAACGGTATGTGTACTTTTCCCGTTCATTCCGAAGATTGAGAAGCTGGTTAGAAGATTGGTGAAGGACAGCAGGGAAGATCTTGAGGATGAGGCAGACTTTGATCTGTTGGAGGAACGTCTGCTTGCTTATCCGGCGCTGGCAATTGGCCAGTGCAACCGGGCAATAGAGGGAATGTCCAGAAAGGTCCGCAAGAATGTGGGAAGGGCGTTGAATCTGGTCAACGAGTATACGCCGGAGCGATATAATAAAGTACAGAGCAAGGAAAATCTGATTGATAAATATGAAACTAAGCTGGGAGAATATCTTGTGGAGCTTACCAAACGGGAGATGAATTCATCCCAGACTACGGAAGTGTCTATATGTTTACATATGATCAGCGACCTGGAGCGTGTTGGAGATTATGCATCCAATGTGGCAAGAGTGACAAACCTGATTCATGAAGGAGACATCCATCTTTCCAAAGAAGCAATGGGAGAGCTGAATGTGGTTATGGATGCGGTGCGTGAGGCGACTAATCTGACGGTAGAAGCTTTTAGAGAGCATGATAAGGAGAAGGCAGTACGGGTGAAGCCGCTTGCTCTGGTGGTATCCAGATTATGCGAGGAGTTAAAGCAACGTCATGTGACCAGACTAAGCCATGGAGACTGCGATCTGGAGCAGGGAACGGTATTTAACGATCTGCTTAACAGCTTCGACCGCATTGCGGCACATTGTGCCAGCGTGGCAATAGCCGTCATCAAAGGGGAAGAGCTTGACAGAGATATGCATATTCATTCTATGCCGCTTTCTGATTTTAGAAGTGGGGATTATAAACATATATTTACCGAATATGTGGAGAAATACAATGTCCGTGACACAGAGAACAGGTCTCTTAGCATGGAGCCGGAATCTGTAGAAGAATAGTGAAGAAGAATAAAGATAAATAAAGATAAAGGAGCCGCAGGATTTGATATGATTCCCCTTAAGTAGACAAGGCAAATAACCAAAATCTACTTAAGGGG
>JAUNGJ010000017.1:31704-50297 GCA_030524585.1 Eubacteriales bacterium | reverse complement strand
CCGGCGGTATGAAGCAAAGGCTGGGAATTGCACAGGCAGAGCTGAATGATCCGGCCATTCTGATTCTGGATGAACCCACGGCAGGGCTTGATCCCAAAGAACGGGTACGCTTCCGCAATCTTATCTCGGATTTTGCCAAGGAAAAAATTGTCATTTTGTCTACGCATATTGTCTCCGATGTTTCTTATATTGCAGATACGATTCTGATGATGAAGCAAGGCTGTCTGATTTTGCAGGAACCTGTGGAAACGGTTACGGGCAGCATACAGGGAAAGGTATGGGAGGTTCTCGCAGACGAGCGGAAAGCGGCGGAATATAAAGGACTTTTTCCTGTCGCCAGCCTGCATCGCGAACACGATAAGGTACGCCTGAGAATCGTGCATGAAACAGCGCCTGCAGAAGACGCTCATACTGTTGAACCCAGTTTGGAGGATTTGTTTTTGTACTGCTTTGGTGAAGAAGTTCAGGACGAAAGGAGTAGCGATGATGAAAATATTGGTTAAATATGAGTTTTTGAAAATCCTGCGCAAAAAATCTACTTTGATCGTTATGGCGGTCAGTTTGATTGTGACTGCATTTCTGTTTGGACTGCCGATTATACAATTCCAGACCTATCATCAGGATGGCGTCATGAAGGGACTAAAGGGCATTTCCTATAAAAAGGCGCAATACACGGACGTCTCTGTTCCTTTGACGGAGGAATATGTTACGGATACCATCCGCGAAGTCCAGCAGCTTTTTGACAATCCTGATCATATCGGATATGACGGAACTGAGGAATTTCTGATCGGTGACGCTTACTGGAATGAGATTGCTCCGCGGGAATCTCTGCTAAACATGATTGCACGAAACTATGTCAATCCGGGCGAATATGCCGGTTACAACAGTATGCCGGAGATTGACGTAACAAATGGCGCAAATTTCTATGAAACAAGAAATTCCAAAATCGAGACATTGTTAAACGACCCGTCCCGTGGGCTATCTGCCGAGCAGAAAGCGTATTGGCGGCAGATGAACAGCAAAGTAAAAACACCTTTGCAGTATGGCTATTACGAGGGCTGGGAAATCATTCTCACCAGTTTTGAGCTGTTCATGTTTGCGCTGTTAGCTGTCTGCATTGCCATTGCGCCTGTCTTTTGCGGTGAATATCAGGCCGGAACAGATGCGGTTATTTTATCCGGCAAATATGGAAAGACCAGATTGATAGCGGCAAAAATCACAGCGTCCCTTTTATTTGGACTAACCTCGTTCACGCTTCATGTTGTACTCGCTTTCGGACTGCTTCTTGCCGCTTTTGGCACAGACGGATGGAATCTGCCGCTGCAAATTGCAGGCACGACCGTACCATATCCGCTTACATTCATGCAGGCTGCGTTAATCAACTTAGGCGTTATCTATCTGGTATTGCTTGCCATGATGGGGCTGACGCTTTTTCTGTCGGCAAAGATGAAAAATTCCTATCTGGTGCTGGCTGTGATTGTGCCGGTGCTTTTCCTTCCCATGTTCCTTACACCATCCGGCACAACGGGCATCTATAACCTGATCCTGTTTCTGCTGCCATACCGCTCAACCATACCCGAAACAGGTAATTATGTTTCTTATCAGTTTGGCGGTCTGGTTCTGGATTTATTATCGGTAAGAGCGATTTTGTATGCAGCTTTAACAGTGCTTCTTCTGCCGTTTGCCAGATTGGGATTTAAGAAACATCAGGTTTCATAAAGGTGATCGGATATGAGCATGAAAAGAAAAAAACTGCTGATTCATATTCTTATTGTACTTCTTTAATATATTATCCAGCCAGTACTTAAAATGAGATGAAAGTTGTTTTAATAATTGATATAATGTGAATACATTCTAAACAAGGGGTATTAACCATAAATATATTGTAATAGGAGGATAATCTTAGTGGAATGGAATCAGAAATTGCAAAATATTATTGATTACGTTGAAAGTCATTTACAGCGTAAAGAAACACCTATTGATAATAAAGAAATATCTCAAATGGCAGGGTGCTCGTTTGATTTTTTTCAAAAAGTTTTTTCTTATATGAATGGCATAAGTTTTTCTGAATATGTTCACGCAAATTGACTTTGGCAGGATATGATTTGAAAAGCACTGATATGAAAGTGATTGATATAAGCTATAAATATGGATATAATTCCCCTACGTCATTTACAAAGGCATTTCAGCAATTTCATGGTATTTCTCCAAAAGAGGCAAGAGAAAAAGATATAAAACTATGTGTAATGCCGAAAATGCAGATTGCTCAAAAACAACAGTATACGTGGAAAATTGAGAAAAAAGAACCACTTCGTTTGATAGGAAAATGCATTAAAATTTCATGTGTAAACAATGAACACTATAAAAAGATACCGGAGTTTTGGAGTGAATGTCAGAAAAATGGCATTTATTCAACATTAGTTTCGCTGGACGCAGGTCATGTAGAAATTGAAATACCAGAAGCAACCTGGGCTATTTTTGATTGCATAGGTACAGTTCCAAAAGCAGTTCAAAAAGGATGGAAATATCTTAATGAAGAATGGCTGGTGAAATATCCATTTAAACATGCTCCATGCCCTGAATTGGAATGGTACAGTGATTCCAACGTATATAGTGAAGATTATTTAAGTCAAATATGGATACCAATTTTAGAGGAGGAACGATAATGGTACATTTAGTTTATTGTGATAATGCTGGAAAAAAAGGAGAAAAGGTTTTAGATAAAATCTTAGATGGGAAAAAGACAATGGTTGTGCGTGGAGCTGCCGGAAGAAAAATCCCACATAGCAGAGTTTTTGTTGGAGAACGTCTCTATTTCATGGAAAAAGGAACTTCCTTAATTACAGCAACTGCGATTGTAAAAAATGTTCAAAATTACGTTAAATTAGGTGACAGTGAAATTTCAAAAATACTTGAAGACAATCAAGAAAAATTAAGTTTATCGGACAAACAAAAAGTACGGTGGCATAAAAAGTGTTTGTGCCTGGTAGAATTTGAAAATATTGAGAAAATAAATCCTCTTAATTTTGAACATCAAGGCAATATGGACGATTGGATTATTATCGAAAAAATTGAAAATGTTCTCGTCGGAACGAGTATCCCCTATAATTATGATAAATCAAAATTTTAAGGCGGTATTGTAATATGACAATATCAGATGGTTTTCATTTTCTTCCTCTCAATGAAAAGTGCTTATAAACACTGTATTTTAGCGGATAATCGTACTTTTTGTTTTAGATTTTAATTAAAACGTACGGAATGAAACGATATGAAAAAGCTATGGACATTCTCTATCAATTAGCACAAAAAAACCGGGAAAAGTTCGGCGCATCGTCCATAAATATAGGCTTGCCTTCGGGATATAATTATGCTAACATAAGCAATAGAAAGGCGAGTCCCGATCCAGTATTGGACCGGGATTTGTTACGAAGTAAGGATTAATATATTAGGAGAGGCTGGGTTATGAAATACATTACTTTTAATGAAGAATCAAGAGTATTTGTTTTAAGAACTAATAACAGTATGTATCAGATGCAGGTGATTAATTACGACACGCTGGTGCATCTGTATTACGGCGCTAATATAGGTGATACAGAGATTACGCACAGGCTGTGTTTCCTGGACAGAGGATTTTCCGGCAATCCATATGAGGCCGGAGAAGACCGTACATTTTCTTTGGACGTGCTTCCGCAGGAGTATTCCGGATACGGTAATGGAGATTACCGCATCAATAGTCTGGAAGTGGAACATATGGACGGCAGCGATGCGGTGCATCTGCGGTATGAGTCCCATAGAATGTGGGAGGGAAAATATTCGCTTCATGGGCTTCCATGCATGTATGGCAATGAAGACGAGGCTGAGACACTGGAGATTACACTGTATGACCGGATCAGCAATCTGAAGGTGCATCTGCTTTATGGTGTGTTCCCGAAGCTGGATGTAATTACAAGAGCGGTGCGTATGGAGAATCAGGGAGAGAATCCGGTTAAGATTCAGCGGGCAATGTCCATGGAGATGGATTATACAAACCGTCATATGGATTTTATACATTTTTATGGAAGACATACGATGGAGCGTCTGATGGAGAGGCTTCCGCTTCATCATGGTGTACAATCCGTGGAGAGCAAAAGAGGTATGTCCAGCCACCAGCACAATCCGTTTATTATTCTATGTGATAAGAAGACGACGGAAAAGCACGGGGACTGCTACGGTTATGCCCTGGCCTATAGCGGCAATCACCGCTGTGAGATTGAAGTGGATCAGATGGAGCAGACAAGAGTGGTCATGGGTATTCATCCGTATCATTTCTCCTATCTCCTGAATAAGGGCGATACCTTTGAGACGCCGGAGGTCATCATGGCTTATTCGTCAGAAGGACTTGGCAAGCTCTCACGAATTTATCATGATGCGTACAGGTCTAATCTGATTCGCAGTAAGTATGTGGATTCGCCAAGACCTATTTTGGTAAATAACTGGGAAGCGACCTATTTTGATTTTGATGAAGAAAAGTTATTTGATATAGCAAAGACCGCCAAGGAAATCGGGCTGGATATGTTTGTTCTGGACGATGGATGGTTTGGAAGAAGAAATTCAGATTACAGCAGTCTTGGAGACTGGGAGGTCAACGAAGAGAAGATCAAGGGCGGCCTTCCGAAGCTGGTTGAGCGCATCAATGGAATCGGCATGAAGTTTGGGCTTTGGATTGAGCCGGAGATGATATCTGAGGACAGTAAGCTGTATAAGGAGCATCCGGATTGGGTACTCCGGATTCCGGAGAGAAGGATGAACCGGAGCCGTCATCAGCTGAATCTGGATATCACCCGCAAAGAAGTCAGAGATCATGTGATGCAGAAGATTTTCCGTGTCCTTGACAGCTGTAAGGTTGACTATATTAAGTGGGATATGAACAGGGCTGTAGACAATGTATACTCTGCGGCACTTCCTGCTGAGCGGCAGGGAGAGGTATTCCACAGATATGTGATGGGTGTTTATGAGATGATGGAACAGCTGATCACCAGGTATCCGGATCTGCTGTTTGAGAACTGCGCAGGCGGCGGCGGAAGATTTGATGCAGGTATGCTTTACTATTCTCCGCAGATTTGGTGCAGTGACAATACGGATGCAATCGATCGGCTCAGGATTCAGTATGGAACCTCTTTCGGTTATCCGATCAGTTCTATGGGAGCCCATGTCAGCGTATGTCCAAATCACGGTACAGGACGTACAACGCCGTTTGACACAAGAGCGGTTGTGGCAAGTGCAGGTACTTTTGGATATGAGCTGGATCTGGCGAAGCTTACTGATGAAGAGAAGGATCTGGCGAAGCGGCATATTCGGGAATATAAAGAGATGGAGCATCTGGTGCAGACTGGTGATTATTACCGTCTGTCAAGCCCATACAGAAATCAGGATTACGTGCTGTGGCAGTTTGTGTCTAAGGATAAGAAAGAAGCGGTTGTGAATGGAGTGATGCTCCGCAATGAATCCAATCCGCATATACACATTATATATCTGGAGGGTCTGTGTCCGGATAAACATTACCGGGATACTAATACGGGAGCCGTTTATACAGGAGCAGCTTTGATGCATGCAGGAATTCCGCTTCCGGTAGGTATGGGAGACTACCAGCCGGTAAAGTTTAAATTCTGCATGGTGGAGGAATAAGTTTTAGATAGACGAGAGGTATAAGATGATAGCAGAACGTGTACAGAAGATCCAGCCGTCACAGACTATTGAAATCACAAATAAAGTAACAAAGCTTGAGCAGGAAGGAAAGCCGGTTATAAGGTTTAATATAGGAGAACCGGATTTCGGGACTCCGGAGCATATCTGTCAGGCGGCGAAGGAGGCCATGGATCAGGGATTTACCAGATATACGGCGGTTATGGGGATTCCGGAGCTGAGAGAAGCAATCTGCGGCAAGCTGAAACGGGAGAACCATGTAGAATATGATCCGGATGAAGTGACGATCGGCGCCGGAGCGAAGCAGTGCATTTCCACGGCGCTTCTGGCAGTCTGCAGTCCGGGAGACGAGGTGATCATCCCCTATCCATGCTGGGTGAGCTACACGGAGCTTGTGAAGCTGGCCGAGGGCGTGCCGGTACTGGTGCCGTGCAAGGAGGATTTCTCGCTGGATATAGACGCAATTCGGGCAGCTGTTACGGATCATACCAGAGCAGTCATGATCAATACGCCGAATAATCCGACCGGCGCAGTGTATGACAGGGAGTCTCTGGAAGAGCTGGCGGCGCTGGCAGTGGAGAAGGATATATATATTATTTCGGACGAGGTATATGAGAAATTTGTATATAATGGCAGAGTCCATGTATCCCCTTCTTCGTTTTCAGAAGAGGTGAAGGAGCACACGATTTTAATCAGCGGTATGTCGAAGACCTATGCCATGACCGGCTGGAGAATCGGATATACGGCTGCCCCAAAGGAGATCATCCGCGCGATGAACGTGCTCCAGAGTCAGATCGTATCATCGATACAGTCCCTGTCCCAGAAAGCGGCGATAGCGGCCCTTACGGGAACCCAGGAGCCTTTGCATGAGATGGCGGAAGAATTTGAGCGCCGCAGAAATTATATGAGAGAGCGGCTGAATCAGATGCCGGGAATCAGCTGTATTAATTCGGAGGGAGCCTTCTACCTGCTTCCGGATATTACCGGATATTATGGAAGAAGCTATGGGAATGTTATCATTGAGAATGATTTGCAGATGGCAGAGTATCTGTTGGATGAAGCAGAGATTGCCGTGGTTCCGGGAAGCGCTTTTCTTGCGCCGGGACATTTGCGGTTTTCCTACAGCAATTCGATGGAACAGATCAAAAAGGGCATGGATCAGATGGAAAAAGCCCTTGAGAAGCTTTCTGATACTGTGGGGAAATAACCGGCAGACGGTTATTTCCCATCTATCCATAAGATGGAGATTTGCACGAATGAAATACTATTACGCACCAATGGAAGGCATTACGGGGTATCTGCACCGTAATGTCTGCCATTCTTTTTTTTCTGACATAGATAAATATTTTACGCCTTTTCTTGCTCCGAATCAGACCGGAAGACTAAGCAGTAAGGAGAAGAATGATATTTTACCGGAACACAATGAGGGAATCTTTTTGGTTCCTCAGATCCTTGCCAATCAGGCGGAAAGCTTTCTGGCGGCAGAGAGGACGCTGAAAGGATACGGATACCGGGAACTGAATCTGAATCTGGGATGTCCGTCAAAGACGGTGGTGTCAAAATACAGAGGCTCTGGATTTCTGGCAAAGCCGGAGGAGCTGGATCATTTTCTGGAGGAGATATTCAGCCGCACGGAATGTCGTATTTCAATTAAGACCAGGATTGGGAGGGATGACAGGGAGGAATTTTTAAGACTTCTCGAGATCTACAATAAATATCCTCTGGAAGAGCTGATTGTCCATCCCCGGACGCAGAAGGATTTTTATAAGGGTACGCCGGATTGGGATATGTTTGCTTATGCTGCCGCAAACAGCAGAAATCCGCTGTGTTACAATGGAGATATTTTCAGCGGGGAAATTTTTGGAGAGTGGAAGGAAAGATTTCCTCAGACGGATATGGTGATGATGGGCAGAGGACTTCTGATTAATCCGGGACTTGTGGGATTTCTGAAGGACGGTCAGATGCCATCCAAAGATACGATCCGGGAATTTCAGGAATGTATGTACCAAACCTACAGAGAGCATATGCCTGGGGATAAAGTGGTTCTGTTTAAAATGAAAGAGCTGTGGCTGTATCTGATTCAGATTTTTACGGAACCGAAAAAGTATGCTAAACGAATCCGCAAAGCGGAGAAGCTTCCGGCATATGAGGATGCGGTGAGGGACCTGTTTGCAGAACAGGAGATCGTGCCCTACGGAGAGAGAATATTCCAGGCAAAATAAGATTCCATTTTGAGTGGTTTGTGGTATAATGTCGTTAGACATTTGACATGTCAAAAGTATTACGAAGGAGAGCGGGCTATGAAACTGGTGATTACAATGAGCAGACGTTACGGGACAGGCGCAAGCCAGATTGCAGAGGAGCTTTCAGAGCGGCTGGGTATTCCGGTGTATGATAAGGCAATCGTGGAGGAGAAGCTTGGAGATGGCAGCTATGAGTCGGAGGCTTCTGTTATCAGAGAACTGGCAGAGGAACCTTGTATCATCCTCGGACGCTGTGCTTCGGAGATTCTGAAGAAAAAGAGAAATGTATTTAACATTTATGTGTGTGCCGACAGGGAGGACCGCATCCGGCGGATTATGGAAAAGGAAGGTATTTCCTATGAGGAAGCGGAGAAGAAACTGGATCAGACGGATACAGAGCGGTCGGCTTACTATCATGAGCATACGGGAAAGGCTTGGGGGGATGTGAATAATTATCACATGATCCTGAATACATCGGATATTGGTGTGGACCGGTGTGCCGATGTTCTGATCCGGTATTTTGAGCGTAAAGAAATTATATAGATAAATTGAGGTTTTCGTAAACCTGTGCTATACTTTATTATAAGTATGCAGCGCTTGAAAATAAATGAAGATAAGGAGCAGACTTATGCAAAGAGTATTACTGAAATTAAGCGGTGAGGCCCTTGCGGGCGATAAAAAGACCGGATTCGATGAGGCAACCTGTATCGGTGTGGCGAATCAGGTGAAAAAATTGGTGGATGATGGGATACAGGTGGCGATCGTTACCGGCGGCGGCAATTTTTGGAGAGGCCGTACCAGTGAGACGATTGACCGGACGAAGGCAGACCAGATCGGAATGCTGGCAACAGTGATGAACTGTATCTATGTATCCGATATTTTCCGTTATGTGGGTATGAAGACAGAGGTATTTACCCCATTTGTGTGCGGTGCATTTACCACGCTGTTTTCCAAGGATGGCGCGCTGGAAGCATTAAATGCGGGGAAGGTCGTCTTTTTTGCAGGCGGAACCGGACATCCGTATTTTTCAACGGACACGGGAGCGGTTCTTCGCGCTATTGAGATCGAGGCAGATGCTATGCTTCTGGCCAAGGCGATTGATGGAATCTATGACAGTGACCCGAAGGTGAATCCTGAGGCGAAGAAGTATGACGAGATTTCAATCCAGCAGGTTATTGATGAGAAGCTTGCAGCAGTAGATCTTACAGCATCGATTTTGTGCCTGGAGAATAAGATGCCGATGCTGGTATTTGGCCTGAATGAAGAGAACAGTATCGTAGAGACCATGTCAGGAAGATTTACAGGCACAAAGGTGACTGTTTAAATAAGGGAGGATATAACGATGAATGAAAGATTGCAGGTATATGAAGAGAAGATGAAGAAGACGATGGCAAGTCTTGATTCGGAGCTTATGACGATTCGTGCAGGACGTGCGAATCCGAATATTCTGAATAAGATCATGGTAGATTATTATGGAACACCGACGCCGCTTCAGCAGGTTGGAAATATCTCGGTTCCGGAAGCGCGTATGATCGTGATCCAGCCCTGGGAAAGAAAGATGATCAAGGCGATTGAAAAGGCGATCAACATGTCAGATATTGGCATCAATCCTACCAATGATGGACAGGTTATCCGTCTGGTGTTTCCAGAGCTTACGGAGGACCGCAGAAAAGAGCTGGCGAAGGATGTTAAGAAGAAGGGAGAGCAGGCAAAGGTTGCAGTGCGGAATATCCGCCGTGACGGCAACGATGCTCTGAAGAAATTAAAAAAGAGCAGTGAGATTTCCGAGGATGAGATCAAGGATATGGAGACAGAGCTTCAGAAGACAACTGATAAGTATATCAAAGAGGTAGACAAGGCGGTAGAAGCTAAATCAAAAGAGGTTATGACGGTTTAATAAATGAATAGAGGGGCGGGACATATGTCTCGTCCCTATCTACTTTGTATATAGCAGAGCAGGAGGGTTAGAATATGAATATACCACAGCATGTGGCGATCATACTGGACGGTAACGGACGCTGGGCAAAGTCCAAGGGGATGCCTAGAAATTATGGTCATGCCCAGGGGAGTAAGAATGTAGAAAGAATCTGTGAGGAAGCCTGGAGAATGGGTATTAAATATCTGACGGTGTATGCATTTTCTACAGAGAACTGGAACAGACCGAAGGATGAAGTGGATGCGCTTATGAAGCTGCTTCGGAATTATATGAAGACATGTCTTACTACCGCTGCGAAGAATGATATGAAGGTCCGGGTTATCGGTGATATTTCCAGACTTGATGAGGATATTCAGAAGCGTATTCTGGAGCTTGAGGCAGCTACAAAGGATAATGGAGGTCTGAATTTCCAGATTGCCATTAATTATGGAAGCAGAGATGAGATTATCCGGGCAGTCCGTGCTCTTGCAAAAGACTGTGTGGATGGCAGGATAGAGACGGAAGCGATTGATGAGACGCTGTTTGAGAGATACCTGGATACCAGAGGAATACCGGATCCGGATCTTCTGATCCGCACCAGCGGGGAGCAGAGGCTGTCCAACTATCTGTTATGGCAGCTTGCCTACACAGAGTTTTATTTTGCAGATGTTCACTGGCCGGATTTTACAAAAGAGGAACTTCTGAAAGCGATCGAACAGTATAATTTGAGAGACCGGCGCTTTGGAGGAGTGAAGGAGGTTACAGATGTTTAAGACAAGATTGATAAGTGGAATTGTGCTTGTGATCGTACTGATTGCTACGGTGGGGATTGGCGGCCTGCTTCTGTACGGCGTACTGCTTGCAGCCAGTCTGATTGGACTTACAGAGCTGTATAAAGTAGTCAGGGTACAGGATAAAATATTAGGTATTGTAGGATATTTGGCGGCAATCGGGTATTATGTGCTTCTATATCTGAATAAGATGGAATATGTGATGCCGCTTGCAATTCTGACTCTGATGCTGGTGATGGCTGTCTATGTGTTTGCCTATCCTCAGTTTGTGGCGGAACAGGTGACGACGGTATTTTTTGGAGTATTTTATGTGGCGGTGATGCTGTCCTGTGTATATCTGACCAGAGAGCTGCCGGATGGCGGTGTTATGGTATGGCTGATTTTCTTAAGCTCCTGGGGCTGTGATACCTGCGCGTACTGTGTGGGAATGCTCATCGGGAAGCATAAGATGGCGCCGGTTTTAAGTCCGAAGAAGTCTGTAGAAGGCGGTATCGGCGGTATTGTGGGAGCGGCGCTTCTTGGCGTGATTTTTGCATTAGGTATGAATCATTTTGCGGATGCCTCCGTAAGCCCGGCGCTCTGCGGACTAATCTGCGGAGTCGGAGGTGCAATTTCCCAGATTGGAGATCTGTCGGCATCTGCGATTAAGCGCAATCACAAGATCAAGGATTACGGTAAATTGATTCCCGGTCACGGCGGAATTTTAGACCGTTTTGACAGCGTGATTTTTACGGCCCCTGTCATTTACTATCTGACGCTGTTTCTGGGATAGTGGACCGTGCAGCGGCGCATATATCACTATTTTGTATTTTTGTTACGGGAGGTAGGTTTTGGGAATTATTATAGCGATCTTAATATTCAGTTTTATCGTACTTTTTCATGAAATGGGACATTTCCTGGTGGCAAAGCTGAATGGAATAGAAGTGGAAGAGTTTGCGTTAGGTATGGGACCGCTGCTGTTTTCCAAAGAATATAGAGGCACCAGATACTGTATCCGGGCACTGCCGATCGGCGGCGCCTGCATGATGGGCGAGGATGATGAGGCGACAGGCGCGGAAGGAAATTTTCACAGCAAGTCTGTGTGGGCGAGGATTTCTGTTATCGCTGCCGGGCCGGTATTTAATTTTATTTTGGCCTTTGTGCTGTCGGTGATTCTTACGGTTATGGTCGGATATGACAGACCGGTGGCTGCTGAGGTAAATGAGGGTTATCCGGCGGCAGAGGCGGGGATGCAGGATGGAGATATGATCATAAGGATGGGCGATAAGAAGATCAATATTTTCCGGGAGATCTCAACTTATAATCAGTTTCACCAGGGAGAAACGGTGGACGTTACCTTTGTCAGGGACGGAAAAGAGCATACGGTTACTTTGACGCCACAGTATAATGAAGAGATGGATTACTATCTTCTGGGAGTGACCAGAGGACCCAATGAGAAAGCAGGGGTGTTTACTTCTCTGCAGTATGGGCTGTATGAGGTGAAATACTGGATATGTACCACAGTGTCCAGCCTGAAGATGCTGATTACCGGGCAGGTGGGGATTGATCAGATGTCCGGTCCGGTGGGAATCGTGGACGTGGTGGATGAAACTTACAATTCCAGTGTGGACTATGGTCTGTCTGCAGTTGTGGCGAACATGATGAATATATCGATTCTGCTGTCTGCGAATCTGGGAGTGATGAATCTGCTTCCAATTCCGGCGCTGGATGGAGGAAGGCTGGTATTTCTGCTCGTGGAAGCGGTCAGGAGAAAGAAGATTCCACCGGAAAAAGAAGGATATGTGCATTTTATCGGATTTGCTCTTCTGATGGTGATCATGGTATTTGTCATGTATAATGACATTCGAAGATTATTTATGTAGCGGAAATTAACAGAAAAACTTATGGCATAATACAGAAAAGGTATGGAGTAAATATCCATACCTTTTCTGTGTTTGTTGGGTACAAAAAGTGTTGAGAAAGCTTTGTTATTTTACCGCACCATTTACAACACCATTGATGATCTGTTTCTGGCAAACCAGATAGAAGATCAGGATTGGCAAAAGCGCCAGCAGATAAGAGGCAAATGCCAGGTTGTAGTTGGTACCAAACTGTGTCTGGAAGGTAAGCTGTGCCAGCGGCAGTGTGTTGGCTCCTGTTCCGGACATGATAACCAGCGGGGTCATAACGTCGTTCCAGGTTCCAAGAGCCGTCAGGACGGCAACGGTAGCGTGCATAGGCTTCATCATAGGGAAGATGACCTTCCAGTAGGTGGTCCATGTGGTGGCGCCGTCTACGTAGGCTGCTTCTTCCAGTGCAATTGGAATATTCTTCAGGTATCCGGTGTAGAGCATCATGTTCATCGGCATGTAGAATACCAGATAACATACGATAACACCGAACCAGTTGTCGATTCCCAGCTGAGCGGTCTGTTTTACCAGAGGCATCATCAGGATGGCGAAAGGTACAAACATACCACTTACGATATAAAGGTAGGTAACCTTGTAAAATTTACTCTTGGCCATGCTTCTTCCGATTGCATATCCGGCAAGAGAGTGGATCAAAATTGCCAGTACTACGGTGATGACAGTGATCATAATACTGTAGCCCAGGGAGTGCCAGAAGTCTGTTACACGCATAGCCTCTGCGAAGTTTTCAAGGCTCCAGCTCTTTGGAAGGCTTAAGGCTCCCGCAATGTCATTGGTCATTTCTGACGGTTTCTTGAAGGCAATTACGATTGCCATGTAAAGTGGAAAGATAACGGTCAGACAGCCAGCGATCAATAATATTGTAAGCGGCCAATTGGTAGTGGCAGCAACTTTATTTTTCTTTTTCATTATAACTGTTCCTCCTTCTTTCCTGTAAAGTTAAGCTGGAATACAGAGATGGCAACGATTACGATAAAGAATATAACTGCGTTGGCACTCTGGAAACCGAACTGTCCGCCGCCCATACCGTTCTGATAGATCAAGAAGGAAATGGACTCGGTGCTCTGTGCAGGACCACCTTTGGTTAACGCCATGATCTGATCGAATACCATCAGGAAGTCTTTCATACTTAATACCATGTTGATGCTGAAGAATGGAATAATCAACGGGAAGGTCAGGCTCTTGAAGCTCTTCCAGCCTGTAGCGCCGTCGATTGCGCCAGCTTCGTATACGTCTTCCGGTACGGTCTGAAGACCGGAAATGTAAATCAGTGTTGTCTGTGCGATAGACTGCCATGCAGCAACGATAACGATTGCGATCCACGCGGTTTTCTCGCTGGACAGCATACTGGAGCCGCCGGTAATTGCCGGAAGGATGTATGTAAAGATATATCCGAAGATATAACCTACAACCAATCCGCCCAGGATTCTTGGAACAAAGTACACACCTCTCAGGGCGCTTTTTGCACGAATCTTGCCATTTAATCCCAGAGCCAGAAGCAGAGCAATCACATTGGTAACAACAGTAGCAAGCAGCGCAAATTTAAATGTAAACAGATAAGACTTTCCTACGCGGGCATCTGTAAATAAATCGGTGTAGTTGCGCAATCCCACCCACTCATAGCTTCCGAAACCTCTGAAGTTCGTAAAGCTGTACATAAGACCTTTGATCAGCGGCAATGTATTAAAACAGAAGAACAATGCCAGAACCGGGATCGTGATCAATAAAAATGTCTGATTTTTACTGAGTTTTTTCTTCACTATTCATTCCCTCCCTTTTCTTCGTATTCCTGTACCTTACGGATAATATCGCGGTTGTATCTAAGCCAGTCCGTATCGAATTTATTCAGGAACTTCTCTATGTCTCCATCCAGCAGGAAGGTCTGGATCTGAGCGTCTACAGACATTTCAGAAGGATAGTAGTGATCCTGATAGTCTGTCATCCTGCCTTCGTTGATGTAGTCAACCATACCGTCAAGAGCCGGGGATAATTCGAACTCTTTGTCCTTACACGGAACAGCGTTCTGGTCATCCAGATAGGTCTGGATCGTGGAGTCCTCTAACAGGAAGCTCAATACTTCATAAGCAGCCTCTTTGTTCTCACAGTCTGCTGTGACACAGAACTGAAGGTCGATACCGGAGTTCAGTACATTGTCTTCCGGATTGTCACATCCTGGCATAACGAAAGAATCAATGTTCATGTCCGGATTTACAGATTGGATCTGAGGAACCGCATAGCTTCCGATGGTGTACATTGCGGATTCTCCGTTGGCGAAAGCCGTGCAGGCATCGTTGTAGTTATATGCAAATGGATCTGTTGGTCCATATTCGAGCAGCTCCAGCATTTTCTCAGCAACCTCGTCATACTCGTCGATGAACTTGGTATCACCTTTGTTTACCTGGCGGCATACATCTGCAGGCGCAAGATCGCAGGCAAGTGCGTTCCACGGTGCAAGACAGGTCCATACGTCCTTGTAGCCAAAGTATAATGGAAGCTGTCCGGAAGCCTAAATGGTCTCACAAAGGCTCATGAACTCGTCCCATGTGGTCGGGATTTCCCAGCCATTTTCCTCGAACATGTCTTTGTTGTACAGAACACCTGCGGCATTTGCCACATAAGGAACTGCATATACGCCCTCCGTAGGAACAAATTCCAGGTTCTTGTCGATTTCTTTGTAAGCGTCTTTGATCAGGGACAATCCTTCAAAGTCCGAGATATCCATAAGCATCTCGGCATCCACGAAGTTTGAGAAATTTACGTCACCGCCGATACCGATGATATCCGGGACGTCCTCCTTAATAAAGCGTGTCTTCAGTACGGTCATGGCATCGTTTGGGGACTCGATCTTGAGAACGATGTCATCATGAGTTGCGTTGAACTCTTCCTCCATCTGTTCAAAAGCCTTGACGGCCTCTGGTTTGTACTGAAGCATGGTGATATGGGTCTTGCCGTCATTTGCCTCGGATGAACATCCGGAAGCGGAAAGAACGGTTCCCATCAGCATTGCTGCCACAAGCGCCGTGGCAATTACTCTCTTTTTCATTCCACACCTCTCCTTTTTTCATGTTTCGTCAAGTTGCATGACTTTTTTGTGTATTTCCAGATAAAACTATAGCAGTTTGCCACAGAAAGGTAAATATTTGTATGTGTTGCCTTTTTATCATAATGCGATATTGAAACGTAAATGTTGAAACGGGGACGCATTATGGTATATAATATAATTAATTTATAAAATTTCGAGATTATTTCGGGCAAAAAAATTCAAAAAGTATCCAAATTCATAAATTTTGGATTCGGAAAGGGGACGCACCATGAGGAATTATTTATTTTCCGTATTTCAGGACGAACGGTTTATGGATCTTACAATATACCAATATGGGTATGAGAAATGTGAGCCGCTCCATTCTTTTGGCCCTTATGTTCGGAACAATTATCTGTTCCATTATGTGATTTCAGGAAGGGGAACTCTGAATGCGAACGATGAAAAGGATCACACGACTCATTATAAGATCAGGGCAGGCAGCGGCTTTCTGATTGAACCGGGATATGTGAATACCTATTATGCAGACAGCAAAGAGCCCTGGGAGTATGTATGGGTGGAATTTGGAGGACTTCGGGCAAAGGAATGTGTGGAGCTTGCAGGGCTGTCCCACAGGGCGCCGGTATATCATCCGTCAGCCCCGGAATACGGGGAAATCATACAGGAGAAGATGCTGACAATGGTAAAAAGCCAGAACGCATCTTCTATGGAGATGATCGGCAATCTGTATCTGTTTCTGGACAGCCTGATTAAGTATTCTTCCTCCGCAAGAAAGACTCAGGGAGGAAATTTAAGTGAGTTCTATGTAAGAGAGGCAGTTATGTATATCGAGCATAACTACGCCAATAATATTACAGTGGAGGAGATTGCCAGAAAATGTCAGCTGGATCGAAGCTATTTCGGAAAGGTGTTCAAGAAGGTGGTAGGCCAGTCGCCCCAGGAATTTCTGATTCAGTATCGGATGGCAAAGGCGGCAGATGCCCTAATCATAGGAGATGAATCCGTAGGGGATATTGGAGCGTCTGTAGGATATCCGAATCTTCTGCATTTCTCCCGTGCATTTAAAGGCGTGTATGGAATACCGCCCAGCGAATATCGGAAGAGAAATAAAATTATCAAAAGGTAGAGTATATACAGAGGGTACGGGGAGATACCGACCTATTGTACAATATTACTTTTTGCGCAAAACCTATTGTGATATCAGGCTTTGTGGCTATATAATGGGAGTCGGAAAATGAAGTTTATCAATGGAGGAAACAGATATGGAGAAAGCATGGTGGAAGGAAAGTGTAGTATATCAGATTTATCCGAGAAGCTTCTGTGACAGTAATGGTGATGGCATCGGTGATTTAAATGGAATCACAAGTAAGCTGGATTACTTAAAGGAGCTGGGAATCGATGTGATCTGGCTGTCGCCGGTCTATCAGTCTCCCAACGACGATAATGGCTATGATATCAGCAATTATCGGGAGATCATGACGGAATTCGGAACGATGGAGGACTATGACCGGATGCTTGCAAGGGCCCACGAGCTTGGAATCAAGATTATGATGGATTTGGTGGTAAATCACACGTCCGATGAGCACCCGTGGTTTTTGGAGAGCCGGAAGTCTCCGGACAATGCATACCGGGATTACTATATATGGAGGGAGGGCAGAGATGGAAAGGAACCCAATAACTGGGGCGCTGTGTTTGGTGGCTCTGCCTGGAAATATGATGAGACCACGGAGCAGTATTATCTGCATCTGTTTTCGGCAAAACAGCCGGATCTGAATTGGGATAATCCGGCGGTAAGAAAAGAAGTATTCGATATGATGACCTGGTGGTGTGAGAAGGGAATTGACGGTTTCCGCATGGATGTGATCAGCCTGATTTCCAAAGTTCCCGAATTGCCGGATGGCAGGCCGGGAAAGAGCGGTTATGGAGATTTCGGTCCTTACTGTGCGAACGGCCCTCATGTGCATGAATATCTGCAGGAAATGAATCGGGAGGTTCTGTCCAGGTATGACCTGATTACTGTGGGAGAGTGCTCCGGCGTTACCGTGGAAGAAGCGAAGAAATACGCTTCCTCATCAGGGAAGGAGCTGAACATGGTGTTCCAGTTTGAGCATATGGATTTGGACGGCGGCGAGAGCTTCAAGTGGAATCACAAGAAGATTCCCCTTATCGGATTAAAGCAGGTAATGAGCAAATGGCAGACAGAGCTTGCGGGGAAGGCGTGGAACAGCCTTTACTGGTGCAACCATGATCAGCCGCGTATGCTGTCCAGAATGGGAAATGACAGCCCGAAGTACCGGGAAGTTTCCGCCAAGATGCTGGGAACCTGTCTTCATATGATGCAGGGGACGCCCTATGTATATCAGGGGGAAGAGCTGGGAATGACCAATTATCCTTTCACTTCTCTGAATGAATTTCGGGATATTGAGAGCATCAATGCATATCATGAGTTTACAGAAAAAGGAATCGTGTCTCCGGAAGATATGTTTGGTTATATCAGCTATAAAGGAAGAGATAATGCGAGAACTCCGATGCAGTGGGATGATAGCCCGCAGGCAGGATTTACGACAGGAACCCCATGGATACCGGTGAATCCAAATTACAGAGAGGTCAATGCAAAAGAGCAGGTGGCAAGAGCCTCTTCTGTGTTCCATTATTATAAGAAGCTGATCAATCTCCGCAAGGAGCAGGAGATTATCGTGTACGGTGATTATGAGCTGCTGCTTCCTGACAGCGAAGATCTGTATGTATATATGCGCAGGTATCAGAATGAGAAACTTCTGGTGGTGTGCAGCTATACAGAAAAAGAGATTACGTACCGGGTGCCGGAAGAGCTTGCAGGGGCAGCAGGCGAGGTGCTGATCTCCAACTATGACAGGGATAGGATAAGAGATGAGATGGCGCTGAAGCCATATGAAGCAATGGCGGTATTATATAAGTAGATATTATCTATATGTTATGATATTTGTACCGGGAAATTTAAGAGACGTGTTGAAAGGAGCTCCGAATGTTTACATT
>JAUNGJ010000017.1:0-31604 GCA_030524585.1 Eubacteriales bacterium | reverse complement strand
ATATTTGCATACTGCAGAAAGCAGCAAATGAGGTAGTGAGAGAAGAGCTCACTACCTTTTTATCATCGTTATAGGGGGAAATGAATCTCTTACGTTTTAGGTAAGTTCTGCAATTCTGGATACGCCTACGTAGATTTCTGATACCTTAAACCAGGTAGAATAGTCTACGACTCCGGTGGCGGGAAGTCCGAATACAGATTGAAAGACGCGTACTGACTCGGCTGTGGCAGGACCATAAATGCCGTCGGCAGTAAGTTTGGGGATTGCGGGATATGCGCCCGCAATCACGTTAATCTGTTCCTGAAGCTGGCGTACCTTGTTTCCGCTGGAGCCGATCTCAAGGTTGTATCCGGGCCAGGAGGATGGGATTCCGGAGATGGCTTCTGCGGTATTGATGTACATATCATCTCCATAATAATAGCGGAGAATTTCAATAGGAGAATATCCCTGGTCGCCGAGAGACTTAGACCCCCACTGTGTCATCCAGTTTGGACACTGCACCTGTCTTCCGTCACAGTACTGAGTAAGAATCGGCTGGCGCACATTCGGACGGGACAGATAATCTGCGAACAGTTCATCTACAATGACAGAGATCGTGTCGAAGAAATTTCGTTCTGGTATCCATTTATGATCATAGGCAGTGGAGGAGGTAATAGTGAAATCATAGCCCTGGTTCCGATACCATTCTGTATAGACCCGGTTCAGAGTAAAGGACATGATAGCAAGGACGTTGGCGCGAATCGTATCTTCCGGCCAGGTGGCGTAGATTTCACTGGATGCCACATTTTTGATATAATCCTTGTACTTGACGTAGTAATTGGATGCGGTGCTGTCTCTGGGGCTTCCGTCATGTACAACAATATATTCGGGAACAACTACCCGGCTTAGTACGATTTCTCCGGTTTCGTTCACAGGCTTAATTTCATCCTCAGGAATTTTGGGAGGATAGGTGCCATACAATGTATGTGCAGGAATCACAAATACTTCCTCTTCTGTGCCCGTAGTGTCCAGAGGATTTAACTGTACGTTCTGGATGGCGGTGACATCCGCAAGTATTTCAGTGCCTGCGATGCTGACAGGTTCAAATCCCGGCGCCTGTATCTGAAGAGTATATTCAGAGTAGGGCTGGATGTCGTTTTCACGGTCCAGACTATATTCGATGGGCGGAGCAGCCAGCTCCAGTACCTCTGTCTGACCGGAGGAGTCAGTGGTCACCTGCTCCAGCGTGCTTTCCGGGACTCCGGTGTATGAGATGCTGATGGTTGCATCAGAAACCGGAAAGGATGTAATTCCGGAGGTGATATTAATCTGAAGTCTTCCAATATCTGGAGTATCGGAAGATGAAATGGGATTAGTCATAGTATAACCTCATAAATTCTGTTACAATTAATATATACGGAAAGAGACAAAGCGTGAATAGAATGAAGGAGAAGCCATGAGGAAAAGAAGAAGAGGCTGTCTGAGATATTTTATAATAATAATTGTATTTGGAGCGTTGCTGTCTGTATTTCCGGCTGTGAAGGAGCTAAGAGTTGGGCAGGGAGTATCAGAGAAGAAAAACTCTGAATCTGGAGAAAACGTGCCGTATCAGGAGATTTCTGTTGAAGAGGAAAGCCTGGTGAATAAATACTATTATGGATTGTTGGATACGGATGAGCGGGAAGTCTATAAGGAGATCGTTCAGGGTATGATGGCCGGTGAAGACGAGATCTATGTGCACTGTAAAGATGCCGGTCAGGCGAATCGTATTTTGAGTGAGGTTCTAAAAGACTATCCGGATATTTTCTGGTGTGATGGCGAAGTAAGTTCTACCGTCTATGAACGTGGAGCTGGCTCAGAGGCCTATACTGTGGTGGCGCCGGTATATAACTGTCAGCTAAAGGAAAAGCAGAGCAGACAGGAACAGATTGATGCAGCAGTCTCTGAGACTCTTCAGGGAATTTCCATGGACGCGTCAGAATATGAGAAGATCCTGTATGTGTATGAATATATTGTAAATACAGTAACCTATGATTTGGAGGCGCCGGATAACCAGAATATTTACAGTGTATTTGTGGGAAAACGTTCTGTCTGTGCCGGCTATGCAAAGGCGGTACAGTATCTGTTGGAACAGCTGAATATTCCTGTCATTTATGCAACAGGAACGGCAAATGGACAGAATGCTCATGCCTGGAACCTGGTAAAGTGTGATGGAGCGTATTATCATGTGGATTCGACCTGGGGCGATCCGGTATATCAGATGGAGGAAGAGAGTCCGCTGTGGGATTCCATCAGCTATGATTATATGTGCTGTGATGATAGGGAGGTTTACCGCACGCACACAGCAGATCCGGAGTATCCGCTTCCCGAATGTACCGATATGAAGTGGAATTACTATGTGGTAAATGGGATGTATTATGACCGGTATGATAGGGATGAGGCCCTTGCGGTTTTGAATGAGAGAATTTATGAACAGGCCAATCCGACGGTTTTTAAGTATGCTGATGAGAATAGTTATCAACAGGCAAGAGATGAGATTTTGGGAGACCTGATTTACAGGGCGGCGCAGAATCTCTGCAGTATCTATGGGATGGAGCAGGCAGGGTATTATTATTCGGAGCAGCCGGAGCTTTGTAAGCTTACGGTTTACTGGCAGTATTAAGAATGTATTTATATGCAGCACAATGCATTTATATTCAAAAATATAGACAGAAAACATAAAATAGGGTTGAAAAATGCAAAAACATGGTGTATAATCGTTACAATTTGTGCAAGTATGCATACTATGAAAGATAATATCTGGAAGGGAGCGGGTGAATGTATGAAAGCATTTCTTATCTTGGAAGATGGAACGGTCTTTACAGGAACCAGTATTGGTTCGACCAAGGACGTAATCAGTGAGATTGTATTTAATACGTCGATGACAGGATATCTGGAGGTACTGACAGATCCGTCTTATGCAGGTCAGGCAGTAGTGATGACGTATCCACTGATTGGAAATTATGGAATCACGCCGGATATGGAATCAAGGAAAGCATGGCCGGATGGATATATTGTGAGAGAACTGTCGAGAATGCCAAGTAACTTCCGCTGTGAGGGAACCATTCAGGACTTCTTGAAGGAACAGGATATACCTGGAATTGCAGGAATTGATACCAGGGCGCTTACAAAGATTCTCAGGGAAAAGGGAACAATGAATGGTATGATTACCACCAATGAGAATTATAATCTGGACGAGGTTGTCCCAAAATTGAAGGCCTATTCTATAGGAGATGTGGTCTCGGTGACTACCTGTACAGAAAAAGAGGTTCTTCCGGGAGAGGGACCGAAGGTTGCACTGATGGATCTCGGTGCAAAGAATAATATCGCTAAGTCTTTGAACATCAGAGGGTGTGAAGTGACCATTTATCCGGCTCACACAACTGCCGAAGAAATCATCAACAGCCATCCGGACGGGATCATGTTATCCAATGGACCAGGAGATCCGGAGACCAATGTTTCTATTATTGAAGAGATCAAGAAATTATCCGATACAGATATTCCTATATTTGCAATTTGTCTTGGACATCAGCTGATGGCCCGTGCTTATGGTGCAAAGACATATAAGTTAAAATACGGACATCGGGGAGGCAATCATCCGGTGAAGGATCTGAGTACCGGACGTGTATACATTTCTTCCCAGAATCATGGATATGCAGTGGATGCATCTACCGTGGATCCGAAGATTGCAAAGGAAGCCTTTGTGAATGTAAATGATGGAACCAATGAAGGCCTTGTATATATCGGCAAAAATATTTTTACGGTGCAGTTCCATCCGGAGGCATGTCCGGGACCGCAGGATTCCGGATACCTGTTTGATCGGTTTGTTGAGATGATGAATAGCAGGAGGGAGAAGAAAGATGCCTAGAATAAAAGATATTAAAAAGGTACTGGTCATTGGTTCCGGTCCGATTGTCATTGGACAGGCAGCAGAGTTTGATTATGCAGGTACACAGGCCTGCCGATCCCTAAAGGAAGAAGGAGTCGAGGTTGTACTTTTAAATTCCAATCCCGCTACGATTATGACGGATAAGGATATTGCCGACCGGGTATACATTGAGCCTCTGACGGTGGAAGTGGTAGAACAGCTGATTCTGAAAGAGAAGCCGGATAGCGTACTTCCTACTCTGGGAGGTCAGGCGGGCCTGAACCTCGCCATGGAGCTGGAAGAAAATGGTTTCCTGAAGGCGAATAATGTTCGTCTCATTGGAACTACTTCTGAGACGATTAAAAAAGCAGAGGACCGTCTGGAATTTAAGGCTACTATGGAGAAGATTGGCGAGCCCTGTGCGGCGTCTCTGGTGGTAGAAAATGTAGAAGACGGTATCCAGTTTGCGGAAAGCATTGGGTATCCGGTAGTTTTGCGTCCGGCCTATACGCTTGGCGGAAGTGGCGGCGGTATTGCGAACAACAGAGGGCAGTTAATTGAGATTCTGGAGAACGGACTTAGACTTTCCAGAGTGGGACAGGTTCTTGTAGAGCGCTGCATTGCCGGATGGAAAGAGATTGAGTATGAGGTGATGCGGGACGGCAATGGCAACTGTATTACCGTATGTAATATGGAAAACATCGATCCGGTAGGCGTACATACCGGTGACAGTATTGTAGTCGCGCCTTCTCAGACGCTGGGAGATAAGGAGTATCAGATGCTCCGTACTTCGGCGCTGAATATCATCAGTGAGCTGAATATCACTGGGGGATGTAATGTGCAGTATGCCCTGCATCCGGAGACCTTTGAGTACTGTGTTATCGAGGTAAACCCTCGTGTGAGCCGTTCTTCGGCTCTGGCATCCAAGGCTACCGGATATCCGATTGCCAAGGTGGCGGCAAAGATTGCGCTGGGCTATACCCTGGATGAGATTCAGAATGCGGTTACAAAGAAGACCTATGCGAGCTTTGAACCGATGTTGGATTACTGTGTGGTGAAGATTCCCAGACTTCCCTTTGATAAATTTATCAGTGCCAAGAGAACCCTCACGACGCAGATGAAAGCTACCGGAGAGGTTATGAGTATCTGCGATAATTTTGAGGGAGCGCTGATGAAGGCAATCCGTTCTCTGGAGCAGCATGTGGACAGCCTGATGTCCTATGATTATTCTTATCTGACCGGGGAAGAACTCCTGGAGGTGCTGAAGGTCGTAGACGACAGACGAATCTGGAAGATTGCCGAGGCAATCCGCCAGGGCATCAGCTATGATGATATTCACAGAGTAACGAAGATTGATAAATGGTTTATTGATAAAATCGCACGTCTGGTAGAGGTGGAGCTTAAGCTGAAGCGCAGCGCATTGGATGAAGCGCTTCTTAAGGAAGCAAAGCGCATGGAATTTCCGGACAGCGTGATTGGAAGGATCACCGGACGCACGGAGCGGGAAATCCATGATATGCGTCATGAGTATGGCATTACCGCCGCCTATAAGATGGTAGATACCTGTGCGGCGGAATTTGCGGCGGAGACCCCTTACTACTATTCGGTATTCGGAAGTGAGAATGAGGTGGCAGAGACCAGGGACCGTAAGAAGGTTCTGGTACTTGGCTCCGGACCGATCCGAATCGGCCAGGGAATTGAGTTTGACTTCTGTTCCGTACACTGTACCTGGGCATTTTCCAAAGAAGGATATGAGACGATCATCGTCAACAACAATCCGGAGACGGTAAGTACGGACTTTGATATTGCAGATAAGCTGTATTTTGAGCCTCTGACACCGGAGGATGTGGAGAGTATTGTGGATCTGGAGAAGCCGGACGGAGCAGTGGTACAGTTTGGCGGACAGACCGCGATCAAGCTCACAGAAGCGCTGATGAAGATGGGTGTGCCTATCCTGGGTACTTCGGCAGAGAATGTGGATGCGGCGGAAGACAGGGAGCTGTTTGACGAGATCCTGGAAAAATGCGAGATTCCAAGGCCGACCGGCGGAACGGTGTTTACGGCTGAGGAAGCCAAGGAAGTAGCGGGAAGATTGGGATATCCGGTGTTGGTAAGACCATCTTACGTGCTTGGCGGCCAGGGAATGCAGATTGCAATTAACGATCATGATATTGATGAGTTTATTGGTATTATTAACCGGATCGCCCAGGATCATCCGATTCTGGTTGACAAATACCTGCAGGGCAAGGAAATAGAGGTGGATGCGGTATGCGACGGGGAAGATATCCTGATTCCGGGTATCATGGAGCATATTGAGAGAGCCGGTATCCATTCCGGAGACAGTATCTCGGTATATCCGGCCCAGAGCATCAGTGAGAAGACCAAGCGTACCATTGAAGAATATACAAGGAAGCTGGCCCAGTCCCTGCATGTGATCGGACTAATTAATATTCAGTTTATTGTATGCGGAGAGGATGTGTATGTCATCGAGGTAAATCCGCGCTCCAGCCGTACGGTTCCCTATATCAGCAAGGTGACCGGAATCCCGATCGTACCTCTGGCATCCAAGGTGATCATTGGCCATAAGATCAAAGAGCTTGGCTATACGCCGGGACTTCAGCCGGAAGCAGATTATTTCGCGGTCAAGATGCCGGTATTCTCCTTTGAAAAGATCCGGGACGCAGATATTAGTCTGGGACCGGAGATGAAGTCTACCGGAGAATGTCTGGGGATTGCGAAGACCTTTGATGAGGCGCTGTACAAAGCTTTCCTGGGCGCAGGAATCAAGCTTCCGAAGCATAACAATATGATTATGACCGTAAGGGATGAGGATAAGCCGGAGGCTGTGGAGATCGGACGCAGATTTGCAGGAATTGGATATAAGATTTTTGCCACAGAAGGAACGGCAGCAGCGCTAAAGGAAGCAGGTGTGAAGGCGATTGCGGTTAATAAAATTGAGCAGGTCTCACCGAACCTTATGGACCTGATTCTGGGCCATAAGATCGATCTGGTTATTGATACTCCGCCTCAGGGCGCAGAACACTCCAGAGACGGATTTGTGATTCGCAGAAGTGCCATCGAAACCGGTGTGAATGTGCTGACAGCGATTGATACCGCACAGGCTTTAATTACCAGTCTGGAAAACACGGATATCAAGAAGCTGACACTGATTGATATTGCTAAATTATAACAATACTGGAAAATATATTGGTTTGACCTTTATATAGCTGCATGATATGATGCCCTCGTTACGAAATGTAACAATTTTGTAATAATTGTAATAAAGTTGAAAAAAGTGAGTATACTTTATTAACAATACAAAATATGTATACAGGAGGGCATCATTTTTATGTTGAAATATAATATGAATTTAAGAAACGGAACTGCAAAAGCACGAATGTGGATGGTCTGTCATGTGACGGCGCTGACGTTATCATTAGGATTTTCCAGCCAGGCAGCAGCGATTCGGGAAGAAAGTGTTCCGACGGCCAGTCTGTCACCTGTGGGAATGGCTCTTACAGGCTGCTCTACCGGAGAAATAAACAGAAAGTCTGCAAATATGAACGTGAAGTTTGCCAAGGAGGCTGAGGAAGCTTTCAACAGGGTAGAGGAACAGGCAAAGATACTTGAGGCACAGAAGAAGGCCGAGGAACAGGCTGCTGCAAGAGAAGCAGAGGCGGCCGAAGCTTCCCGGACAGTGGCAGTTCCTTTGGGAAACAGCTATGAGAAAGAGCTTTTGGCTTCCATCATTTTTTGTGAGGCAGGAAATCAATCCTTTACTGGACAAGTAGCAGTAGGGGCGGTGGTTATGAACCGCATCGCCAGCAGTGCATATCCAAATACCATGGAAGAAGTCATTTACCAATCAGGACAGTTTAGTCCGGCGGGCAGCGGCTGGCTTGATCAGGTGCGAAGTTCCAGAGGATACACGGAATCTGCCATGCAGGCAGCAGAAGCTGCACTTGCCGGGGAAAACCCGGTGGGCGGATGTCTGTACTTCGATCAGGGAGGATATGGAATGCAGATCGGAGCACATTATTTCCATTAATTAAATGCAGCATAAATGACAGAGGTTCTGCGGAGGCAGAACCTCTTGCTGATTGCGGGGGAAATGGAAATATGATATACTGCTTACAAAGATTTATCATAAAATGTGCAGATATATTAAGGAGGATTTTATTATGCTTAAGACAACAGCAGGTGAAAGACCGAAGACAGATGTAGAACATGTAAATGGCGGCGCAGGCTATATTACCAGAGAGGAACTTATCACGCCGAAGCAGCGGGGAGAACACTGCAGAATGTTCAACCGCATTACATTAAAACCAAACTGTGAGATTGGTCATCATGAGCATCACGGAGAGGCAGAAGCCTATTATATTCTGGAAGGAAGGGGAATGTATGAAGAGGATGGCGCTGCGATTGAAGTGGAGGCAGGAGATGTAACCTACTGTGACGACGGTCATGGACACGGACTTAAGAACACCGGCGACATAGATCTTGTTATGATTGCACTGATTCTTATGAAATAGTATGATACCATTTGTGGAAATAAGCCCTCTGCGCACTACAGGGGGCTTATAATAGCTGTGGACGCCAAAGGAATACAGGAGTTATCCGAAAGGCTAGGCCAGTAATTCGGCCAGACATTCCAGAAGTCGGGTATTGTCTTTGGGATTCATAATGCAGAACCGGATATATTCGCCGGGGAGTCCTTCGAAAGAGGAACAATCCCGGATCATCATACCCTGTCTGATGGCATGCTCAAATACATCAAAGGAAGTCAGTCCTTCTTTCAGAATCCTGATCAGGATAAAATTACCATAGGCCGGATAGACCTTGGCGTAACGGAAGCTCTGCAATATATGGAGACACCTGTCACGCTCGGAGAGTATCAGATTTCTCGTTTTTTGAATATAGTCCGTATCCTGGAGCATAAGCTCTCCGGCATAGGCGCCGATGCTGTTTAGGCTCCACGGATTCTGGTATTTCTTCAGTGTGCTGAGAAATTGCTGATTGCTGGTGACTCCATAGCCGAGACGCAGACCGGGAGCAGCGTAGAATTTAGATACGCCACGGATGATCATCAGGTTATCGAAGGCGGAAACAAAAGGTATCGCCGTGATTTCTTCTACCCGGGGAGCAAATTCTACGTATGTTTCATCGATCATAACGAAAATATTGCGCTGTTTACATTCCACCAGAACCTTTTGCAGATCTTCCTGCTTCAGGGCTGATGAGGTAGGATTATTCGGATTACAGAGAATCAGAAAATCCACATCATTCTGGAGAGCAGTTTTTAAATCATCGATATCCAGCTGAAAATTGCGGGTCTCCGGAAGATAATAATTGGAAATATGCCCGCCGGTGAGCGCCAGCTCCCGTTCGTATTCCGAATAGGTGGGTCCGATGACCAGTGCGTGTTTGGCATTTCTGTGACTGATCAGCAGTGAGATCAGTTCTGTGGAACCGTTGCCCGTCACAACATAATCCATACTGACACTGCAGTAGTCGGCGATTATTTTTCTTAATTCTTTATAATCCCTGTCCGGATAGCTTGTGATGATATCCAGATGCTCGGATAGGGATCTTTTGACGGAATCCGAGAGACCAAGGGGATTGACGTTGGCGCCGAAGCCCACGATCTGTTCCTTGGGGATTCCATAAAAGCTTTCAATTTGTTCAATGTCACTTCCGTGAAATGCAGGACGTTCCTGTGTGTTTTTTTTATCTAACATATAAATCTCCTATATTTTGTGCTTTGACCATTGCCATATCTCATAAACCAATGCTATAATTTATTATAGTATGTTTACAGAAAAATGCAATGCAAGAAGAGGTGAATGGCTTGAAAAACAAGATCAAGAAATTTTCAAAAGGAGACTTTCAGCTGGCTCAGCCACAGATTGTTTTTCCTGAGACAAGCCTGATTCTTACCATCGGGGAAGGTGAAGTATATAAGGGCAATTTCATGATTAAGAACCGGACGGAGGGAGTCATAAGAGGACTCGTATATCCGTCTTCTTTTCGTATGCGTTGTGTGGATCAGGGATTTGAGGGCAATCCGGTCAGGGTGGATTTTGAGTACGATGGACGGGGACTTCTCCCAGGTCATGTGGAACAGGGAGATTTTACTGTTGTATGTACCGGCGGTGAATACCGCATACCATTTACGGCTATTATTGAGAAACCGTATGTGATGACCAATTATGGTAAAGTTCAGAATACAGATGATTTCCGAAGGCTTGCGATCAAGGATTTTGCAGAGGCGTTGAAATTATTCCGTTCCCGCGAGTTTTACGAAGTATTGAAATATGAGAATCCCAGGACCTTTTATTTGTATGATAATATGAGAAAATGGTCCCTTGGAGAGCAGGCAATGGAAGAGTTCCTTGTGGGAATTAAGCAGAAGGAGTGTATCTTTCTGACGCTTCCCGGGGAGGGAATGTTCTTTGAGGATGTGAAGGAGATTACCAAGGGAACGGTTACGGTAATTAAGAATACCTGGGGCTTTATGCCGATTAAGGTGCGTGTGGAAGGGGAGTTCCTTTATGTAGGACGCCCGAATATTTCCACGGATGATTTTGTGGGAAATGTCTATCAGGTGGATTTTCTTGTGAAACCGGAGAAGCTCCACGCAGGGCGGAACTTTGGAAAGGTACTTTTGGTGACGCCTTATGAGATCGTTTCCTATGATGTTGAGGTCATGCAGAATGGAAACTATAATGAGGACCGTCGGGAGATTGAATTTCTGATGGCACAGATTCTGAAGGAATATATTTCCTGCATGGCCGGAAGGATCGAGCTGAACAAATGGGCAGACAGCGCGGTAGAGAAAACGAAAAAGATGCGCCGTTATGCGCCGATGGATGAGTTTCTTCAGCTGTTTCAGGCGCACGTTTATATTCGCGGCGAAAGGATAGAAGAGGCCAAATGGATTCTGGAGAATTATAATTACAATCGGTTTGCGATTGGAAAAGATCCGAAGAGCAATGCGTATTATTTATATCTGACAGCACTGATTCGGGGAGTGGGAAGCCACAGGAACCGTGTGATTGATGAGATCGGAAAGATTTATCTGAGACAGCAGGACTCTACGGATCTTCTGCTGATGCTTTTGGATATTGATTCTCAGTACCGGGACAGCAACAGACGCCTAAGGGCTCTGGAACAGCATTATTATAATTATAATACCAATGAGGTTCTGTTTCTTCTGGAGGCATTTCAGTGCTATAAGGAGAAGAACCTTCTGCTGAAGAAGCTGGGACAGTTTGAACTGATGGTTTTGAATTTTGCTTCTAAATATCGATTGATGTCCAAAGAATTTGCTCTTTATGTGGCAAATCTGGCAAGCCAGCAGAAGGCTTACAGCCATTTACTGTTCCATATTTTGGAACGGCTTTACAGTATGTATCAGGAGCCGATGATTCTGAACACGATCTGTACACTGCTGATTAAGGGCAATAAGCTTAACAGACGGTATTTTGTCTGGTATCAGAGAGCTGTAGATGCGGAGCTTAAGATCGCTCAGCTGTATGAATATTATATGTCTACGATTGAAGAAGAGAACGTAAGAGAAGCGCTGCCGCGGCCGATTTTTATCTATTTTATGCATGGCAATACGCTGAACTATAAGAAGGCGGCTTTGCTTTATGCAAATCTGATCACTTACGAAGAATATGGAAGTGATCTGTATATCAGCTATCGGGAACAGATGGTGATCTTTGCCTGGGAACAGCTGATGAAACGGCATATTACGGATTCTCTTAAGATTATATATAAGAGATTCTGCGCCGAGGAAGAGATGACCGGAGAGCGGCTGGAGGCTATGAGGGATCTTTGCTATGCCTACGAGGTGAAGACAAAGGTTCACAATCTGAAATGTGCGCTGGTAATCGAGAAGGACGGCAGTGTACAGCAGCGCGTACCATATAAGAAGGAGGGCATGGTTGTATATCTCTATGACAAAGAAGCAAGGATCATATGGGAAACCATGGATGGCTATTATCATACGGATTCCATTGCATTTGAGACCAGGCGTTTATTCTATGAGCCCCGCTATCTGGAGATGTGTAAAAAATACATGTCCAGAATTTCCAATTGGGGAAACGAGGGCGGTAAGCCGGAGGTTAATTTTGAGAATATCAGACAGTATGGTATTCGCGCATTTGACGACAGGGAAGTATTCCGTCTGTGTACCAGAAAGATTCGGGAAGACGGCTATGACGAAGATGATTTTATGCTGTATCTGAGTTATGAGATGTTTAAGCGTCAGCAGTATGATAAAGTTACGCTTACCTACCTGGCAAATTATTACTGTGGTTCTACGCGGAATATGAAGGCCTTGTGGAAGGTCGCGAAGGAATATGAGATTTCGGTGTCCAAGCTAGGAGAGCGCATTATTACTCAGATGCTGTTTTCGGAGGATATGTTTGGCGAGGAAGAGATTTTTGTGGATTACTATGTGAATGGCAACCCGTATTTCCGTTTGAAACAGGCATATCTTGCCTATGTATGTAAGGAATATGTGGTGAATAGCAGAGAGGTTGGAGACTCTGTCTTTGAGGTGATTCTGAATGAAGAACACCGGGAGGAAGAGCTGGCTGACATTTGCAAGATCGCTTTGCTTCAATACTATTCCGAGAAGGAATATGCGCCTGAGGCGGAGGAGATCCTTCACAGGGTTTTAAGAGAGATGTGCGAGAAACAGATTATTTTCCCGTTTTATTTGAATTACAAAGAAAGCTGGCTGAGAGAGGTTCAGCTGTATGACCGGACTATGGTTTCCTATCAGGCGTCCCCGGGAGGCAAGGTAAAGATCATATATAAGATGCGGCGGGGCGAGCTGGAGGACCTTGGCTACCAGACAGAAAGTCTGACGCCGATGTATGAGAATATTTACGTGAAGGACTTCATTTTGTTTGGAGGCGAGCGGGTGAAATATTCTTTCCAGGAGACCAATGACAGAACCAGAAAGACTCACGCGGAACCGGAGAAAGTGCTTGTGCAGGAGCGGGAGATTCCTGCAGTTGGCAAATACGGAAAGCTGAATGCTATGGCGTCTATGGGTTCTGCCAGAAGAAAACAGGCAATGATTGAATATGAACAGGAGCTTTATTTTGCAGAGAAGATGTTTGGGGAACATGAGTAAAGGAGGATGTGATAAGTGAAAGGCGGCAGTATACTTGGACTTGAGCTGAATGAAGAATTTTGCCAAATCAGTTATTACGATCGTGAGAAACATGAACCTGAGACGCTGGAAGCAGCAGTGGATAACTATCAGATTCCGCTGATACTGGGCTATCTTGGAGGGAAATGGATCTATGGAAAAGAAGCGAAGCATCTGGCTACGGTGGATGAGAGCTGCACGGTATCCGACCTGTACAGCAAGGCGGTAAGGCAGGAGAAGGTTTCCTTTGGCGGACAGACCAGAGACGGGGTCTGGCTTCTGGCTAAATTTCTTCAGCTCGCACTGGAGAAGTTTGAATATATTGACTATATTACATTTTCGGTTCCGAAAACGGATATTGATATCAGCAAGATGCTGAAAGGTCTGGGACGGTTTCTGGGAGTTCCGAAGGAGAATGTGTTCGTGCAGGACTTTAAAGAGAGCTTCTGTCATTATATGTTCTATCAGCCGAAAGAACTGTGGCAGTATGAGGCGGCGTTATTTTACTGTGACCGCAATGAAATTCGGGCATATATGCTGCGGAGACTGAAGACGATCAGCGGCAGGGGAACCGAGATGTTTGTTACTGTGGATGAAGTGGCCAATGCTCAGATGAAAGAACTGGCGGCAGTGTATCCGGTGCTGAATGTAGATAAGGCAAAGGATGCGGATGAACGCTTCAAATCCTTTATTCAGAGCGTATTTGAGAAAAAAGTTGTTTCTTCTGTGTTTCTTACAGGCGAAGGTTTTGAGAACAGCTGGTATCCAGGTTCTCTTAAGGTGCTCTGTAATGGCCGCAGGGCATTTATCGGTAATAATCTCTACAGCAAGGGCGCCTGCTATACGTCTTATCATAAGACGAAGGAGGAGGATGAGATTCCCGTCTATCTGGATGATACGAAGATGATGGAGCAGGTATGCCTGCGCATGCGCGTGCATGGAAAGGAAGGCTGGTATCCGATCGTGGAATGGGGCAGCCACTGGTATGAATCGGACGGCCAGTGGGAAGTACTTCTGGAGGATACTTCGGATATTGAGATTCATATCGAATCCCTGGCTACCGGAGAGCTGCAGGCGGAGACCGTTTCTCTTGACGGCCTTCCAAAGCGAAAAGATTATGCACTCCGTCTTTCGGTGGAGACAATGTTTATGGATGAGTGTACATGTAAGATCAGATTTAAAGATATTGGATTTGGAGAATTTTATCCGGCAACAGATTTTCAGGTAGAAAAGACGATACATTTAGGAGGAAGCAATGGGCAGTTTAATTCTCTGTCATAAGAAAAAAGCAAAACATCCATATGAGATTGCAAGGATTCACATGCACATCTATACGATTGAGGAGCTCTGTTATTATTTCTGCAACAATCTTTATCTTGTGGATTACACAATTGTAAACCGAAAGCTTTGTGATTGGCTGGATGATGAACTCGAGCTTTATGAGCTTGCCGCACAGCTGCGCAGTCAGCTTGAGCAGAATGCATCCATAGAACAGTTTCTGCTGACCATTTTAAGCCATGCATCCATTTATTCTGCAGCGGAGATTACAAAGATTCACAATGTTTTGGAGCATTTGAAGAACCAGAATGAGGTGGAAAGAGAAAAATATAAGGCGGACAATCTTTTGAATTCTGGTGAAAATGCCTCCGCAATTCTGGTGTATCAGTCGATTGTGAATAAGGAGTGGGATGATTCTATAGGCAAAGAGTTTTACGGCAGGGTATATGGCTGCCTGGGGGCGGCTTATGGCCGGATGTTTCTCTATGAAGAGGCGGCCCATATGTATGAAAAGGCGTTTGAGATCTGCCGGAAGCCGGATATGCTGAGAGCGTATTTATACTGCTGTTATCGGTATCTGCCGGAAGCGGAGTATGTGAAAATGCTTTCCAGGGAGCCGGTTTACCTGAGCTTGGATGCAGAATTTAAGGAGGAACTTAAGAAAGCAAGGGAACAGATGGACCTGGATATCACCGAGGAAACCTATGAACAATGGAAGAGAGAGTACCGCAGAGCGGATAAATGATGATTGATTTTCCGGGTTCCTTATATTATAATATCATCGTATGTCATTGGGTGTTGAATTTTTTAGTAAGGAGAAGGAACATTCATGGACAAATTTGAGAAGATTACAACAGGTCTGGGAGAAGAATGTGGTGTATTTGGAGCCTATGATATGGACGGCGGCGATGTTGCCCCTACGATATATTATGGGCTTTTTGCTTTACAGCACCGGGGACAGGAAAGCTGCGGAATTGCAGTGACAGACACATATGGAAAGCGGAAGGTTCATTCAAAAAAGGGACTGGGGCTGGTCAACGAAGTTTTTGACAGCGAGTCGCTGCATGCACTGAAAGGCAATCTTGGGGTAGGGCATGTGCGTTATTCAACAGCGGGCGCTTCTAAAGCAGAGAATGCCATGCCGCTGGTTATTAATTATGTAAAAGGCGTGCTGGCGATTGCTCACAACGGCAATCTGACCAATGCGATTGAACTTAGGCATGAATTGGAGTATACAGGAGCAATTTTTCAGACAACGATAGATTCAGAAGTGATTGCCTATCACATTGCGAGGGAACGTCTGAAGGTCGGAAAGGCAGAAGACGCGGTAAAGAATGCCATGATGAAGATCAGGGGGGCCTATGCACTGGTAGTTACATCGCCAAGGAAGATGATTGGGGCAAGAGATCCTTTCGGATTGAAGCCTTTGTGTATTGGAAAGAGAGACAATACTTATTTTCTTGCATCCGAGAGCTGTGCAGTCACGGCGGTAGGGGGAGAATTTGTCCGGGACGTGGAACCCGGCGAGATCGTGTCCTTTACCAAGCACGGAATCAAGTCCGATATGAGTATGGCAATTGATAAGAAGAGACAGGCGAGATGCATATTTGAGTATATCTATTTTGCCAGAATGGACAGTACCATTGATCAGGTCAATGTTTATCATTCGAGAATCGTAGCTGGTAAGGCTCTGGCAAAGTCTTATCCGGTAGAGGCGGATCTGGTGGTCGGTGTGCCGGATTCCGGTGTGGTAGCTGCCAAGGGATATTCGGAGGAATCCGGAATTCCTTTTGGTATGGCATTTCACAAAAACAGCTATGTTGGAAGAACGTTCATTAAGCCGGAGCAGAGTGAAAGGGAGTCCAGTGTCAAGATTAAGCTGAATGTAATTGAGGAAGTAGTGAAGGGAAAACGGATTGTCATGGTGGACGACTCTATTGTAAGAGGAACCACCTGTGCCAATATTATCCGAATGCTCAAGAAGGCCGGTGCTACCGAGGTGCATGTGAGAATCAGTTCTCCGCCGTTTCTTTATCCGTGCTATTTTGGTACGGATGTGCCGTCCAATGAGCAGTTGATCGCACATTCCCATACAACCGAGGAGATACGCCGGATGATCGGTGCGGATTCCCTGGGTTATATGGAAGTAAATAAATTAAAAGAAATGGTGGGGGATTTGGGGTATTGTGACGCATGCTTTACAGGAAATTATCCGATGGAGGTGCCGAATAAAGATATTTCCCATGCATTTGATTAAGGTCATTAAAAGGAGGAAGAACCATGAGTAACGACAGATACCAGAGTCCATTGTCAGAGCGTTATGCGAGTAAGGAGATGCAGTATATTTTTTCTCCGGATATGAAATTCCGTACATGGAGAAAGCTGTGGATTGCGCTTGCAGAGACGGAGAAAGAGCTGGGACTTGATATCACGGATGAGCAGATTGAGGAACTGAAAGCACATGCAGAGGATATTAACTATGATGTGGCGAAGGAGAGAGAAAGAATCGTCCGTCATGACGTTATGTCTCATGTGTATGCATACGGACAGCAGTGTCCGAAGGCGAAGGGAATCATTCATCTGGGAGCTACATCCTGCTATGTCGGAGATAATACGGATATTATTGTTATGTCCAAGGCTCTGAAGCTGGTGCATACTAAGCTTGTGAATGTGATTGCGGAGCTTGCGGATTTTGCGGATCAGTATAAGGCACAGCCGACGCTTGCATTTACTCATTTTCAGCCGGCGCAGCCTACAACGGTAGGGAAGAGGGCGACTTTATGGATTCAGGAGTTTGCCATGGATCTTGAAGATCTGGAGTACGTTATGGGAACCTTAAAGCTCCTTGGCTCCAAAGGAACAACTGGAACCCAGGCAAGCTTTTTGGAGCTGTTCGACGGAGATCAGGAGACGATTGATAAGATTGATCCGATGATTGCAGAGAAGATGGGATTTGAAGCCTGTTATCCGGTATCCGGACAGACCTACTCCCGCAAGGTGGATACCAGAGTGCTGAATGTTTTGGCAGGTATTGCCGCCAGCGCCCACAAGTTCTCCAATGATATCCGTCTTCTGCAGCACCTGAAAGAGGTGGAAGAGCCATTTGAGAAGTCACAGATCGGTTCTTCTGCTATGGCTTATAAGAGAAATCCGATGAGAAGCGAGAGAATTGCTTCTCTGTCAAGATATGTGATGATCGATGCTTTGAATCCGGCAATTACTTCTGCCACACAGTGGTTTGAGAGAACACTGGATGATTCGGCAAATAAGCGTCTGAGCGTTCCGGAAGGTTTTTTGGCAATCGACGGAATACTGGACTTATGCCTGAACGTGGTGGATGGTCTGGTTGTATATCCGAAGGTGATCGAAAAACGCCTCATGTCAGAGCTGCCGTTTATGGCTACGGAGAATATTATGATGGATGCTGTAAAGGCTGGTGGAGACAGGCAGGAGCTTCATGAGCGGATCAGAGAGCTTTCTATGGAAGCCGGACGTAATGTGAAGGTGGAAGGATTGGATAATAATCTGCTGGAGCTGATCGCGGCAGACCCGGCGTTCAATCTGACGCTGGAAGAGCTGAAGAAGACGATGGATCCGACGAAGTATACAGGACGTGCCTCTGTGCAGGTGGATAACTATCTGAATAAGGTGATCCGTCCGCTGCTTGATAAGAATCAGGAGCTTCTTGGAGTAAAAGCAGAGATTAATGTGTAGTTGCAATTGTACCTGCGATGTGCCAAGATGACACGGGCTACGCTATTGTTTCATTTAATTTGAAAACATATAATGGGTATATGACAGCATATTTTACAATTAATCATGAAACAATAGCAGACAGGAGTCTTCCGGTCAGGAAAAGTGGAGAACTGGTAGGAATCGTTCTGGCGGTAGTTTTGCTATGCTGTATAGCATACTGTCAGAGAGTAATAACGTCGCTTGAGGAGGATGCGGCAGAGAGATTGCCTGTTTCGGCAGATGCGGCAGGAGCTAACTGTGATACGATTGCAGTTGGCAGACCAAATATTGGAATTCTGTTATCTGCCAGATGTTTGAAACGCAGCATTCCGGAGAGAATGGCGCTTCCGGATTTGGAACCGATCTGCTTTAAGGAATATACGAGTACGGAAGAGTCACATATTCTGAATATGGAGAAAGAGCGTGAACTGCCGAATACGTCAGAGCAGACACTGACGGTTTCAATCCCGGTGACGGAGGATTTTGATCATGTGGATGGGAAGATGGCGTCAGTTACCGGCGAAGGTTTTATCTGTGATCTTTCCGGGATCATCATTGGCTGTGACAGTGTGACTATAACGGATGGCGTGTTATGTATTCCTTCCGATGAGACCTGTAAAGGTATTGCAGCCGGCGCGTTGGCGTCTCTTGGCGAACATATTTACGAAATATATATTCCTGCGAATATTACCTCGATTGATGCAGGAGCATTTGATGGACTCACAGAACTTCTGTATATTGAAGTGCATCCGGATAATCCGAGATATGGAAGCATTGGCGGCATTTTATACGAAAAGTGATGTGAGGCGGAGAATATAACAATTATCAATAGATTTAATTAATAATTGTTATGGAAAAATAACTGTAATTTTCTGAATGATAGTGCTATAATATGTGAGATTTACATGGATGCAGAAGACAGTTTTGATCTATTATTGAGGAAATATAGATATGAGATTTCAGAAGATTACAGAGAATAAAAAAGAATATTTGGACTTGCTTTTGCTGACAGATCCTCAGGAGGACATGATAGACAGATATCTGGACACTGGGGATATGTTTGCGTTATATGAAGGAAAAGAGCTTTGCACTTTGGCTGTGGTCACACTTTTGAAAAACCGGGAATGCGAGATCCGGAATCTTGTGACAACATACGGCCACGGAGGAAGGGGTTATACAAGAGCGATGATCCATTTCCTGAGCGAATACTACCGCAACGAATGTGATACGATGTATGTGGGGACCTGGAATTATGGCGAGAGCCTGAGAGTGTATAAAAGATGTGGATTTGAGTACTCACATACCCTGCAGAATTATTATGTGAATAACTATCATGAGCCGATTTATCTGGACGGAGAACAGATGACGGATATGGTCTATCTGAAGAAGCCGCTGGATGCAGACGTGGATCTGAAGAAGGTTGTGAATCTGGCATTGAATGCAGGAAGGATTCTGCTGAAAAACGGAGCGGAGATTTTCCGTGTAGATGAGACCATTACGCGTATTTGTAAACGTTATCATGTAGAGAATGTGGATACCTTTGTATTGAGCCATGGCATTTTCATCAGCGCCAGTAAAGATGGGGAGGATGTATTTACGAAGGTAAAGCATGTGCCGTTATCCAGCACCAATCTGGAAATAGTGGCGGAGGTCAATGATCTGTCCCGAAGAATTACGGCAGGGATGATCAATTTGGATGAAGCGATCGAAGCGCTTGACAGAATAGAGCAGATGCCGCCCAAGAAAGACTGGCAGCTGATACTGGCATCCGGCGTGGGAAGTGGAACCTTCGGGTATTTCCTGGGGGCAAGCGCTGCGGAGAGTGTGTGCGCGTTCTTCATTGGCTGTGTTCTGTACATATGGGTGCTGTTTGCCGGCAGACATAAGCTTTCGAAGATTCTTGTCAATATTGTGGGCGGAATTTTAATTACGACACTTGCGGTATGCATTTATGTGACGATTCCGATTCCAATGAAGATTGACGGCATGATCATTGCGGCAATTCTTCCATTGGTGCCGGGAGTTGCTTTTGTTAATGCCATACGGGATATTGCGGACAGTGATTTTCTGTCCGGAACCGTAAGGATGATTGACGCGCTTCTTGTATTTGTATACATTGCTATCGGGGTGGGATTTGCCCTGAGTGTTTTTAGTAACTGGATAGGAGGGCTTGGCGTATGATTCACTGGTTGATTGTAAATGTGGTCTGTCCTTTTTTTGGAACGATTGCTTTTGCGGTGATGTTTAATGTGCCGAACAGATTCTATACAAGCTGTGGTGTGATCGGAACCCTGGGATGGCTGGTGTACTGTGTTACTGTAAACCCCACATCGCCGGCAGTTGCTTCGTTCTTTGGTACTCTGATAGTGGTGCTGATTTCCCGTGTGCTGACAGTGCGGATGAAGTGTCCGATTACCATGTTCATGATCCCGGGAATTTTTCCGTTAATTCCTGGAGCAAGTGTGTATTATATGGCCTATGATCTGGTCATGAGTGAGACGGATCAGGCTGGAGAAATTGGATTTGTGGCGCTCAAGATTGCATTTGGAATTGTGCTTGGAATCGCATCCGCATTATCGATTCCAAGGGATGTTTTTAGTATGGAGTATTGGAGAAACCGCAGGCAAAAGGGTTGATTGCGGGACATAGATTTGTTACAATTTGTGCTGTGGAGATCGGATGATAATGAAAAAGAAATGGAGATAGAAAGATGAGTAAAGTAAGAACAAGATTTGCACCAAGTCCTACGGGAAGGATGCATGTAGGAAACCTAAGAACTGCACTGTATGCATATTTGATTGCTAAGCATGAGGACGGAGATTTTATGCTTCGTATTGAAGATACGGATCAGGAGCGTTTCGTTGAGGGAGCGCTTGAGATTATTTACCGGACGCTTGAAAAGACAGGTCTTGTCCATGATGAGGGACCGGACAAGGACGGAGGCGTAGGCCCTTATGTCCAGAGCGAGCGTAATGCTTCCGGTCTCTACCTGAAATATGCGAAGCAGCTGATTGAGCAGGGGGATGCTTATTACTGCTTCTGTGACAAGGAGAGATTGGAGTCCCTGCGGAGCACGGTATCTGAGTCCGGAACGGAGATTGTAGTATATGACAAGCACTGTCTGCATCTTGGCAAAGAAGAGATCGAGGCGAACCTGGCTGCAGGAAAACCCTATGTCATTCGTATCAATATGCCGACAGAGGGTACAACTACATTTCATGATGATATTTACGGGGATATTACCGTTCCGAATGCAGAGCTGGACGATATGATCCTGATCAAGTCCGACGGATATCCAACCTATAATTTTGCCAATGTTATTGACGATCATCTGATGGGGATTACCCATGTGGTACGCGGAAATGAGTACCTGTCTTCCGCGCCGAAGTATAACCGTCTCTATGAGGCCTTTGGCTGGGAGGTGCCGACATATGTGCACTGTCCGCTGATTACAGATGAAAATCATAAGAAACTGAGCAAACGCTGCGGACATTCTTCTTACGAGGATCTTCTGGATCAGGGCTTTGTATCCGAGGCTATTGTAAACTATGTTGCATTACTAGGATGGTGCCCGACGGATAACCGCGAGATTTTTTCACTGGAAGAGTTGGTGGAGGCTTTTGATTACAGGCATATGAGCAAGTCTCCGGCGGTGTTCGACGTGGTGAAGCTGCGCTGGATGAATAGTGAATACCTGAAGGCAATGGATTTTGAGAAGTTTTATGAACTGGCGAAACCATATATCGCGGAGGTGATCACAGGAGATTATGACCTTCGAAAGATCGCTTCGCTGGTTAAGACCAGAATTGAGATCTTCCCGGATATCAAGGATCAGATTGATTTCTTTGAGAAGGTTCCGGAATATGATACCGCTATGTACTGTCACAAGAAGATGAAGACCAACGAGGAGAATTCCCTGGAGCTCTTGAAGGGCGTGCTTCCGGTTCTGGAAGCCCAGGAGGATTTTAGCAACGATGCGCTTTTTGAGACATTGAAGGCATATGCGGGAGAGATCGGAAAGAAGATCGGATATGTTATGTGGCCGATCCGTACAGCGATTTCCGGCAAGCAGAATACACCGGGCGGAGCAACTGAGATCATGGATGTTTTGGGTAAAGAGGAATCACTTGCCAGAATCCGTAAGGGAATTGAGAAATTGGAAGCGAGGTAATTCATGCGGCCGAATCAAGCACAGGAAAATGCGATCAGGCATTATACGGGCCCGTGTATGGTGCTGGCAGGGCCGGGATCGGGAAAGACCTTTACCATTGCCAGACGAATACAGTATTTAATAGAGCATTATCAGGTAAGACCAGAAGAAATTCTGGTCATTACTTTTACCAGGGCGGCTTCTTATGAGATGCAGAGCAGATTTAAGTTGCTGATGGAGGGGCGGAGCCTTCCGGTAACATTCGGAACCTTCCACGGGGTGTATTTTGGAATTTTGAAATGGGCCTACCGTCTGGGAACGGAAAATATCCTGACAGAGGAAGAGAAATACCAACTGATCCGCCAGATCATTCTTTCTCCGGAGCTGGGATACGAACTGGAAACCTCTGACGAGAGGGAAGAGATCCGGGATCTGATCACAGAGATCGGCAATGTGAAGAACCGGGGACTAAGTATCGCGGAATATGAATCGGCCCGCCACGGGATTATGTTCGGACGGATCTATCAGGCCTATGAAAGACAGAGAAAGGCGATGCGCAAGATTGATTTTGACGATATGTTACTTCTCTGTTATGAGCTGTTTCACAGGCGTCAGGACATTCTGGAGCAGTGGCAGAAAAAATTCCGGTTCATATTGATCGATGAGTTTCAGGATGTGAACCGTATTCAGTACGAGGTGATTCGAATGCTTGCCATGCCGGAGAATAATCTGTTTGTCGTTGGGGATGACGATCAGTCTATTTATCGGTTCCGGGGCGCAAGCCCGGAGATTATGCTGGGATTTGGAGAGGATTATCCGGAGGCGAAGCGGATTCTTCTGGATGTAAATTACCGTTCCAGCAAAAACATTGTGAATGGAGCGCTTAAGGTAATCGGCAATAACAGCAGGCGGTATGACAAGAAGCTTTCTACAACGAACCCCAAAGGTACATGTATCCATGTGCAGGAGGTGAAGGATGCCCGGGAGGAGAGCCTGTATCTGATCCGCAAGGTTCAGGAGCTTGCTGGAAAAGGAATCTCCATGCAGCAGATAGCGGTGCTTTACCGGACGGGAAATGATGCCAGGGTTTTGATAGAAACACTGATGGAGTACCAGGTTCCCTTCCAGACCAAAGAGCAGATCCAGAATATTTATGACCATTTTGTGGCAAGAAATCTCATCAGCTATGTACGCCTTGCGGGAGGTGAGCGGAACCGGAGATTATTTCTGGATGTGATGAATGCACCAAAGAGATATATCAGCAGGGAGAGCCTGGAAAGAGAGGAAACGTCTTTTGAGGATATCCGAAGATTCTATATGGATAAGAGCTGGATGTTAGACAGGATCGACCAGTTTGAATGGGATATCCGGATGCTGGAGCATCAGACTCCCTATGCGGCGATCCAGTATATCCGAAAACATATTGGCTATGATGATTATTTGAGAGAATATGCGGCAGACCGGCGAGTAAGTGAGGAGGATCTGTTTACTGTACTGGCAGAAATAGAAGAAAAAGCAAAGGAATTCGCATCCACAGAGCAGTGGCTTGCCTATATCGATCATTATACGAGAGCGCTTCAGGGCAGAAGGAGTAAATCTGCAAAAGAAAAGGACGGAATCTGTCTGATGACAATGCATGGGGCTAAAGGTCTGGAATTTGATACTGTATTTATTATCCAGAGCAATGAGGGGGCGATCCCTTATAAGAAGGCCAGGCTGGAGCCCGAGATCGAGGAAGAGCGGAGGATGTTCTATGTGGCCATGACGAGAGCGAAGAGAGAATTGATCATCAGCTACGGAAAGTCAAAAAACGGAAAGGAGATGTCTCCTTCCCGCTTTGTCAGAGAATTACTCGTCGCTCAGTAATTCTTCGTATTCCAATGTGTCCAGCCATTCGTCGAAACCATCGGAAGCAATTTCATATTCCTCATCATCTTCAATGAGTGCAAGCTCCGGATCTTCTTCGCCGTGGTCGATGTAACGGTAGAGATAAACCACATCATCCAAAGATTCATCCTGCGGCGCCAGGGCAATGTAGTCTCTGCCGGCAGCTGTGTAGATTGTCAGGATATCACATTCCAGCTCTTCATCGTTATCCAGAGTCAGAGTTACCGTTCCCAGATCCTCCGGTGTGTTGTGTAATTCATCCATAGTAAGCTCTCCTTTTTGTAATTGATTCTGTTCTTACTTTAGCAGAGAGTGTATGGAAAAGCAAGATGCGAATTGGCATGATATTCTACTGGTAAAATAGCACAAAATGTTGTAAAATAAACGTGTATGTATCTTTACGAGTAATGTATACATAAGGAGGAAAAAATATGAAAAAGAGAACATTGCGAGTATTCGCTGTTTTGTTTGTATGTATTCTTGCTTTGTGTGGATGTAAAAAATCAGTAGGAACGCCCGAGGATAATGCAGCATCTTCTGGTGATGAGTCCGAAGAGGAAGAAGAGGATACCGGATACAAATTTGGATTCAGTGGGATCGATATGGAGAATCCTTATTTTATTACTTTGGAGAGCGCCATTAAAGAGGTTCTTGATAAAGAGGAGTATACTTTGATTACGAAGGATCCTGGAAGTGATGCACAGCTCCAGAATGAACAGATACTGGAAATGATCGATGAAGGGATTGATGCGGTTTTCCTGTGTCCTGTAAACTGGGTCGAGATTACAGAATCTCTGGAAGCGCTTAAGGCAGCCGGGGTTAAGATTATTAATGTAGATACTCAGGTTAAGGAATATGATTATGTTGATGCATATATTGGCTCGGATAATGAGGATGCCGGCTATATCTGCGGAGAGGATTTGCTGGAGCGCTGTCCGGACGGCGGAAAGATTCTGATTCTGGAGTGCCCCACACAGAATTCAATCAATGAACGGATTACAGGCTTTGAAAAGGCTGTCTCTTCTGCAGAAGTCGGATTTGAGATAGTGGACAGAGCGGACACTAACGGAGAGTTCCAGAAGGCGCTGGAGATCACTCAGGGGATGCTTGAAAAGTATCCGGATGTGGACGTGATCATGTGCGGCAACGATCAGATTGCAGTTGGAGCAACTACGGCAGTAAATCTGGCGGGAATGCATGATGTTATCATTTATGGCGTGGATGGATCGCCGGATATTAAGAAAGAGTTGGTTAAACCGAATACGCCGATTGCAGGAACGGCAGCCCAGTCACCGATTAACATCGGGAAAGAGGCGGCAAAGGTCGGGATTGCAATATTAGATGGTAAGGAATATGAAAAGGAGACCTACGAAGAGGTCTTTATGATAAACAGTGATAATGTTGAGATGTACGGAGTTGACGGTTGGCAGTAAGGAGAAACGATATGAAGCGGATGCAGGGAGTACCATTACCACTTGGAGTAACGATTACAAATAATAGGATGAATTTTGCAGTTGCAGTTCCACAGGGCAGTATATGCGAACTTCTTTTGTATCGGAAAGGGGATGCGGAGCCGCTTCATACCTATGAACTTACAGAAGAGTCGGCAGTAGGTGAAGTGCGTTATCTGGCACTGGAAGATGCAGATGAGCAGCAATATGAATATAATTATCGGATTAACGGAGAGTATTATATTGACCCGTATGTGAGATCCCTTACAGGCCGGGAGACCTGGGGAAGCGCAGGAGATGCTTTGGCTGGGGAGGTCCGTGGAGTGGTGTCGCGGGATAGCTATGATTGGGAGGAAGACAGGCCTCTGAACCTTCCGATGAATCAGGTGATTGCATATAGCCTGCATGTGAGAGGCTTCACAAAACATCCTTCATCCAAAGTGAAGCATAAGGGAACCTTCAGAGGCGTTATTGAGAAGATTCCATATTTGACAGAGCTGGGAATCAATCAGATTCACTGCATGCCTGTTTATGAATTTCAGGAAAGTACGAGGAAAGGAATCAATTACTGGGGATATGGTCCTGGATATTTCTTTGCGCCCAAAAGCTCCTATGCGTCATCTGGTGATGGAGCAGCGGAACTGAAGGATATGATTAAGGCCTGCCATCGGGCGGGAATTGAAGTTGTGCTGGAGATGCCCTTTGATTCGGGAACACCGAAGCAGATGATGGAAGAGTGTCTCCGCTATTATATGATGGAGTATCATGTGGATGGATTTATCCTGAATCCGGTGCTGGCTCCAATGGAAGCAATCTATGCAGATCCGGTTCTTAAGCGGACGAAGCTTCTCACCCACAGAGATGATTTTCAGAATGTGATGCGAAGATTCCTGAAGGGTGATGAAGGCATGGTCAGCGATGTGATGTACTGGCTGAAACAACATACGGATGGAAATTATAATTATATTACCAACCAAAATGGATTTACGCTCAATGATTTGGTTTCCTATGATGGTAAGCATAATGAAGCGAACGGTGAGAATAATCAGGATGGCCCTGATTATAATTACAGCTGGAACTGCGGGGCAGAGGGACCAAGCAGAAAGAAGGCGGTGAATGAGCTTAGAAGGAATCAGATCCGCAATGCGTTTCTTTTGCTTCTTTTTGCTCAGGGAACGCCTTGTATCCTGGCTGGAGATGAGTTCGGAAATACCCAGAAAGGCAATAATAATGTATATTGTCAGGATAATTCCATTGGCTGGCTGAATTGGGACAGATTAAGAAGACAGAGTGAGACGCATCAGTTGGTAAAGGATTTGATTGCACTGCGCAGGGCGCATCCGGTATTTATGCAGTCGGAGCCGCTAAGAGGTATGGATGTAATGCGGTGCGGCATTCCCGATGTATCCTATCATGGAGAGTATGCATGGCGGGTGCCTTCTGAAGTCAGCAGCAGACAGCTTGGAGTTTATTACTGCGGTGCTGTTGCGAAAGATGAGGATTGTTTTGTCATTTATAATATGCACTGGCTGGAGCATACCTTTGCGCTGCCGGCACTTTCCGGCAAACGGAAATGGCATGTGATTGCATCAACGAAGGATGGAATTCTTGAAAAACCGGAAGCGCTGAAGAATCAGCATGATACGCTGGTAGAGGAACGCACAATTCTGATTCTGGCAGGTAGATAGTCTATGGAAAAAGAAAAGGACTACAGATGGGGATTTAACACATTTCAGCTGAAGATGCTGGCAATCCTGTCGATGCTGATTGACCATATCGGAGCAATCTTTTATCCGGATGTGCCGGTGCTTCGATGCGTTGGGAGACTGGCGTTTCCCATTTTCTGCTTTCTTCTGGTGGAGGGGTTTTATCATACCCGTAATGTTTGGAAATATATGCTGAGGCTGGGGACATTTGCAATTCTTTCAGAAGCTCCTTTTGATTTGGCCTTTGGATATCGGCTGTGGTCGCCTGAAAAACAGAATGTGTTTTTTACTCTTCTTATTGGATTGATAATGATATGGATTCTGGATCAGGAGCGTGAGATTGTGACCAGAGTCGGAGTGGTGATTTTAGCCATGTGGGCTGCGGAGCTTCTTCACACAGATTATGGATTTCGAGGGATTCTTCTGATTGCTGTATTCCAGATGACAGGAAGCAGGAAGACGGTACAGTATGCCGCCGGAGCTGCCTGGAATTTCTTATGGAGAAGCAGGCTGCAGTATGCCGGGGCATTGGCAATGATACCGATTGCACTGTATAATGGACAGAAGGGAAGAAGTATGAAATATTTCTTTTATCTGTTTTATCCCGTGCATCTGTTGGTATTATATTTGCTGACAGTAAGGTCTGCGATGTAAATCTATTAGAAATATAATAGATGTTAGATAGAATAGAAGTGTGTTAGATAGGATAGAAGTGAGGTTTTGTTATGAAGGCGTTAGAACATCTGCGCACAATTAATCATCACAAATTATTGGTTATGAAGGGGTGCTTTAAAGTGGGATTATATAAGCAGGGCCTGCTGCATGATCTGTCTAAATATACTCCTTCTGAATTTCTGGTAGGATGTAAGTATTATCAGGGGACCAGAAGTCCAAATAATGCGGAGAGGGAAGCTACAGGGGTGTCCTCTGCATGGCTTCATCACAAGGGCCGCAACAAACATCATTATGAGTATTGGATTGACTACAGCCTGGATAGAGATGAGGGAATTGTAGGGATGAAGATGCCGACCAGATATGTGGTTGAGATGTTCATAGATCGGGTGTCTGCTTCTAAGACTTATCAGAAAGAGAATTATCAGAATGGCCATCCGTTAGAGTATTATGAGCGAGGTGCTGCTAAACTTGGCAATATGATACATAAGGATACAGCAGCGCTTCTCCATCATCTGCTGAAGATGCTGGCAGAAGAAGGAGAAGAGAAGACCTATGATTACATTCGAAGAGTGATCTTAAAGAATAAAAGGAGGTTGCGTTAGTACGCAAGCTCCTTTTGACGCTATTCGGGATAAATAAGCTGTGCCTCTGTGATATTGTTTAATACGCGTTCAAGATAATTTTTGGCCAGATATTTTGCCATAGGAAGATTCATGTCCAGATAATTTCCGCAGTCTCTCGGAGAGGCGCCCGGAACATCACCTTCAAAATCACGAATAAAAGTAAACATTTCCCGCATGAGCGGAAGGATGTCCTTGGACTTATATTCACCTGCCAGCAAGAGATAGAATCCGGTACGGCATCCCATAGGACCGAAATAAATGGTCCTGTCTTTAAATTCTGCATGATTTCTTAAGAATGTGGCGCCCAGATGTTCTACAGTATGTACTTCAGCCGTATTCATGACGGGTTCGTCATTGGGGCTTGTCATGCGCAGATCAAATGTGGTAACAGGATAACCGTTCACGTAGTCAATCCTCGATACATATACGCCAGGAACCAATCTGATATGGTCAATGGTAAAGCTGGTGATCTTCTCCATAATCATTCTCCTTTTTTAAAAATTTAAGTTCGGTTATCAGTGTAACATGAATTTCAAAAAATAGCTATGTAAAGTCGGCAAAAACTATGCTATACTATAACTTATTGAATATCTGTAATTCGATAAGCAGAGCTTGTGATAATGGAGGCTTACATTAAGATGAAATTATATCTGATACGCCATGGTGAGACAGATTACAATAGACAGAAAAAGAATCAGGGGCAGATTGATATTCCGCTGAATGCATTTGGAAGGGAACTGGCAGTCCGAACCAGAGATGGTCTGGCAGAGGTGCCTTTTGACCTGTGTCTTTGCAGCCCGCTTGGCCGTGCCAGGGAGACGGCAGAACTGATTCTTGAGGGAAGGAATGTGCCAATCATTACAGACGAGCGGATCATAGAGGTGTCTTTCGGACGTTATGAAGGACGATGCTGGAATCCGGATACCTGGGATGAAGACATGCCGAGAGAATTCCAATGTTTCTTTGACAGACCGGGAGAATATCAGGCGCCGCCTGACGGAGAGAGTCTGGAGGCACTGAAGGAGCGGACAGGAGAATTTTTGAGGGATATCTGCAGCAGGGAAGAATACAGAGACAGTACCATCCTGGTATCTACACATGGGGCGGCGCTGGCAGCAATCCTTGCTAATATCAAGGGCCTGCCTATTTCCAGATTCTGGGGAGATGGATGCAGTAAAAACTGTGGTGTGACAGAGGTGGCAGTCAGAGAGGGCGTGCCGGAGCTTCTGTCAGAGAATGTAATATATTATTAGTATATGGAGGAAGATTATGATCGGAGACAAGAAAGTATTATTTAGCGGAATGCAGGCAACGGGGAATCTGACTATCGGAAACTATCTGGGAGCACTGAAGAACTGGGTATCTTTGAGTGATGAATACGAGTGCTTCTACAGCGTAGTGGATATGCATTCGATTACGGTCAGACAGAACCCGGCGGAGCTTAGAAAACGTGCAAGAGCATTGCTTACACTGTATATTGCAGCTGGACTTGATCCCAAGAAGAACTGTATTTATTATCAGTCCCATGTGTCAGGACATGCGGAGCTGGCATGGATATTAAACTGCTTTACCTATATGGGAGAACTGAACCGTATGACACAGTTTAAAGACAAGTCAGCAAAACATGCGGACAATATTAACGCCGGACTTTTCACCTATCCGGTGCTGATGGCTGCGGATATTCTGCTGTATCAGGCAGATGTGGTTCCGGTTGGAATTGACCAGATGCAGCATCTGGAGCTTACCAGGGATGTGGCTCAGAGATTCAACAATATTTACGGAAATGTATTTACAGTTCCGGAAGCATATATAGGCAAAGTAGGAGCGAAGATCATGAGTCTTCAGGACCCTTCCAAGAAGATGTCAAAGTCAGATGAAAATCCCAATGCAAGCATCTATCTGATGGATGATCCGGATACGGTTATGCGCAAATGCAAACGTGCGGTAACCGATTCCGAGGCGCAGATTCTGTACCGGGATGAACAGCCGGGAGTAAAGAATCTGATTGATATTTACAGCGCATGTACGGGAAAGACACCGGAAGAGGTTGTGAAAGAATTTGACGGCAAAGGTTACGGTGAATTTAAACTTGCAGTGGGAGAGTCTGTGGTGTCTGTGCTGAAACCGCTCCAGGATGAGGTGGCAAGATTGAATCAGGACAAAGCGTATATTGATGGTATTATCAAGGAGAATGCAGAAAAAGCGAATTATTATGCCATGAAGACGCTGCGCAAAGTGCAGAAGAAGGTTGGATTCCCGGAGCGAATCCGCTAAGGAGCTGAGGATAAAAGTATGGAGATACGGACAGCAGGACAACAGAAATATTATGATTTTATTGAGGAACGTCTCAAAAGCCTGAGACTTGGTATGATTATCTGGATTAGTCTGCTTGCGGTTGCAATCCTTGCAGTATTGGCCGGCAGTAAGCTTGGAATCGCTCTTGGGGTTCTCGGAGCAGCTCTTGGAGTACTGAATATTCGTTCTCAGATAGGGCTGCGGAGCAAGTTGGATGGAATCGAAGACAAAGAGGATTTCTTTAATCAGCTGATTGCAGAGGATACGGTGGAGATGCCGGAATATCATCTGATCATTACAGAGGATTATGTGCTTCAGTATAGAAGCGAAGTGCTGATCTTTCAGCTAAAGGAGATGGCAAAGGTTGAAGTAGGGATCAGAGAGCAGGGGAGTTATCGTCAGAAGACACTCTTCCTGACAGAAGCTTCCGGAAAACGCCATGAGATGGCAGTGTGCAGTCATCCGGAGCAGGAGAGCAGGTTTGATCAGGCCTACAGTGTATTAAGAGAAAAATTCAGTAGTTAATTTGGGAGAATGGCTGCTGATATATAAGATATATCTGAGACAAATATGTAAGAGCACGGGAAACCGTGCTCTGATTGTTTTTATAAGGGTAATTCAGTTATTTGCAAAAATACGGCTGTAATGGCAGCGGTATATTCGCGCATAAGTATTCAGCAAATTCTTCCGGCGGAAGCTTCATATCCCCTATTTTTTGATGATTTGTTGTATTCGCTCATTGAGAAAGG
>JAUNGJ010000016.1 GCA_030524585.1 Eubacteriales bacterium | reverse complement strand
AAACAATTCCCCTTTGATCTTTACTATTCTGTCCGGATCTGCTTCTTTTATCGTCTCCGCCATTCTCCGCATCTCCGCCATTTCAGGAGTCTGAACCTCCGGCAGTTCATATTTCACATCCATTTTTCGGTATGTATCCGTCCCCAGCTTATGATATGGAAGAAGTTCGATGTCTTTGATCTTCGGGAGCGGCTTTAAAAACTCTGCCGTCTTCCGGGCATTTTCCGTATCCATATTCACTTCCGGCACGGTAGGGATACGGATATGGATATATCCCCGAAACTCTTCCTGAAGTCTCTGCAAATTATTCTTTATCAAATCATTGGACACACCCGTATAGAACCTGTGTTTCTCCTCGTCATATACCTTGAAGTCTATATACATTGTCTGAATATGCGGAAGCAGGGGACGAATCTTTGTATCATAGTCTCCGTACAGACTCGTCTCAATTGCCGTCTGCATTCCCTCCATTCTGCACTCTTTCAATATTTCCGCCGCAAATTCACTCTGCATCAGCACTTCGCCGCCGCTGATGGTCACGCCTCCTCCGGAATGAAAGAAAAAGATCGCATCCTTGCACACTTCTTTTACAACCTCTGATACGGTCATCTCTTTTCCATATCCGGTTGCGCAATGGGAATAACGATACTGAGATTCCGGCGTGGAACACCACTTACATTTCAAAGGGCATCCCTTCAAAAACACAACCGTTCTTAACCCTTCTCCATCATGGATCGAAGTTTTCTCGATTCGCAAAACCTTTCCTTTCAGCTCGTTCATTCCCATCCCTCCGGTTTCATTAGCCGCAGCTGCATCCATATAATGATTTCTGCTCTGTTCTCCCAATAATCTCATTCTGGACATCTCTTCCAAGCTCAGTAAAATATGCCGTATATCCGGCCACCCGCACCAGAAGTCCGCGGTAATCTTTCGGATTCTCCTGAGCCGCAATAAGCGTCTCTCTGTTGATCACATTAAACTGTACATGGAATACGCCCAGTGAGCACATACTCTTTAACAATGCCATCATCTGCTGAATTCCATTTTCACTATTCAGCATCTCCGGCTCAACCTTCATATTCAGAAGGGTTCCCTGGACAAATCGGTCATGAGGAATCTTGGAAACAGATTTTAATACTGCTCCCGGTCCCTGTGTATCCGTTCCTCCCGTCGGTGATACGCCGTCTGCTAACGGCTGCCATGCATTTCTTCCGTGCGGAAGCTCTCCTACCTCAAGACCAAACGGAGTATTTCCGGAGACCGGAAGAATGCCCGGCGTCATGGTCCCGAATTTACTCTTATAGCTTTCAATCTCATCAGCAATAAACGTATACATTTCTCCGATAATATCATCAACCGCATCATCATCGTTTCCATATTTGGGCGCATCCTTACACAGCTGCTGAATAAACTCATGCCCTTTGAAATCATCATCCAGCGCCTCTACAAGCTGCTGCATTGTGATCTTCTTCTCATCATAGACAAGCGTCTTGACTGCCGCCATACTATTAATCAGATCCGCAACGCCAATCAGGATGATGCCGTTACCCGCATTGTATTTCGCGCCGCCCCATGCATAATCACTGCAATTCTCAATACACTCCCGGAAGGAAAGAGACAGCGCCGGTACTACCCGGTCCATACATACATTATCGATTACATGGCTGCCTTTTACTACCGCACATACTGCATAGCGCAGCTGCTCTTTGACTGCCTCCTTAAATTCCTCATAGGTCTTGAAGCCTGTCGGATCCCCGGTCTCTACGGAAACCTTTCTTCCGCTCTTGCGATTTACACCGTTTGTCATTACAAACTCAATCATACCGCCCAGGTTGATATCTGCAAGCGCTGTATACTGGCGAAGCCTTCCCTCCAGATTTGTCTCAACACATCCGCAGGGGTTCCAGTCCAATGCCTCGCGGAGCGGTATCCCCTTATTCATCAGCATTCGAATCCCAACATCGTCATTGTGAAATGCCGGAAATCCCGTGCCAAGGCGAATCAGCTCCACAACTTTACGCAGAAATTTATTCGGATTCTTTGCCAGCGAATACCGCACGGACAGAGACGGCTGATACAGCTGTACGTCCATCGTCGCCTGAAGAATCAGATAAGACAAATCATTTACCGCATCCAGGCCAGTGGTTGTCACCCCTCCGACACAGACATTCTGAAACATTGGGTAGCCGGCCGCAAACTCTGCCGTAACAGCATCCTGAAACAGGCAGGGCTCTGAGAACTTAATCCACAGACAATTCAGAAGCTCCTGTGCCTCTTCTTCTGTCAGGACGCCTTTTTCAATGTCCGCCTTATAATACGGATACAGATACTGATCCATACGGCCAGGATTGTAGCTTGCCGCATTCTGCTCCATAAAAATGCAGATCTGATAAATATACAGTGACTGCAAAGCCTCCCGGAAGGAGCGGGCCGGATATCTGGGAACATGATGACAGGTCTCTGCAATATCCAGAAGTTCCTGCTTTCTTACCTCATCTGATTCTTCTGATGCAAGACGCTCTGCTTCCACTGCATATCTTTCTGCCAGATCACAGATTCCTTCCGCACTGATCAGAAGTGCATTCAGGTAATTTTCTTTCTCAATGTCGCCGGGCACTGTTGCATCAAGGGTTGCCTTTTTCTTGCGGATGGTCTCACAAATGCTTTCAATCCCTTCCCCGATAATCTGGCGGTAGCCGGCCGTTGTCTCTCCCCATCCGCGCACCGCTTTTCTGTTAATATATACCTGTCCCGTATCCCGGAGGTCACGGCAGTCCTCCGGAATCTGTTTTAACCATGCTTCATAAGTAGATCTTCCCTGCCAAAACGGCTTGATTTCTTCCAAAAACATCTTTTTGTCTTCATCACGAAGCTTAAAAGGATCGTATTTGCGGTCATTGATGGTATCAATCTCATCATCCAAAATACTCCAGCATGTATCAACGCAGAGAATCCCTCCCCGCATCTTGCTTCCGGAACATCCTACGATCAATTCCCGATCCCATATCCGGACCGTTTTCTCGCGGCACTGTCTTCGAAATGCCTTTGCTTTCTGAATACAGAGCGGTTCCCCGATAGTCTCTTTAAAACTTTCCGTCATGATACGTGCATTTTCCAGATCCATTTCCGGAACGGTATTCACCACACGGTCTTTCATAAACTGAATTCGATCCATAAAATTAGCGCCCATTGTAAAACCTCCTGTCAATTTCTTATCTCTTTTTCATCGATTCTTCTTATTGACATTAGTTTAACAATAGGCGCTCTTTCAGGCTATAAATCTTTTAACCAAAACTATAACAATCCTAACATTTTTCACTGCGAAATTCATTGGGCGTCTTATTCACCTTTTTCTTAAAATACTGGATAAAGTGGCTGGTGTCGTTGAATCCGCACTGCAGCGCAATCTCTGTGACGGACAGCTCCGTCCGGCTCAGCATCTCCATCGCCCGGGAGATCCGATACCCCAGCAGGTACTGATTCGGGCTCTCCCGGATCAGCTCCTTAAAGCAGCGGCAGCACTCTCCCTCACTGACATTTGCTTCCGCCGCAATATCTCTCAAAAGGATGTTATTCATATAGTTCCCATGTATGAAGGACAGCATTTTCTGCATACGCTCCTGTTTGCGGATATAGCCCCTGGAAGGATTCTTCAGTTGATCTCCCGCATTGGTAATCAGCTGAAGCCAGATCGTAACCAGCTTCTGGGATACTTTATACTCATACGCCGCTTCTCTTTCGAGAAGGATGTCCTCCAGCTTCCACAGCTCGTCCAGAATCTTCTTCTGCCATAAAACTTCTTCCTTAAAAACAATCGCCGGAAAACAATAATTGTTGGTATAGGGCATTACATAATCTCTCTCCATACGGCTGCCCACAAAGAATCCAAGGAGCTTATCCGGAAAATTAATACTGATATATCTTCCATCCTCCGGCAGTTTACTGGTAATATGCAGAAGATTCCGATTGATAAAGATCGCCTGCCCTTCTTCCAGAGTATACATCTTACCGTCCACCTGCATGGAAACCGAACCGTTCGTCACAAGGGTAAACTGCAGTTCCTCATGCCAGTGAAGATCCATATGGCCTCTCCCCTCCGGAACAATCTTATTCTTTGTAACAATATACATCCCCACTGGAAATGCCGCATCATCATATCGATTGATTTCATGTAACGGTTTTCCCACTAAAATCCCTCCTGATACATTTCCCTTTCATGGTCACACTCAGTAAACATACCATGCCGGGCATTTCTGTTTCGATAAGTATACCATAACTGTAACTTAGAATACACATCCTTTAAAATTATTTTATCATGATATTTAAGAAAATTTTAAGAAATTTACAGAGTGCGCTCCAAAACACTTGCATTTTGGTTTCTATGGTAGTAATATAAGAGAGTATTTTTTTATTTTATCACTCTAATGTGATAAGAGGGAGACAATTATATATGACAGGAACAGAACTATTAGAGCAGCTGCTTGATTCTTATCAATCCAGTTACGATATAGCGAAGCCCTTCGATATCAACGGGGATGTCTATGACGCGTATGCAAGTTTCAATGTAACCAGTGCCAAGTATGTCCTAATCAAAAAGGCTGAGCTTTGGCGGGCGAATTGTTTCGAGCATACGTTTTTTCGTTATCTGGATAATTTAAGCAGTAAAGATTTAGAGACCTTTCACAGGCATGTTGTAGAGTATATTGAGCCGGAGCTGGTACGCGGCGGAAAAAGCTGTCCGGATAAGGACCACATGTATACCTTTATGACCGGAATTTTCATCTGTGAAAACGGCGTGCCGGAGGATGTAAAGAAGCAATTTAAAAAGTATCATTTTGTGAAGAACTACCGTTTCAGCATTCGCGGCTACAGCGAAGTGCGGCTTCTGGTATTTGATCTGAAGAATCGGAAGATCTTCGGCAATGCAGCGGCTAAAGACCTGGTAAAAGGCTACACCAAGGCCGGAATCATCTGACCTTGTTAGCATAGAAACATCTAAAGAGAAAGAGGAGGAATGAAACAATGAACAGTATTGCAGTATTGATCATCGGCATTGCGATCCTTGCCATTGCTTATGTTACATATGGTAAATGGCTTGCAGGTCAGTGGGGTGTCGATCCATCAAAAGAAACACCTTCCCACACAGAGGAAGACGGTGTGGATTATGTTCCGGCAAAGGCTCCGGTTCTTATGGGACACCACTTTTCATCCATCGCAGGAGCAGGCCCGATCAATGGACCGATTCAGGCAGCGGTATTTGGCTGGGTGCCGGTACTTCTGTGGATTCTGATCGGTGGTATTTTCTTCGGTGCAGTCCATGACTTTGGCGCATTATTTGCATCTATTCGAAATAAGGGACAGTCCATCGGTGAGGTTATCGCATCATCAATGGGTACAAAGGCAAAGAAGTTATTTATTATCTTCTCCTACCTGACCCTGATCCTGGTTGTAGCTGCTTTTGCATCTATCGTTGCAAACACATTTATGGCTACATACGATGAGAGCGGTGCAGTAGATTTGGCAGCAAGTGCTTCCAATGCAACAACAGCAATGATCTCTATCCTGTTTATCCTTATTGCGATCGCATTTGGTTTTCTTGTTTACAGAAGAAATGCAAGCCTTGGAGTTTCTACTATCCTGGGCGTTATCGCAATTGTTATCTGTATGGTAATCGGCCTGAACTGGCATCCGATTTACTTAAGCAACACAACCTGGATGATTATTGTTGGTATCTATATCACAATTGCATCCGTAACACCTGTATGGATTCTGCTTCAGCCGCGTGATTACTTAAGCTCCTTCCTGCTTTACTTCATGATGATCGTTGCATTAGTCGGCATCATCGGCGGAGGTATTGCAACTGGCGCTACTATGGATATCCCGGCATTTACAGGCTTCAAGGATACGCTGGCTCCGACAGGAAGCTCCCTTGGCTATCTGTTCCCTGCATTATTCGTAACGATTGCCTGCGGAGCAATTTCCGGTTTCCACTCACTGGTTGGTTCCGGTACAACAGCTAAACAGCTGGATAATGAAAGAGATGCCCGCCCAATTGCATACGGCGGTATGCTGATTGAATGTGCGCTGGCAATCATCTCACTGTGCGCAGTCGGATATGTATGGAACGAGTACGCTGCAGGACAGACCGTAACTCCTACCGTTGTATTCGCTTCCGGTATTTCCAGAATGGTAAGCTCTATTCCGGGACTTGCAGGAACCGAGAGCGTAGCTTACTCTCTGTTGGTACTTACCGTATCTGCATTCTGTCTGACCTCTCTGGATACTGCAACACGTCTTGCACGTTATATGTTCCAGGAATTCTGGCTTGAGCCAGGCGAAACACTTGCAGACGCAACCGGTTATAAGAAAGTTCTGACCAATCCACTGGTAGCTACTGTTATCACCGTGGTTCTCGGTATCGGCCTTGGTCTTACCGGATATGCCAATATCTGGCCGCTGTTCGGAGCAGCAAACCAGCTCCTTGCAGCACTGGGACTTATGGGCGTTGCTACATGGCTTGGCAAAATGGGCAGAAACAACAAGATGTTCTTCATCCCAATGGCATTCATGCTTATTGTAACCATTACATCTCTGTGCTTCACATTGAAGACAAACTTTGCAGGAATCTCAGCCGGCGGTGCAGGTGTGACATGGTGCGTAGTTCGTGCCGTTATCGCAGCACTGTTAATCGTACTTGCAGTAATCCTTGCAATCGACGGAATCAAGACATTGACAGGACAGAAGAAAAACGCATAAATCTGAATAATTCAGATCAAGTAAAGATAATGCCCCCGGCTTCACCAGAAGTCAGGGGCATTTCTGTTACGCTATCGCTGTGTATTTTTATCTTCCTGCTATCTTCCATCCTTCCGCACGCTCTCTGGTCTCCACAAAACGCCGGTAACGTCCTTCCTCCTTTATCAGCTCCTGATGGGTTCCCTTCTGAACGATCCTGCCTTCGTCGACCACAAGAATCTGATCTGCATTCTCTATCGTAGCGATCCGGTGGGCGATGGTGATGATCGTTTTCCCCCGGGTAAGAGAAGAAATCGCATTTTGAATCAGATGTTCATTTTCCGGGTCAATACTTGCGGTTGCCTCATCCAGAATTACAATCGGTGCATCCTTAAGGATTGCTCTGGCAATGGATATCCGCTGCTTTTCCCCTCCGGAAAGGCTGCTTCCCCCTTCCCCGATGACCGTATCATAGCCCTCCGGCAAGGCCATAATAAATTCATGACAGCAGGCTTTTTTCGCCGCCTCGATCATATCTGCTTCCGTTGCATCCGGCCTTCCGAAACAGATATTGTTCCGCACCGTATCATGAAACAGATATACATTCTGGAATACCATTGAGATATTCTTCAGCAGACTGTCACAGGTAAATTCCCGCAAATCATGTCCTCCAATCCGGATTTCTCCCCTATTAACATCGTAAAATCTGGCAATCAGACTGCAGATCGTTGTCTTACCGCTGCCGGAGGGGCCAACGATGGCCGTGGAGGTCTTCTCCTGTATGTGAAAGCTCACATCTTTCAGGACCGTTCTTTCATCATATCCGAAATCCACATGGGAAAACCGGATATCATAACGCTTCAGCGGAATATCTCTTCCTTCCTGGTCAATATAATTGCTGGCTTTTAATGCTTCTAACTGATCCATCACCCCCAGCACGTGGGCGCTGTCGCTGATGGGCTCCAATCCTGCAAAAATACCAAAAGAGAAAAATGCAAACATCAGCATCATAGGCAACGACAGCTCACCGGCCAGTCCCAGATAGCAGGCGCATCCGGCCAGTGCAATCGATGCAGCTTTCAACGCCAGCAGATGCATACAATTGGCGGGAGTATAGCCCCATTCAATTTTCAGGCAGATATCACGGCTGTCCCGGCATGCCCCGGACATTGCCGCCATAGACGCCCCGCCCTGTCCAAAGGATTTTACCACCGGAAGTCCTCTGGCATATTCCAGCGTGGCAGCCGTCAGATCCCGCCCCGCCTTAGAAGCAACCGGCGCATAAGAGATACTGTGTTTTGACACCAGCAGCAGAAACAGAAAAGAAATACCGGCGCCTGCTACAGCAATCAATGACGCTTTGGGACTGATGTAAAGGAGACACAGAAAAATTACCAGAAAATTCAGATAGCCGCCGATAAAGGTATCGATCATCCGCATTCCCATATTTTCCAGCGTATGAAGTCCTGTTGTAATCGAATTCAGGATATTTCCGGTATTGACCTGACCAAAATAACCGAGAGACACTCTTTTTAGAGCCTCACCAATGGCAAGCCGGTCTCTCGTTACCAGCTCATAGCTGATCGTCTCCTGATATTTTGCCCGCATATAATCAAACAGGAACCGCAGAAATACCAGCACAACAATGCTGACAAAACTGTATCCGATCCACTTTCTGTCAAATGCCGCTCCTCCCCGGGCTTCTTCGATCAGCATACCCACCGTGTAAGCAGCCACCATAATCGGCAGCGCGGCAAACCATGTAGAGAAAAATGAAAAAACAAACCCGATATACAGCTTTCCTTTAAACTCTCCGCACCAGTTTATGATTCTTTTTATCGTTTTAAACATAAGTCTCCTCCTTTCCCGCCGATGAAACCGCCCAGTCCCTGGCGCCAATATGTGCGTTCCACATCTGCCGGTACAGCTGACAGTTTTCCAGAAGCTCTTCCTGCTTCCCCTGGGCAGCGATCGCCCCATTTTTCAGCACCACAATATTATCCGCCTGTCGGATGGTGGAAAGCCTGTGGGCAATAACTAATAGTGTTTTTCCCTTCGTCAGCGCCGCAATACTGTGCTGAATTTTTTCTTCATTCTCGGGGTCGGTAAATGCGGTGGCTTCATCCAGAATTACGATGGGCGCATTTTTTAGGATCATACGGGCGATGGCGATCCGCTGTTTTTCTCCGCCGGAAAGACGTTTTCCCGCTTCTCCCGCCGGCGTATCATAGCCCTGCGGTAATTTTTCAATAAATTCCGCACACTGTGCCGCTTCCGCCGCCGCGATCACCTCTTCATCACTGGCCTTCGGATTGCCGAGACGAATATTCTCCATAAGAGAACAGCCAAAGAGAAAGTTATCCTGAGATACGAAACTGACAAGGTCGGACAACTGCAAAAGCGGCATATCTTTGATATTCACACCGCCAATGGTGATCTCTCCTCCGGTCACGTCCCAGAATCTTGAAATCAGCTTCGCCACGGTTGACTTACCGCCTCCGGAAGGCCCCACCAGCGCCGTGAAGCTTCCCTGCGGAAGTTTCAGGTCGATACCGTGAAGCACTTCATCCTGCACCTTTCCCGTATAGGAAAAATGTACATCCTGAAGTCTCACTTCAAATCCTTCCGGCACGGCCCGTTTCTCCGGTTCCGGAAGGGCAGGCATATCCAGATATTCCTGCAGCGCCTCCACGGTCAGCTGTGCGCCCTTTAGGCTGTTTGCAAAAGATTCCAGCCGGGCAAGGGAGCCGACCATGGACATGGACAGCATGACGCACAGCGCTGCCTGCGCGGCGGTAATGGAACCACCTGCACAAAGCAGCAGACACGCGGGCAGCGTTCCCATAAGCGTCGAGGGAAACAGCGCCATGGCAAGCTTCATGGTTACCCAGGTCGAAGACATCCATTTGACAATAAACGTCTTATAATCCGTAATTGCCTTTGCGTATTTCTCATAAGATACGCCGGACCGGCCAAAGGCTTTGATCACTTCAATGCCCTCGATGTACTCCACAATAATGCTGTTCATATACGCGTTGGATTCATTATATTTGTCAAAGTTCCTGCCGCTGATCTGGAAGGTCAGTACCATACAGATCATGGAAAAGGGAACCGTTATAAGAGAAGCCAGCGCCACCCGCCAGTCAATAACTGCAAGGGAAAGCAAACTGATCAGTGGAAGCCCCAGATGTCCGGCCCCCTCCGGAATCATATGCGCTAGCGGCGGTTCAATGTCCTCAATCTTATCCACCATCAGATTTTTGATCTCTCCGATAGAATGGGAAGTCACCTCTCCCAGGGATGCATGTAGAAAACGGTCTGCTACCCGAAGTCTCAGGTTCTCCAGAATATGATAGGCCGTATGATGGGAAAGACCCGTGGACAATCCGAAGAACACAACCTTGACTACGTAAGCCGCAAGTCCTGTTCCGCACCAGAATCCAATGTCCCGAACCGACAAGTGGTTCCCGGCGAAGGCGTCGATCATGCGAAAGACGCAATAATAAGGAACCAATCCGGCGGCAACACTGATAACAGACAGTATAACGGACAGCGTCAGCTTCCCTCTGCTGCCATCGGCATAAGAAAGCAGGCAGGAAATCCAGCTTTCCTTTTCTGATTTTGCATGCATAATAAAAACTCTCCTTTCATGTAACTTGTTTGCACTTCTACATGATAGAGTGTTTTTCTTACTTTTTCCGCTCCGTGCCGACCACTCGGTCCCGAACAGCTCAAAAAACTTTATGGGCGGATACGTCCCCGGTATTCCGTTGGCGACAGTCCCATGACCCGGCGAAATGCCATGGCGAATTTGCTGGGGCTGTCATACCCTACAAGCCCTGCGATCTCCATTACGCTTAGATCCCGTCTGGTTCCAAGCAAAACAGCAGCCCTGTTCATCCGGTATTCTAACAGCCAGTTTCCAATCGTCGTTCCAAACACCGATTTAAAGCAGCGCTTCATCGGCGTCAGGGAAATCCCAAAACGCTCCGCAAGCTCCTCCTGGGTAAAATTTTCATCCATATGCTCTGTCAGGAATCTTTGAATCGCCTTGACCTTCTCCACCTGCGTCTTATAGAAATAAGGTTTTTCTTCCGTATGCTCCGGCAATTCCAGGGCTTCCAGATATAGCAGAAGTTCCAGAATCTTAACCTTAAAATACGGCATTTTGATCTTCTCCGGCACAGCATACAGCTCGCCGAAAATATGCTCAATGGAGCATGGTTCATGGATAACCGCCGGGTAAATATCCCGGCAGAATTTATCCCGGATTTTTCTCAGATCAACGGGAAAGTCCTTAATTTCCTGAGGAAGAGACCGGCAGGCGCTCTCCATGTCAAAGGAAACCATTGCCCCGTGATAGTGGCAAAGGGGCATCTCAAACATTCCCGTGTGGGTCAGCCGGCGGTCCAGTTTTAAATCCCCTGCCTCCACATAGGAATATGCCTCGTTTTTCGCCGTATACTCAAGCCTTCCCTCCCGGCAGTGATCAATACAGAACACCTCCCTGCCGGGCTGAAACCGGGAATCATAGTACCGCATATGAAAGTCATTGTATGCCAGGATCACACCGGGAAAGACATTATATACCGTAATGGTTCCCTCGCCGGTTTCATTTCGGAACTGATAAATGCTGCACTTCTCTCCCTCCATAATGGGAATGGCCTGCTCACAGTAAAAATCCATCTTCTGCACCTCCTGCCTCCTTTCGTTTCGCCATTCTCCGGTATTCTGACGGCAAAAGTCCGGTACTCTCCCGGAATATCCCGGCAAACCTTCCGGAATTACCGTACCCCACAGCCTCGGCAACCTGATCAATACTGAAATTGGTAGAAGCCAGAAGATTCTCCGCATGGCTCATGCGGCGTCCTTTTATATACTCAGTAATCGTGCACCCGTACACCCTCTTAAATACCGTCTTAAATTTCGTGGTTCCCATACAGGAAATACGCGCCAAATGCTCCACAGATATATTCCGGTTAAAATGATCGTTAATATACGCGGCAGCATTTTCAATCAGATACCGATCCTGTTCCGATACCGCGGATACTTTCTCCAATGACCGTTTCCTGTTATATTCCACCACAAGGGATACTGCCTCTGAGACCTTTCCTTCATAGAACAGCTGGGCCGCCATGCCAGTGCCTCTGTAATCCCGCACCTGCTTAAGCAGCGCAGCCATTTCCGGAAAATCACTGGTCTGGTCAATACTGCAGAATGCTTTGTAGGGATTCGTATATTCATTCGGATAGGCTTCGTTCAGATACTTTTTATAATATGCCGGCAGAATCTCGATTCCGATGGAACGGATGGGAATATTCTTATGAAAAACTGCCTGATAGGGCTTCTCCCCGCCGATAAACGCCTTCACACACCCGGCCGTCAGGCGGCGGTAAGGCATAATCTCCTCTCCGGATAAAGACTCATAATATGTAATTGACAGACATTCATACCACTGGAAACTCATAAAAGCTTCCTCCCGGAAATAGAAGTCATGAATCTTAATGTTGAATAAATCCTTCTGTCCATATATCCAGTAATATCCTTCTGCCTGCTGATTCTGGCATCGGAACAAATGCCCCATAGGCGCATACGCCCCATGATCCGCCTCCTCCCGGAACCCAAACTTTAAGATCTCTTCCTTAAAAATATCCATCACATCCGCACCCATATTTACATGATCCATAATCTCATCCATACTGATATGGGCGCTCCCCATGGTTCCCTCAATACTAATGCTTGTATTTCCCATATCTGCTTTCTCCACACTCTCACCTTCTCTCTATACAAATCCGTCGCAGTTTCATACAGATCAGACGCAATGCCGCCCTCTGCATTGACGGAAATGATCAGGAATATTATAGTATTTTCAATGGTTAGAATTGACTAACTAAATAATATCATGCCTTACATGAAAAATCAATCTGTATGATTTTCAGGTGGTAAAACAATATATGGAGGTATCGGAATGAAACAAAAAAAGACAAACCCCGTCAGGCTGCTTCTCACCTGGGCGGGTAAAGACAGGAACTATCTCATTGCATCCGTCACCTGCGCTTTCCTCAGCGGATCGCTCACCATCGGCTCTTATATCGGAATCTACCGGTTAATGGAGGCTGTCCTTTCGGGAACCTGCACAAAAGAAGTGATCGTACAAAACGCTGTTTTCATCGCGGTTACGGTCATCCTGAAAAACATATTATTAGCCTTCTCCGGTGTGCTCTCTCACAAGGGCGCTTACGGCGCACTGTTCCGGGTTCGGTGTATGATTACGGAGCATTTGGCCAAAGTACCGTTAGGCGCCATTGACGAGCGCCGCTCCGGCGACATCAAAACGGTTCTCAATGAAGATATTGAGAAGCTGGAGCTTTGCCTTGCACACAATATCCCGGAGCTTGTCACCTATTTGACAGGGCCCATCGTCATTTTCATTTATCTGGCGACAATGAACCTCCCTCTGGCCCTGCTCTCCCTGGTTCCTCTGCCGATAGCAGTGATCATCATGTGCTTTGTGTTTAAATATATGTCAGGGATCATGACAAGGGTCAGTACCTCCCTCGCCAATTTCAACTCGGTCATCATCGAATACATCAGCGGAATGAAGCTAATCAAGGCTTATAACATGGGAAGTACCTCTTTTCAAAAGTTCTCCGGCGCCATTAAAGAGGAAAATGACATATGGAATGAAGTCTCAAGAAAAACCGCGCCGCCCTATGCCGCATTTATCATTATTCTGGAATGCGGAATGCTCCTGATCGTACCGATCGGCGGAATGCTGTTCCTGCGCGGTTCCATTACCGCCAGCATCTTTCTGCTGTTTGCATATGTGGGCTCTCTGTATCTGCTGGAGCTCCTCCCACTACAACAGCTGGCTACGGAATTTTCCCAATCTCTGAACGGCGTCAAAAAAGCGAAACAGATCCTGGATCTGCCCGTCTATGAGGGCGACGGCAAATTTCCGGAAACGTATGATATAGAGTTAAAAAATGTCCGTTTTTCCTACGATGGACAGACGGATGTCCTTCAGAATTGTAATCTTCGCATCGAGACCGGTGAAAAGCTTGCCGTCGTAGGCGCATCCGGCGCCGGAAAAAGCACGGTCATCCAGTTAATCTCACGGTTTTATGACGCCAGTGAAGGTGAAGTTCTCATCGGCGGAAAAAATGTAAAGGATATCAATTACGATGAACTGCTTGCGAATGTTTCGATTGTATTCCAGAAGACCTTCTTAACCAGAGACAGCGTCATCGAGAATATCCGCATGGGAACGGACGCAACGCCAGAGCAGGTGCGGGAAGCCGCTAAGAAAGCACAGATCGATGATTTTATCATGTCTCTTCCGGAAGGGTATGACACAAAGGTAGGAAGCTTTGGCTCCCGGTTCTCCGGAGGCGAGAAACAGCGCATTGCCATTGCCAGGGCGATCTTAAAAAATGCGCCCGTTCTGATTCTGGATGAAGCCACCAGCGCTGCCGATCCGGAAAATCAGGTAGAGATCGACCGTGCGATCCGGCATCTGTGCGAGGGAAAAACTGTCATCCTTGTAGCCCACAGACTCGGAGCCGTCAAAATGTGCGATAAGGTAGCCGTCGTAGAACGTCGCACGATCACCTGTCTGGGAACCCACGAACAGGTATTAGCGTCCAATGCATATTACCGGAATGCCTGGAGGGATTACAATGAAGCAAGAAATCTGACTTATTCCATGAAAGGAGCTGATCACAGTGAATAGCAGGAACCCATTTCAGAAAAACGCCCGTTTTGCCATAGGAACCGTACTGACGGTACTGGAAGGCATACTATCCGGCTGCACTTATCTTTCTCTTTATTTGTTAATAAAAATGCTGATCGAAGGTACGGTTACCGCCGGACGTATCCGGCTGCTTACCCTTGCGCTGGCCGGAATTTTCCTTCTGCGCGTGATCTCCTACGGGATCGGCTACACCCAAAACCAGATTGGCGGCGCCGCTGTCTCCAGGAATATCCGTCTGTACCTGGGAGATAAATTTAAGAAAATTCCCCTGTCCCGCTTTACCGAAGGACAAGTAGGACAATACGTAAATACCATGACCAGCGATGTGGCAAGCTACGAACAGATTCTAACTCACAAGACCGGAAATCTGATCAAAAATATTACCCTTTCCCTGATGCTGATCTTATTTGTATGCCGGTTATATCTGCCGGCAGGACTGTGTCTTTTGGTGATCAGTCTTCTGTTTATACCGAATATGTGGCTGTCTTTCCGAATCGTCAAAAAATACGGCAATGCCAAGAACCGGATCTGTGCGGAGAGTGTCAGCAGTATTGTGGAGTATGTGTCCGGGATTCAGACACTGCGCACTTATAATATGGGCGGCGTCAAAAACAAGGCAACTACGAATGTCATGCGGGATTTCAGCAATGTATGCTACGAATATGAAGCCAGGGGAATCCCGGTAGGATTTACCTTTGCCATTATTGACTGGCTGGCAGTTCCTTTTATCATGCTGTTGGCTGCAGATCCCTTGTTTAACGGCACACTGGCGCCTATCGATTACCTGATGACCAGTATCATGCCTATGCTGCTGGCCAAGCTCTTTGCTAATATCGCCATTGATCTTTTCAGCTACAAAAATCTCCTGATCTCCAAGAGAAACATTCAGAAGATCGTTGAAGAACCGGAAGAGCAGGGAGTGTATCAGGAGATTTCCTCCCACTCTCATGATATAGCCTTTGACCATGTCTGCTTTTCCTATGTTCCGAATGAGCCTGTGCTGAAAGATGTGACCTTCCATGCCGAAGATCAGAAGCTGACTGCCATTGTAGGAGATTCCGGTTCCGGGAAATCCACCATCCTGAACCTGATCGCCAAATACTATGAACCGGTTGGCGGCTCCATTTCTATCGGGAAAACATCCATAGGCGGATTTGCCGCCGAAAAGGTACTGGAACAGATTTCTATGGTAGACCAGGACGTATTCTTATTTGACGATACCATCCGGGAAAATATCCGACACGCAAGACCAGATGCTTCGGATGCCGAAATCGAAGCCGCCTGCCGGGAAGCAAATTGCGACGGCTTTATCCGCAGGCTGGAAAAGGGCTACGACACCCCCATCGGCGAGAACGGTAATCTTCTCTCCGGCGGCGAACGGCAGCGCCTATCCATCGCCCGGGCCATTTTAAAAAACAGTCCGGTCCTGCTTTTGGATGAAGCCACCGCATCTCTGGATATTGAAAATGAGCTTGCCGTGAAACAGGCGATCTCCAACCTGTTGAAAGCCAGAAAAACCGTGATTATGATCGCCCACACACTGTCCATCGTAAAAAATGCCGATCAGATTCTGGTGGTAAACGACGGCCGGATCGCCGAGTCCGGCACCCACGAAGAGCTGCTGGCAATAGATGGAAAGTATGCCGCGATGTGGAACGCTGAAAAACAGCTTTCCGCTTAATACCTTAATATGCATATAGCCCGGAATCATGTGGTCTTTGCTTTACCACCACACGATTCCAGGCTGATTTTTCTTTAAAATCCCTATCGTTTTCTGGTCCTTTTCTCCCTGAAAAACCTTATCCGGCACCTTCTGAAGATTTCCTCTGCCATTTTATCTTACATATCTAACCATTGAATAAATGCAGTTTTATCCGTGCAGTTATATCCTGCATTTTTATAAAACTCTAAAGTTTTTTGTTCCTTTGAACCTGTAAGCAGCATCATCTTATAACATTTATTCTTTTTAGCTATAGTTTTCGCATAATTTAAGCATTCAGTGGCATAACCATGTCGTCTATAATCCGTATGAGTGACAACATTTTCTACAAAAGCATACGGGCGCACCTTTCTGGTCAAATTTGGAATAATTACACAAACACACGAAGAAACGATCTTTCCTTCAATAACATTCACAATAAGATGATGATTTTTATCTGCTATAATTTGATTCCATGTAACAGACAAATGTTCAGATTGTTCCGGAACATTCTCTTCATGCAAATACAAATATAAATTCAACATTTCCAGCAAATCTTCCTGTTTCGCTTCACGAATCATTCTTATCCCCCCAACTCATAAATCTAAAATCTATCATTCTCAAAAAATTTTTAACACTTTGCAAATTTTCCATATATTATTATCTCAATTTCTCTATCAGGCTGCCATAAATCGGGAACCATAATGGGCTTACATCCGGCTCCTCACCATCAGGAGCCATAACGCCTTTGATATATGTTCCTATTTTTAGTTCCAGCTTTCCCTGCTTTTTATTATAAGCCATTTCTATCCTGCCTGCATCCATTTTTATCTTTTCTGCCAATATGTCCATTTTACTGCCGGTTTGTAGCCAATTTTCTTACAAAATTCATTCTCGCCGCCCGTCATATGTGTTGCACCCAATATCTTCGTTCTTCGATACAATTCAGACAGAGCTGCCAAAGCAAGTCCTCTGTGTCGATATTCCAGAATTGTGCAAAGCGGTTCCATATACGCCAGTTTGTTTTCGAGGGTCCACCACATCCCTGCATAACAAGCATACTCTTCTTTATTATCAGCAATTGTAACTGCCAGTTCCGATGTTGCATGTGGTGCTATCTCTAACAAATATCTTGTCCCTATCATACTTCTTCGGTTTCACAAAATGAAAACCTTCTGGCAGCGGATAATCCAATACATCATCAAAATCAAATTGCATATCCCAATGTTCTGATTTTTGATAATATCCCAACTGTTTTGCAGCTCTTTTTAACGCCTCTTGCCCGCCAAAAAGAATTAATTGTATTTTTCTATTCTACCCCACCTATTCCAACAACTTATCAACTGCTTGCGCTTTCATATCTGTGTACTCCATATGTCCAAAAAGATCGTGCAATAAACGTAAAAATGCACACGATTACCGCCCCAAAAATCAATCCTTTTGCCGACAGCGCCCCTATCAACACCTGCGTTGGCAGCGTCGCGATCACTCCATATGGCAATATACAATAAAAAATGAATCTATAGATCCCATCAAAAGCAATCCCCGGTATTTTCATGCACAGATCCATGGCTGTATTCTCTATTTTCATCAGATTGTTTACCGAGAACACAAAAAAGGCAAAACACCGTAACAAAAGCTCCATATCGTAAAATAGTATCGTCATCAGAAGAACCATAACCAAATATCCCATGATATTCGCATATGAAAGATGCATTCCGCTTTCTTTCACACCATATCCAATGATACATGTACTGAATAGCAGCAGCGGTACGGCGCCTGGATCTACTTTTTCAAAGGTAATCCGCAACAGTGGATTCACTGGTTTTGTCAGATATAGATCCAATTCCCCTGTTTGTATTTTCTCAGGTATGGATATCACCCCGAAAAAGCAAATTACCATGTTTATGGAATCAATCAGGGAAAAAGTTCCAATAAAAATAAGGATTTCCCCATGGCCCCATCCCCGGATATTATCTACATGTCCGTAAATCGCTTCAAAAGCAAAAAGCTGAACCAGAAAATAACTGGTGTTAATAAAAAACGGACCGAAGAATCCCAAACGGAATGTCATGATGTGGGAAAGTCTTAACTTGATTAGTTCTTTTATAAATTTAAAATTATTTTTCATATGCCTGCTCCATCATATTTGATTCGATAATGTTCATAAGCTGCCTGATTTAAAACGAGAAAGACAATGCACCACACGCTTAAAACGAATAAGCCCGTGATCGCTTCATCCTCACATTTCCCAATAAACAGCATACTTGGGAGATATGTGACATAATAGAAAGGCAAAAATCTCATACCCGCTGTCAATTCTTCCGGTAAAAGTGCAAGCGGAATCACCGCCCCGGTCACAAATGCTGAAAAGTTGTCCTTTATCATGAGGAAGGTACTGATCTCCTCAAATTTCAAAGTCAAAATCCCAAGAAAATAATTGAGCAGAGCCATAAACAACAGTCCTAAAACAACCATAATAATTCCGCATAACAGTATCTTTAAATCAGATGTCTGCACAAATGGAACCCGGAACAAATAAGACCACAGAACCGTTGCCAAAAAACCGATGCCTGCCGAAAATGCAATCTTCCCGGCTTCCATTGCCACAAAATATCCCTGTGTCTGTACTGGTATTACCATGTATTTTGAAAAAGTACCATTTCTCAGCATGCTGGTCATCTGCTGACTGATTTCAGCAGATTTTTCAAGCTGAAATAGATAAGAACTTATCATGTAGTAAGAAATCATGGACTGAAAGCCAAGCCCTGCTATCTGCTCTTTTTCTTCAAACAGAATACTCCATAAAATCCATGCAAACAGTATCTTCGCCACCGCCAGAATCACGTCAACAAAGGTATCCGCCCTCCAGATCAGCTGTGCTTTCATGTACGCCCTGGCAATTTCCAAATATTTCTTCATATCCTATACCCCCTTATAGATACGCTCTACGACAGAACCTATGTCTTCGTCCTCAATTCCAATATCCCGAATTGGATAATGACCGATATAAGATTCCAGAACTTTTTCTACATTCTGTTTTGATGTTTCAAGCACCAGTTTGTCATCTGTTTTTTCTAGTACTCTGCAATATTCCGGTACATCAGGTTCTGCGCTGTGCTCAAAGTATATCGTCATTCTCTTGCTTTTTTGATATCGCTCAAATAACAGATCCGTATCGCCGTCATATATTTTTCTGCCGTGATTCACTACTATGGAACGTTTACACAACACCTTAATATCCTCCATATAATGCGAAGTAAGCAAAATCGTTGTTCCTCTTGATTCATTCACATCTTTTAAGAAAGTCCGGATCTGCTTACTTGCCACAGCGTCCAGTCCAATGGTCGGCTCATCCAGAAACAATATTTTCGGATTATGAAGCAATGAGGCCATCAGTTCCAGCTTCATCCTTTCTCCCAGAGATAAGGTTCTTACCTGTACATTCATAAGCTCCTGTACCTGGAACAAATCCGCAAAAAACGCTTTATTTCTCTTATACTCGTCTTCCGGGATACGATAGATTTCTTTAAACAGCCTCAATGTATCCTCCGCCGTCAGTTCAAAAAACAACTGACTTTTTTGCCCCATAACTACCGCATACTGCTGTTTAAATGCGTTCTCCAATTTGTTCGGATAAAATCCCATAACCTGTATCCTGCCGCCTGTCGGGGCAATGATACCGGTCAGCATCTTCACCAGTGTTGTTTTACCTGCCCCATTCGGCCCGATCAGACCCACAAACTCCCCCTCATTCACATGAATATCAAAATCATCTACCGCAATTTTTTCTTCATATTCTCTGTGAAACAGGCCCTTGATACTTCCGGCCAGGCCCTCCTGCTTTTTGTATCGCTTATATTTTTTTGTTAAATTTTCTGTCTCAATAATCTTCATCTTCAAAACCTCCGGTTTAAATACTGTTCACTGAACAGTTAAAAAGCATAAAAAAACGTGGTTTCTGCCTATCATACATAGACTGAAACCACTGATTCATATATCCTTAGATGATGAAGCGAAGCCAAATCTCCCAAATAAAAGAAAATCGCAATGTTCTGAAAAAACAGCTCATTGCTCACAGAAATAAAAAAGCATGACTACCACAGTCATACTTTTCCCGCTTTCTTATCCATCATAATAAGACAATTATTCCCGGTGTATGCAGTATTCTGTAAGGCAGAAACAACCAGCATTCCATAATGCCAAAAGGGTAACATAAACAAAGCACTACATTCAGTGCTTACCCTCTTATAAAATTTAGTTGTTTTTTGTCATTACAGAAACAATTAACATCCACATACCTGACCTTTCTCAAAATCTAGTTCTATATTAGCCTGCAACTATCCCAATGTCAATAATCATTTTGTTTGGGGCATATATTAGTGCAAGCTGCTGCAATAGCAGCAGCTTCCTGCAGAATTCTCCTTCCTATGACAGCTTCCAGCTGACCGCCTCTTTACGCATACCAATAAAGTCTGCGTAAATGCCCTTCGTCTTCATTAATTCTTCATGGGTTCCCCGCTGTACGACCTTTCCGCCATCCAGCACCAGAATCTGATTCGCATTCCGCACCGTCTTCAACCGATGGGCAATCATAATGATCGTCTTATCATGCGTCAGCGCATCGATGGCCGCCTGAAGCTCCGCCTCATTTTCCGGATCCACGCTGGCGGTTGCCTCGTCCAGAATAATTACCGGCGCATCCTTTAGAATTGCCCGGGCAATGGAAATTCTCTGTTTCTCTCCGCCGGACAGCGTTCCGCCGCCCTCTCCCAACATTGTATCATATCCATCCGGCAATGCCTGAATAAATTCATCACAGCAGGCCCGTCTTGCGGCCTCTACAACCTGGTCATGGGTTGCTTCCGGCTTACCGAATTTTATATTGTTCTCAATCGTATCGTTAAACAAATACACATTTTGAAATACCATAGAAATATTCTTCATCAAACTGTCCAGCTTGTATTCCTTCACGTCATGGCCTCCAACCGTAATACGTCCGCCATCTACATCCCAGAATCGGGCAATCAGGTTGCACAGCGTTGTTTTTCCGCCTCCGGACGGTCCTACGACAGCCGTGGTTGTCTTCTCCGGGATCGTAAAGCTGACGCCGTCCAACACCTTACGCCCGCCATAGGAAAAGGTAACGTCCTCAAACCGGATATCCTTATGTGCCGGAGCGATTTCCTGCCCCTCAATATCCATGACCGGCGTATCATCAATGGAATTGGCCTTGTCAATAGAAGCCCCCAGCATCTGCAGATTATCCGACATATTTCCTGCACTTTCCAGCTCCTGATACAGCAGAAAGGACACGATCAGCATCAGAAGGCAACGGGAAAGAGGCAATGTACCCGCCGAAAAAAAGATCAGCCCGCAAAGGGCGATCAGTACGCTGAACACCCGAACTGTCAATTGCCTTGCTGCCGACCAGGGAACAACGGAGTGCTCCAGGGCCAGCGCCCGTTCGCAGCTTGCATCCACCGTTTTTCTTACGGTCTGATGGTTATCCTTTTCCAGCCCATAGGACTTCACAACACCCATTCCCTGAATATACTCTAAAACGGCCTGCACCAGTTCCTCCTGGGCGTGCTGCCTTTCCGGGCCGGTTCTTGCCATCCCCCGCTGGGCCATCTCCGTAACAAACAGATAACACAAAATTCCTGCAATCGCAAGCAGGCCGAACCGCCAATCGGTAATCGTCAGAGCCAGGCATAATGCGAGGGTATTCAGGAAGCCTCCGATCACCATAACCAGACATCTGGCTGCGTTATTTTCCACATCTCCCAGAGTTGTGGTTACTACGGCAGTAATATTTCCAAGACTGTTCTCATTAAAATATCCCATAGGAATATACCGGAGACGGTCGCCAATGTGCACGCGCTTTTCCGCTACCATAAAATATCCGGTCTCTGTTTCCATATTCGTAGAGTGATAGGAGCAGATCGCCTTTCCGATTATGGACAACAGCATAATCCCGACAACCAGCCAGACATTGCCCTCCACGCCCGAAACAACCATATCCAGCGTCAGCATCAGGGCCCCAAACTGAAATGCGGAAAAGACCGCTCCCAGAAATGCTATCAACATGGATTTTACCAGCAGTCTTCTCCTGCTGCCTGCAAAAGCATAGATTTTTTTCAAAATTCCAAACATTGCGCTTCCTCCTCTCAAATATGATCCTGAGTACCCAGATATGCCTGCCACATCTGCCGATACAGCGGACAATTCTCAAGCAGCTCTTTCTGTGTACCCTGCCCGGCGATCCGTCCATGCTCTACCACCACAATCTTATCCGCTTCCGAAACTGTGGACAGACGATGTGCAATGACAATTAACGTCTTTCCCTTTGTCAGGGCGGAAATCGAGCGCTGGATCATCGCCTCATTTTCCGGATCGATGCTTGCCGTCGCCTCGTCCAGAATGACTACCGGCGCATCCTTCAGCATTGCCCGGGCAATCGACAGGCGTTGTTTTTCCCCTCCGGAAAGATGTCCCCCGCCTTCGCCGCAAATGGTATCATATCCATCATCCAGACCGCGGATAAACGCGTCACAGCCTGCTGCTCTGGCAACTTCCTCCACCTCTTCATCCGTTGCCGAAAGCCGTCCCATACGGATATTCTCCCGCACAGTCCGGTCGAACAGATAATTATCCTGAGATACATATGCGATCTTACGGTTCAGCTGGTCGAAAGGAATTTCCCTTAAATCGCAGTCTCCCAGTGTGATCGCGCCGCCTGTTACATCCCAGAACCCTGCAATCAATCTGGCTATCGTAGACTTTCCGGAGCCGGAAGGCCCTACTAAGGCCGTCACCTCTCCCGGCTCTATATCCAGGTCAATTCCGTGAAGAATCTCTTCGTTTTCCGGCCCATAGGAGAACGTAACCTGCTTCAATTGTATTCTATTTCCCTTAAACACCGCATCGTTTTTGGGCCGCACAAGCTCCGGCGCATCCAGAATACCGGAAATTTCCCCCACATTAGTGCCAACTACGGCAAGCTCATCTACAAAGGACATGGCCGCAAGCAGCGGTCCGGTAAGTCCCAGCGAAAGAACTACGATCGTAAGGAAATGAGCCGCGCTCAGGCTTCCTGCTGTCCAGAGCATAAGCCCGGTGGGAAGAACCGGCAGTAAGACAGCCGGGGTAACGGTCTGCATCGTAGCCATATATTTCTGATTATCTGCCATCCAGTCCACGTAATACTGGGCATTATCTTCCACAGCTCCTGAATATTTCTTATAAGAACCTGCACTCTGGCTAAACGCCTTTACTACCTGTATTCCTCCCACATATTCTACGATCGCATTCGCCATACGGCGTCCCGTCTCCACAGCCCCTTTCCAGCGTACGGCATAGGTTTTTCCGCTCTGAGACGCTACGATCAGCCCAACAACCGTAGTAATAAGACTTGCCAGTCCCATCCTCCAGTCCAGCACAAAAATATAGACCGCAATGGCTATCGGCACCAGAACATTGGAAGTCATCTCCGGTATCAGATGGGCAAGGGTCGGCTCCATCCCCTCTACCCGGTCTACAATTGTCGTTTTTAACTGACCGGAAGGTGTGTCCAGAATCGTTCCCATCGGCATTCGGGATAGCTTTGCAAGCAGACTTTCCCGCAGCTTGCGCAAGGTATGATAAGTAGCCGTGTGGGACATAGCAGTTGACCAGGTCGAAAACAGGGATTTTCCTATGTACCCTGCAAGCATGACGCCACACCAGAAAACGCATTCCTCAAAGCCTCCTCCCAAGAGCAGAATCCGAATCATAGCGGCGACCCCAAAATACGCAAGCATATTGCACGCCACGCCGAGTACCGCCAGAAGAACCGAGCCATAAAATCCTCCGTGATATGCCTCCGCCCAGTCCCACAGTTTTGCAAACGGTGATTTTGTCTTACTTTCCTTCATAAATATATCATCTCCTTTTTTTAGAAAACTTTGGTTAGAAACAGCTAACCTCCGGGCAAAAGATATGAGGAACTCCCTGTCATGAGATCCCCAAAATCTTAAACCAGCCGGCAGAATAAAACTCCTTCAGCCCATCCATATGTGCAAATGCTTTCTCCCTGGACATATCATGCCGGATGGTCTCAAACATCCCGTTAAAAAGAGCGCTGGCCACAATATGGATCAGTTCATCATCAATTGGCTTCAGTTCATATCCTGCCTCCGTCATGTTCTCAATCAGATTTCTGCTGGCATTGCATTCAATCTCAACCAGGGTATCAATAAAATGCTCATACTTTGTTCCGGCCCCACAGCAGACAATCAATTTAAAAGCATCAAAATGATCATAGATATGCTCCATCATCCACATCTGTCCGTCATCTGACACCTCAGGCAGCCCTTCCAGCTGGCTTTCCACCGGAAGACGTGCAAATTCCTGTTGAATTTCGCGATACCGCTCTTCCAGTTCTCTGGCCGGCTTCTCCACCAGAGCCTCAAACAATGACTCTTTATCACTGTAATACCGGTAGATGGAACCGGTCGTCACACCGAGAGAGGCCGCGATATTACGCAGAGAAGCTCCCTGGAATCCAAATTCCAGAAAGGCCTGTTTTCCTGCTTCCAGAAGATCGGAAGCCAGTTTTTCATTCACCGGTCTCATAATTTCTCCTTTTTAAAAATAACATAGTTATCCGATAACAAGGTTATTTTATATCTCAATGCTACGAATGTCAATAGCAAATATAATTTTTCAATCTTCCATATTGACTCTCTCTGTTCTTTCTGTTAAACTGATAATCGAATTATCGATAATCAAATTATTAGGAGGTGTTTCTATGGCAAAAGCAGACCGTTCGATCGATCCGAGGATTTTAGAAAGCGCCAGACAGGAATTTCTGACCCGCGGATTTGAAAAAGCTTCGCTCAAGACAATTTGCGATCAGGCGCAGGTGACGACCGGCGCTCTGTATAAGCGTTACCGGGGAAAGAACGATCTATTTTGCGCGGTTGTGGCAGATACGGTAGCAGACCTGAATGCCGTAAAGGACGAAAAAGTCTCCGCCGAATTGAGTCAGCTTTCCGATGAAGCCCTGATCACGGCCTGGGATATGGACGAGGACTATATGATGTGGTGGTTCCAGTATCTCTATGAACGGCACGACGGCTTTGTATTGCTGCTCAAATGCGCGGAAGGAACTTCCTACTCAAATTTTCAGCACGACTGGGTAGAGTCCATGACGCAGGCCACCTATGATTACTATCTGGAAGCCCGGCGCCGGGAGCTGACGCTCAAAGATATTTCCAAAGAAGAGCTTCATATTCTGTTGTCCGCCTTCTGGGCCACCATTTATGAACCGTTTATCCATGATTTTACCTGGGAACAAATTGAAGAACACTGTAAGCTGGTCTGCGATTTGTTTAACTGGTATCGTGTGCTTGGTTTTACGGCTCCTTAATGTCCCTTCCCCGAGGGACATCTATTTTCGCTCGCGGTTAGTATTGTCTAACCAGAAAAGGAGGAATTCATTTGTTTAAAAAGGTATTAGAGTATGCAGGGGAATACCGCAAGGTCACTTACCAGGCTGTCGCCGTTATGCTTCTTGGCGTTGCCATGAGCGTCCTTCCCTATCTGTTTGTTTACCAATTGATCACCCCGCTGCTTACTCACGGAAATTTGTCCGCAGAAGATGCGCTGTGGAGGATTGTTTTAATTGCTGTTTGCCTGATTCTTTATGCGGTTTTCTATGTAAAGGGCCTGTCTCTTTCCCATGAGTCGGCCTATCACACCCTCAAAAATCTCCGAATTTCCCTGCAGGGAAAATTGGAGCAGCAGCCTTTGGGAACCATACAGGAAAAAGGAATCGGCTCTTTGAAAAAACTGTTCATCGACGACATCGAATCGATCGAACTGCTGCTGGCCCATGCATTGCCTGAGGGCATTGCCAATCTGGCAGTACCGGTATTCGTCTTTGTCGCCATGTTCTTCGCCGATTGGAAGCTGGCGCTTCTTTCTCTGTGTTCTCTTCCTCTCGGCATTGTTGCCATGATGGCAATGTATCAGAGCGGTATGAGTAAAATGGGAGACTACTATGCCTCCGCACAGAAAATGAACAACACTATTGTGGAATATATCAACGGGATGGAGGTTGTGAAAGTATTTAACCGGGACGGAGAATCCTATCACCGGTTTGAAGGCGACGTCAGGAACTATCGGGATTTTACACTGGCCTGGTATAAGGTATGCTGGCCCTGGATGGCTCTGTATAACAGTATCCTTCCATGTGTGTCGCTCTTTACCCTCCCCCTGGGCGCGTGGTTTGTCCTGAAGGGATATTCCACCTTGCCCGATTTGGTACTGGTACTGTGTATGTCCTTTGGAATCGGCGCGCCGCTGCTGCGTTCATTAGGCTTCATGTCTACGCTGCCGCAGATTAATTATAAAATAGACACCTTAGAGCAAATGCTCAGTGCGCCCCCGCTGATACAGTCAGCTGATTCCTTTACCGGGACAGACCACAGTATTTCCTTTGAAAATGTCCATTTTTCTTACAAGGAGGATGAAGTGCTCCACGGCATATCCATGCAAATTCCGGAAGGAAGCCTTACTGCTCTGGTTGGAGAATCCGGCAGCGGCAAATCCACACTGGCAAAGCTTCTGGTTCATTTCTACGATGTGTCGGAAGGGGCAATAAAAATCGGCGGCCAAAGGCTTCAACAGATGAGCCTGGAAGCTCTCAACAACGAGATCTCTTACGTATCTCAGGAACAGTTTTTGTTCAACATGAGCCTTCTGGAAAATATTCGTCTGGGAAAACCGGAGGCCTCGGACGAAGAGGTTCTGGAAGCAGCAAAGAAAGCACAATGCAATGAATTTCTCGCTCGTCTCGACCACGGAATACATACCATGGCCGGGGATGGCGGGAAGCAGCTCTCCGGAGGTGAACGGCAGCGGATTTCTCTTGCACGCGCCATTTTGAAAAATGCACCGATCGTAGTGCTGGATGAAGCGACGGCCTTCATGGATCCTGAAAACGAGGAAAAAATGAATGAAGCCATCGCCGAGATGATCCATGGCAAAACCGTGATCGTCATTGCCCATCGTCTGCATTCTATTGTAAATGCGGATCAGATCTGTGTCCTGGAAAATGGAAATCTGGCAGACGCCGGAACCCACGAAACACTTCTGTCCCGCTGCCAGACATACCGGAAGCTGTGGCAGGCTGCTGAGGGCAGCGCCAGATGGGGCGTGTCTTTAGAGAAAGGAGTGACTGAATCATGATCGCACTTATGAAACGAATTCTGACGGTTTCCGGACCATATAAAGGCCGCATTCAACTGGCCTTTGTATTCTCCTTCTTAAAATCCCTCCTGTCAAAGGCTCCGATCGGACTTGCTTTCTTTGTCCTTGCCGCCTTTTATGAGGGAACTGCTGACGGAAGGCTCTGCCTCCTGACCGGAGCGGCGATGGTCGCCTGCGTATTGCTGCAGGTAGTATTCCAGAATATCTCCGACCGGTTACAATCTGCCGCCGGGTTTATGGTATTTGCAGATAAGCGAATGGAGCTTGGAAAACACCTCCGAAAAATGCCAATGGGATATTTTACGGAGGGAAACATTGGAAAAATCAGTTCCGTGCTCTCCACAGACATGGTATTTATTGAAGAAAACTGTATGACCGTCATTGCCGATATGATGAGCTATCTCTTCGCTCAGGCGATCATGCTGGTATTTCTGTTCATTCTCAATCTGTGGCTGGGATTTGCTGCAGTCCTTGTATCACTGGCCGTTCTTCTTACAGCCCGTGGAATGAAGCAGGAAAGTATGAAAGACTCTGATCTTCGTATGGCACAGAGCGAAAACCTCACGGAAGCCGTGCTGGATTACATTGAAGGTATTGGCATTACAAAAACCTATAACCTGCTGGGCGAAAAATCCAAAGAGCTGTCCGATAATTTCCGGGAAAGCTGTCGCGTCAGCCTGGCTTTTGAAGAGAATCATGCCCCCTGGCAGCGGAGGCTGAATCTCATTTACGGACTTGGCTCCGCAGTAATTATTGCATTATCCCTGTTCCTGACTGACAAATCTGCACTGAGCGTTCCCTACCTGACAGGAGTCATGCTCTTTGTATTCGATTTGTTCGGACCTTTGAAAGCGCTGTATAGTCAAAGTACGCGTCTGACTGTCATGAACAGTTGTCTGGACCGGATCGAAGAAGTATTCAAAGAAACCGAGCTTTCCGACTCCGGGAAGGATACCCTTCCGGAAGCCGGTACGTTGCCGGAAGTAGAATTCCGGCAGGTTGGCTTTGCCTACGGCGATAAGGAGGTTTTGCATAATATTTCCTTCTCGTTGAAAGCCAATCAGATGCTTGCCCTGGCAGGGCCCTCCGGCGGCGGCAAATCTACCATCGCGAGTCTCCTTGCAAGATTCTGGGATGTAAAATCCGGCCAGATACTGGTACGCGGCAGGGACATCCGTGATATTCCGCTGTCTGAACTGATGGATCACATCAGCATGGTATTCCAGCGGGTATATCTGTTCCAGGATACCATCTACAATAATATCAGTATGGGACGTCCGGATGCAGGCAGAGATGAAGTGATAGAAGCGGCCAAAAAAGCCCGATGCTATGATTTTATTATGGATCTGCCCGAGGGCTTCGATACAATAATCGGCGAAGGCGGCGAGACTCTTTCCGGCGGTGAGAAGCAACGTATTTCCATTGCCCGCTGCATTTTAAAGAATGCACCGATCATTATTCTGGATGAAGCAACTGCCAGCGTAGACGCAGATAATGAAAGCTATATTCAGGAAGCCATCGGCGAACTCTGCCAGGGCAAGACTCTGCTCGTTATCGCCCACAGACTGAATACGATCCGCCATGCGGACCAGATTCTGGTTATTGCCGACGGACAGATCAGGCAGCGGGGAACCCACGATGAGCTGATAAAGACCGAAGGAATTTACAAAAACTTCATCACAACCCGCCAAAACAGCCGCGGATGGAACCAGCGTCAGAAAACGGCAGTTTAATACCAGATGCAGAAGACGCGTCACCGGCGCCCTCCCATCCTGATGCATAGAAAATGTGCCGTCCTGTATCTCCAGGGCGGCATATCCTTTTTATGGTTCTGAAAGCTTCCAGCCAATCGCTTCCTTACGGTTCCTTATAAATCTGGAATAGATACCTTCTTCTCTGATCAGCTCCTGATGGGTTCCCCTCTGCACGATCCGTCCCTCATCCACTACCAGGATCTGGTCTGCATTCCGCACGGTTTTCAGACGGTGGGCGATCATGATGATCGTCTTATTCCTGGTCAATTCTTCGATTGCTTTCTGCAGACGGTCCTCATTTTCCGGATCCACGTTTGCCGTAGCCTCGTCAAGAATGACGATCGGCGCGTCCTTCAGCATCGCCCTTGCAATACTGATCCTCTGCTTCTCTCCGCCGGAAAGAGAAGCTCCGCCCTCGCCGATCACCGTATGATATCCTTCCGGGAGCGCTTCGATAAAATCATCACAGCAGGCCTTCTTTGCGGCAGCCACAACCTCCTCATGGGTGGCGTCCGGTCTTCCAAACTTAATATTATTCTCAATGGTATCTGCAAAAAGATACACATTCTGGAACACCATACTAATCTGATCCGTCAGAGACTCCAGCGTGTATTCCTTCACATCTGTTCCGCCGATTTTAACACTTCCGCTGTCTACATCCCAGAAACGGGCAATCAGATTGCAAAGCGTCGTTTTTCCGGAACCGCTCGGCCCGATGACTGCCGTCGTCGTTCTGTCAGGCAGATTTGCGGAAATTCCATGCAAAATTTCCTTTCTGCCATAGGAAAACCGTACATTTTCAAAAACAATGTCATGCTTCCGGGGTCTTACTTCTCTGCCGCCTTCATCCATCTGAGGAATCGCATCCGTCTGATTTGCCCGCTCAATCGCGCTGTCCACAATACGGAGAATTGCCATACTGCTTCCGGCAGATTCAATCTGCGCAAATATGAGAAATGAAATAACAATTGTCATTAACGTATTTTCCAGCCTCATTGTCCCCTGAAGATAAAAGGCAATGGAGGTCAGGATCATGATGATACTAAAAAGGTGCAGCGTCAGACCCTGGGCAATATTGTAAGGTGTGAAGAGCTGCTCCACAGCCAGATTACTTTTCCGGTTTTCTTCCAGTGCATCACGAACCTTCTGATCGCCCTTTCCGGTAAGATTAAAGGATTTGATTACACTCATCCCCTGAACCTGTTCCAGCACGGCGGCTACCATTCGGGTTGCCGACTTCTGGCGTCTTGGCGCAAGCGCCGCCGACTTTTTCTCCATGGCCGAGGTAATCATCAGGTACAGAATCGTACCGGCAATTACAATCAATCCGATGCGCCAGTCAAAAATCAGTACCATAATCGTAAAAACAACCGCGTTGATAAATCCGCCCAGCATCCCTACTAACACCATCGGCGCCGTATTTTCCACCTCATCCAGAACTGTAGTGGCTACGCCGGTAATCTCTCCCAGATTATGATCGTTAAAGTATCCCATCGGCACACTTTTCAGCTTATTTCCAATTTCTACCCGCTTATTTGCAGCCATAAAATACCCCGCATGGGTCTGCTGAAGCTGGGAAAAATAATTGGCGACCGCCCTGCCGAGAATGCTGGCAACTAAAAATCCCAGGGCGATCCATGCCGCACGATTAGTCCCATCCTGACTTGTCAACGCCAGGATCACAAAATAAATTGCACTGATCTGGAACATATGAAAAACAGCATATAAGAAACTTACTGCAATGGATTTGTTGATGTTTCTCTGCTCTTCACCGGCAAACTGCCATATTTTCTTCAATGCATCTAGCATAATGTATCACCGTCCTTTGCTCCGATATGCGCATTCCACATCGCCCGATACAGCGGACTGCTTCCCAGAAGCCCTTCATGGGTTCCAACCGCTTCCACTTTTCCATCCGCTACCAGCACGATCTGGTCGGCATCTGTAATTGTAGAAAGCCGGTGGGCAATGACCAGAACCGTTTTTCCCCGAATCAGCCGGGCTACCGCTTTCTGGATCTGCGCTTCATTCTCCGGGTCTATATAGGCAGTTGCCTCATCCAGCATAACGATGGGCGCATCCTTCAGCATTGCCCGTGCAATCGAAATTCTCTGCCGTTCTCCGCCGGACAGATGCGCGCCTCCTGCTCCGACCTTCGTATCATATCCATCTTCCAGTCCCCGGATAAATTCATCACAGCCGGCCGCTTTTGCAGCAGCCTCCACTTCTGCATCCGTGGCGGAGATCCGCCCCATCCGGATATTATCCCGAATCGATTCGTCAAACAGATAATTGTCCTGGGATACGAATGCCACCTGGTCGTATAACTGCTCCAGCGGAATCTCCCGCAAGTCATACCCGCCCATGGTGATCCGTCCTTCTGTCACATCCCAGAAGCCTGCGATCAGCTTGGCGATCGTGGATTTCCCGCTTCCGGACGGGCCGACAAGCGCCGTCATCGTACCGGCAGGAATCTTTAGATCTATACCGTGCAGGATTTCCTTGTCTTTGTGATACCCAAAGGAAACCCCTTCCAGGGCAATATCCATCCCTCCAAATTTCACTCTTTCGTTTCCATGATACTGCTCTTCGCCTTCCAGGATCTCATCTACCGAACCAACAATGGTTCCTACCCGCGCCAGACTGTCCACAAAATTCATGGCGGCCATAAGAGGGCCGGTAATTCCCAGCGACAAAATCACCGTAGTAATAAAGGTTCCCGCGCTGAGACTGCCGGAATGATACATCAGCCATCCCACCGGCAGAACCGTAATCAGTGTGGTCGGGAAGATCGCCTTGGAAATGGAGGTTGGAAATTGACAGCTTTTCATCCAGTGATAGAAATAAGAAGCGTTGGCAATCACTCTGTCCGAGAACTTTGCATAGGAATTTTTTCCCTGATTATAGGCCTTAATCACCTCTATTCCTCCGATATACTCTACGATTGCAGAATTCATAGCCTGCGTCGTCTTGACAGAGCCTTCATATTTCACACCATAATCCTTCATCACAGCCATCATAAACAGCATTCCCACCGGAATGGAAACCAGTGACAAAAGCGCCATCCGCCAATCCAGAATAAACAGATAGATCAGAATGCAGACCGGAGCTAAAATATTGGATGTCATTTCCGGCAGCAAATGCGCAAGAGGCGTCTCCATACTTTCAATCTGATCCACAATAATCTGCTTCATTTTCCCGCTGGAGGTATCCATGATCGTCCCCAGCGGCATTTTCGGAAGTTTATCCAGTACCCGTTCCCGGACTTCCTTCAGGATGGAAAAGGTTGCCTTATGAGACATGGAAAGGGCAGCCGCATACAGACAGCTGCGAAGGATATATCCTGCCGCCGCCACCCCGCACCACATAAGATATGCTGACCATTCCCGGTTACTCTCAAGCAGCGCAATAATCATCTGTGCCGCCGCATAATACGGGATCATACCTCCCAATACGCCGACAGCCGCTGAAATCATCGCCCGAACCAGTCCGCCATGTTCATTTTCTCCAAGCTCCCACAATCGAAGCATTGGACTTTTTTGCTGCATAAAATCCCTCCTTGCAAGTTAGCTATGGCTAACCATTCCATTATTTTTTCGGCTGCTTTTTCAGAACCTGAAAACTACAGCCGAATACGCTCACTGCTATTTGATATATTGGGATCATCTGCCAGGCTCCTGCATCTCCATAGCAAAGATTGCATCAAAGCCTGCCGCATGATAATGCTCCAGAAGACTAATATACTTTCCTGCCGTCTGACGGTCCATCCCATGGCGCACCACCTCAAAGACGCCCTCAAAGTATGCCGTCATCACAAGATGCAGAATTTCTTCAGTAATCGAACCATCTTTGATTTCGGAGCATCCGATCGCTTCCAGATATTTGTAAGTATACTCTACCTCAATCCGGGCAAGCTCATCTACAAAATTCTGGAATTTTGTTCCGTAAGAAGCATCCAGCAAAAGGCGAAATTCATCGAAATATGCGTAGATATAATCCAAAAACTTCTCCATCTCCCGGAAACTGTACTCATTCATCTGCTCCTTCTGTACCTCTGCGTCGAATCCGTGAAAGGTTTCCTGAATATCGCCAAACAGCTCCATTAAGCCATCCGCCACCGGCTTCACGATAGCCTCAAAAAGACCCTCCTTGTCTCCAAACCGTACATAGATGGAATTTGTACTTGTATTTGCATTAGCGGCAATGATACGAAGAGAAGCGTCCATATATCCCTTCTCCATAAATTCCTTCTTCGCACATTCCAAAATACGTTCATATACTCCTTCAATCTGTTTTGCCATGAAGCATCCTCCTATCAATAACAGTGTTTCATAACACCGTTTCATATTATCTTAAAATTGTTCCTTTGTCAAGAGCATACCATAAAAACAGGACCACTATCCTGCCAGGTGCATAACTCTAAGAAGCAGGATCCAGCTCAGGCCATAGTAAGATACCACTGCCACCAGATCATTTACCGTTGTGATCAGCGGACCGGACGCAACTGCCGGGTCAATATTGATTTTTTTGAAAAACAGCGGAATCAGCGTCCCCACCGCACTGGACGCCAGCATTGCCAGTAAAAGCGACAGCCCGATGCACCCTGATACCGCATAGGAAAACAGGATTCCTTTCCCTTTCCATACACAGATATAGATTCCAATGAAGACAAACGACATGGCGCCAAGTATCAAGCCGTTGAAGAATCCCACCCTCATCTCCTTGGCCACCAGTCCAAGCTTTTGACCGGCGGTCATGGATTCATCCATTAACACCCGGATGGTAACCGCCAGAGACTGGGTTCCTACATTTCCTGCCATATCAAGAATCAAAGATTGAAAACACATAATCAATGTCAGCTGGGACACTACTTTTTCAAACGCTCCTACCACAGAGGATACTAACAGCCCCAGAATCAGCAGCACACACAGCCAGGGCAGACGTTTTCTCATGCTTTCCTTCAAGGGTTCCTTCAAATCTTCCTCGGCAGTCAAACCTGCTAACTTCGCATAATCCTCTCCCATCTCGTCATCTACTACCTGAATGATATTCTGGGATGTGATTACACCAAGCAGGTTATTATTATTGTCCAAAACAGGAATCGAATTTTCCGAATAGCTTTTCAGTTTTTCAATACAATCGTCAATCGTTTCATGCCCATATACATATGGATAGGAAGGCATGATCAGACTGTCCAGGTCGGTATCCTTTCTTGCAATAATCAGCTCCTTTAAATCAATCGCACCGTAAAATGCTCCCATTTCATCTACAACAAATAATGTATAGATATTATCGTTCTTTGGCGCCTGATCGATCAGCTCGGTCATGGCCTGTTTCACGGAGATATTTTCCCGGATCACAATATAATTGGTCGTCATCCTGCTTCCGATTTCATCCTCATCAAAAGAAGCAATTAAAGAAAGATTCCTTCTGACGTCCTCATCCATCAGTTCAATCAGCAGAGACTTCTTTGTCCTATCCATTTCACGGAGGACCTCAACTGCAGCATCGGTCTCCATATGAGCCATGGTAACTGAAGCCTTTTTTAAATCCATCTCATCCAGATATGTCCTGACTTCCTCCTCCTCTGGATACTCCAGCACTCCCGAAAGCATTTCTACATCTAAGATGCGATACAGTTTCTTTCGTTCTCCGACACTCAGCTCCGGCAGAACATTGGCAATATCATTCTCGTGATAATCCTCCAAACGTTCTCTCATAACCCTCGGAGAAGCATTACTTCTGATAATATTTATAATTTCTCTTTCATAATCCGGCTTTGAAGCTACCCCTCTGCTGTCTGTTCCTGCCGCCGTATTTAATACCTTTTTCTCCACTTTTCCTACCTCCTTGTCCCATCTTAGCTTCCGGAAGTTTCCCTTTTTCTATGAAAGCTATAAAATTGTACACGAAAAAGAAATGTGAAACATAATTTCACACAGAAACCCCTGTACTTCAAAACATGACTGTTGAAAATAGAAGTCTGATTCGACTGACAGAATGAGAAATGTGAAAGAAAAGATAAAAGAAAAAATCAAAATGGAATCGACGGATGAGTTCTTCCGCGCTCCGTATCTTTGCACAATTCCCGTTCTGTACATCTACTTCGCCCATAATTATCACAGCCGTCCATTCCATTCACCTGCCTTTTCTATATTCTTATAACTTAAAAATATTATATATTTTTTTCAATACTTGTTCAACCACTTTCGATTCGTTTACAAACTTTTATATTCATTATTCCATTCAATCTACGAATAATTCATTTTCCTTTCTTTCCCCACATGCTTTCTTTAATTTCTTACCTGCTGCAAAAAGGAGCACTCTGCTTACTTTTCGTGCCTTACCTGGACAGACCGCTACACAGCGCATGCAGGAAATACATTTCTCTGCATCTGTTTTTCTGGGCATATCCTTTGGAATTGCTCCCACCGGACAGGATTTTACACAGATTCCACACCCTGTACAGGATTTATTTCCCACCGGCTTCATGGCGCCGCCAAATTCCCGATAAGGTTCATTCCCCGGTACATCTGCCCGTTGAAGGATCTTTCCTTCCTCTACTTTTTCGCGAAGTATTCCCGCATATCCAGTAAGTACTTGCTCATCCCCGGCATCCGGTCTTCCGGACGCAAACTGCCGCATAATCGAATGCTCCGCAATTGCGGCTACTCCTGCCGCGGGCACAAATCCGGCCTCCGTAACCGCATCATATAATTCCAGCATCGTATCCTCATAAGCCCGGTTGCCATACACAACCACTAAAATCGCTCTTGCCCCGTTCCCCTTCAACTCCTTTAACCGTAAAACGGCCGGCTCCGGCACTCTGCCGCCGTAAGAGGGAACTGCCACAAGACAGACGTCGTCCTCAGCAAATGTATAACCTGAATAATCCTTTCCGCAATCTGTCAGATCAACAGGCACAAATTCTTTCTGCCATCCCTTCGCCAGTATATCTGCCACCCTTTTTGTGCCGCCTGTAGGGCTGAATATCATCTCATAAAACTTCATTTCTAAGCTCCTTCATTTATTAAAAAATCAGCCCTCCAATGCCTTTGTCAGATCACGAACATACGCTGCCTGCTGTTTCTTTAGATATGCTTTAACAAAAGGCTTCATCATTACCTTCTTTGCGGTAACCTCCTCGGTAAAATCTACTTCTGTTTTCCCGTCCATTTCTGTGAAAATACCCGTCCAGTGACCCTTCATATTTTCATTTTCCATATCAAACTCCCAGCGTCTGCATGGCTCTGTTGCCGTGATCGTAAAAGACGTAGCATATCCTTCTTTTGTATATTCGACAAACTGATTCTCGTCTCTGATCTCGATCCTACTCAGATCACTTCGCCAGGAATACTCTTCAAGTGATGTCACCGTCTCCCAAACCTTCTGAATATTACTGGAAAAAGTTACCTTAATGTTTGAAACTGCCATCTTAAAATCCTCCTTTGCCTGTTCATCGTTTTGCCTCCATATTATTTATTTTAATCCACTCGTTATCTCTGTTATTTTGAATCCATAAATAACATAAGAAATTATCACATTGACAGCATCTGCTATCAACTGCGTCCATACAATTCCTCCCACCCCAAATAAAGCATTCATCAGGAATAAAATGGGAATATTCAGACATATCTGCCTGATGACCGCCAACTCAAAAGATATTTTCCCTCTGTCAACCGCCTGCATAAAGTGCACCATGTGAAAGCTCAAAAACATAAATGGCGTTGCGAAACAGCGTGACTGCAAAAATTCTGTTCCGTATCTCACCGTATCCGCATCAGAAATAAACGCCTGCATAATATAGGGTGCAAATACCCGGTAAAAAATTACACAGAGAACAGAAACTATCAGGCCGGCACGGCGTGCGGCCGCAAAAAACTCTTTCATTCTTTTATGGTTCTGAGATGCATAATTATATGCAACCAAAGGCGTCATTCCCAGACAGATTCCAATGCCAATATTCAGCGGAAGACGCTCCACCTTCAGCACGATTCCTATTGCCGCAAGCTCAATATCTCCATGACCTGCCATAAGCCTGTTGATCACAATATTAGTCAGATCAAAAAGCAGCAGGCTCATTGCCGCCGGAATGCCTACGGAAAATAAAGAACCCAAAGACTCCCGGCGGATTCTTTCAATACTTCGCGGCAGCAAAAGCACGGTCTTCCCTTTTAGCCTCCGGTAGACCAGGACAAAATACCCCAGTGTGATTACATTGGACAGCATCGTCGCAACGGCTGCGCCCGCCACCTGATAGCCATCGGGAAAAATGACAAACATAAAAACCGGATCAAGAACTACGTTCAATACTCCGCCCATTCCCAGTCCGAATCCGGCCTCTCTGGAATAGCCGATATTTCGTACCATTGCACTCATTGTATTTGCAAGCACTGTCGGCAGACCGCCGATCACAACTACAAAAATCAGATATTGTCTCGCATAGCCAATGGTATTATCGCTTGCTCCAAGCATACGGAGTAATGGGTTCATAAAGATGAAACACAATATTGAAAATGCCAATGCACTCCCCGCCGCCATTACAAGACTAAGGGAAGCAACCTTTTGGGCCTCCTCCTCATCTTTGCTTCCAAGCAATCTTACAACCAGGCTTCCTCCGCCCACGCCAAACAGATTGGCGATCGCTGTTATCATCAAAAAAATCGTCAATACCAGGGAGGACGCCGCCACCATATAGGGATTATTGGTCTGTCCAATAAACCATGTGTCCGCAATATTATAGATCAATGTAATTAACTGACTCACAATGGTAGGAACCGCCATTTTTGCCAATGCCGAAGGAACCGGTTTTGTCTCAAATATTTCTTTTGTACTTACTTCCTCATTTGTAATTTTCATACTCACATCACAGCTCCCTGATTACAAAATATATTTCCTACATCTCTCCTTTATCCTATCATAATCCTTTGTAACATAACAGATTATAATAAAGAAAAATCATAACGCACTCATTCCCAATCTGCGCAGTGTTTCTGCCTCCAATTCTGGAAAAGGAATAACGGCATGCGGATTATCGCTGTGCTCTCCGATCAGTTTCTCCATCCACATCATATTGTACCAAATGCCAAATTTATAGCCGCATTTGTGAAATACCCCAACCTCCTGATATCCCAAGTGTTCATGAAAGTGTACGCTGTTTTTCGTCAGATACTCATCTTCCGTTTCCGGATAGGCGATGCATGCGTTCAGATTGAGGATATTCTGGGTTTTTGAAATACCCTCCAATACATTGTAAAGTCTTTTGCCAATCCCAGTTTTCCTTTTACTTTCTTTTACATAAATTGACGTTTCTGCCGCCCAATCATAAGCAGCTCTTCCTTTAAATGTACTGGTATACGCAAAGCCAAGAATTTCCCCATTTCTTTCCGCAACAATATATGGATATTTCTTCAGAATATCTCGCATTCTATCCCGAAAATCTTCAGGCTCCGGCACATCATATTCAAATGTAATCGCCGTTTTCCTCACATATGGTGCATAAATTTCTAAAATTTTCTCCGCATCATACGTTGTCGCAGCGCGGATCAATATCTCTTCCTTTCCCATTTTAAGATCTCTCCTATGTAAAGCTTTATGAAATATCTCCATGTAGTCCAAAACTATCCTTATGATTATAGTATGATTTCACGCCAGCATCAACTGGTATCTTTTTTAGGCAGTATCTGATATAATAATTTGGAAAGTTTACAAAACTATCAATATCAAATTCATGGAGGATATATAAATGGAGCACTTAGAAGCAATTCAGAATCGGCACAGCGTACGTCAATATGCCGACAAACCAATTGAGGAAAAGACTTTATCTGCCCTGCGGACAGAAATTGCGGCCTGCAATAGAGAAGGGAATTTACACATTCAGCTCGTAACAGATGAACCGAGAGCATTTGAAGGCTTTATGGCGCATTACGGCAAGTTCAGCGGCGTAACCAATTATCTTGCTCTGGTTGGCAGAAACACAAAAGATCTGGATGAGAAATGTGGATACTATGGGGAACGAATTGTTCTGCTGGCCCAACAGCTGGGGCTGAACACCTGCTGGGTTGCATTAACTTACAGCAAAATTCCAGGGGCATTTAAAGTTGGTTCGGGTGAAAAACTAGCTGTTGTTATCGCTCTCGGTTATGGGAAAACGCAGGGTGTGAAGCACAAATCCAAACCTGCAAAAAAAGTCAGCAATATTAATGCTGACAGCCCCAAATGGTTCAAAAGCGGGGTAAAAGCCGCCTTACTTGCCCCTACGGCAATGAATCAGCAGAAATTCTATCTGACCTGCTCAGATGGCAAAGTATCAGCAAAACCTGGAATTGGTTTCCACACAAAAATGGATTTGGGAATTGTGAAGTACCATTTTGAACTGGGCGCGGGAAAAGAAAACTTCCTCTGGGCGTAAAACTAAAATTTAAGCCCCAACTCACCAAATTCCGTTACAGGTGTTCTGCATGTGCCATTCTCACACAGATAATACACTGCTCCCCTTTCCGGAAGTGGGTAATCCTTCGTATAAGGAGCACACTCTGCTAATTCCTTCTCATTATCCGACGTCTTTACCAGAATATTTAATCCATAGCCTGGCGTTTTTCTCAAATATTCTGTTAATTCCTCCGGTAATTCTCCTCTTATGGCACATAGCAGCTCTTTATGTGGATAAAAAGCCTCCGCAAATGCATACATAGCAAAACTGTGTCCCACTGGATAATCTTCTGCCACACCTGCCAAAAACCGAAACTGCCTGTCCGCTGCTTCCTGCCATGTTTCTTCCCCAGTTAAAGCAGCAAGTGTAAGAAGAACCAGACCTGCCACAGAATTTCCCGACGGAATCGCCCCATCATAAATTTCCTTCGGCCGGACAATCAGCTTCTCCCCGTCAGACGAAGTCAGATAATATCCTCCCTCCTTATCCTCAAACAATGTCTGCATCTGCTTCGCATATTGAATCGCCTTCTGTAAATACTTTATCTTCAGCGTTCCCTAATATAATTCCAGAAGCGCAAGAACATAGACTGCATAATCATCAAGCTGCCCCATATGCGCTGCTTCACCATCCCGAAATCGAAGATACAGGCGGTTGTCCTGATCCGTCATATACTCTTCTATAAAATGCTGTGCCCTGAAGGCCGCCTCATAACAGCGCCCCTCTTCGAGAATCTGTCCTGTCCGGATAAGCGCTATTATTGCCCATCCATTCCAGGACAGCAATATTTTATCGTCTTTGTGGAGCCTGGTACGTGTAAGCCTGTATTGGTATAATTTCTTAATACGCCAATCATCTGCATTCCAGCCAGACAGCTTTTGTCCAATACGATTAGGAATACTTTTCCCTTCAAAATTTCCATCCTCCGTTATCCCATAAAGAGCACAGAACTCAGCCCCATCCCTTTCTCCAAGAACCCTCTTTATTTCTTCCGGCGTAAATACATAATACTTCCCTTCCTCTCCCTCACTGTCCGCATCCTGTCCACAGTAAAAACCACCTTTTTCATCTTTAAGCTCCCCCAGAATATAATCTGCCGTACACCTTGCAATATGTGCATACTCTTTCTTTCCGGTAATCTGATATGCATTCAGATATGCAAGAGTCAAAAGCGCATTATCATACAGCATTTTCTCAAAATGAGGTACCAGCCATCTGTCATCCGTAGAATACCGGGAAAAGCCTCCGCCAATCTGATCATACATACCGCCTTTGCCCATAGCATCCAGGGTGATCTCTGCCATCTTCATGGCATCCGGTACGTTTTCTGAAACTGCATATCTCATCAGAAACAGCAGATTGTGTGGTGCAGGGAATTTCGGTGCTAATCCAAAACCTCCCCATACAGCATCGAACTGTCTCTGAAACAGCTCATAAGCTTTGCGCAGAATCTCCTTTTCCGGCTCCTTATTCCTATTTATTCTGTTCTGCCTAATTACTGCCGTAATTTCTTCTCCTGAAGCCAGAAGCTCCTCACGGCTGTTTTTCCACATATCCGCTATCATCTCAAGCATCTCAATAAGCCCTGCCTGTCCATACCGACGGTATTTGGGGAAATATGTCCCTACAAAAAACGGTTTCTGCTCCGGGGTCATAATAACGGTAAGAGGCCATCCCCCTGCCCCTGTAACCGCCTGACATACCGACATATACACTGAATCAACATCCGGCCGTTCCTCCCGATCCACTTTAATACAGATATATTCCCGGTTCAATATTTGGGCAACCTCTCTATCTTCAAAGGACTCATGAGCCATCACATGACACCAGTGACACGTAGAATAGCCGATACTTAAGAATATCGGCCTGTCTTCTCTTGCTGATTTTTCAAAGGCTTCTCTGCACCAGGGATACCAATCTACCGGATTGTCCTTGTGCTGAAGCAGATATGGTGATTTCTCATTACTCAAATGATTTGACATCTTTTTCCCTCCACTTAATTTAGTAGGGATAGTATAACCAAAGTTTCCAATAAAAAACCGCGCTGTTAATTCAGCGCAGTCTGCTTTACTCTTCTAAGTCCTTTTGCCACAGCAGGTACCGATATGATAATGATTGTAATTACTGCCTCTGCAAGCAGATAACTGTAGTTATATGCAATCGGATAGATACTCTTTAACGACTGTGGGAAGCTCTCCGGCATATAATCCATCCAATACAGATACCCTCCAAGAGAATGAAATACACCTCTGGCGAACACTGCCGCAATATATCCTTTTAGCAAACCATGCTTACTCTTTGCAAAAAAACCTGCAATTCCCAATGCTGCGAACGCCAGCACATAATCGCAGCACACCTGAAAGAAAGATAATACAAACGGCTCCTGAATAAATTGAAGAAGTCCATAGGAAAGTCCTACCAAAATTCCTGTCTGTACCCCATACCAGTTTGCCACCAGCACAATAAACAGCATACTGCACAGTGTCACCGAACCTCCCCACGGCAATGTCAGAACCTTCATATAAGAAGTTACAAACGCCAGAGCAATTGCAACTGCACAGTATACAAGCTGCCTCGTGCTTGTCTTCTTTTTCTTAGAACTCTTTCCGGCAAAAAACAGTGCCACAGCAAACAATGCAATTCCGACAGTCACACATACTGCATATCCTGCAGTGGTAAGTCCGCCTTCCACATTAACCAGAAAATCAAACATAATAAATACCCTCCCTGTCTCCGATTGAAAACAAAAAGGGCCTAAAGCCAATCTCTAACGCATCCCTACGTTGGCATTATCCAAATCAGGTTATGGGTCGAAGTCTCAAACTTCCTCTCAGCCTATCAAATAAGCTCCCCTTGTTATCAATCTTATTTACTTTCTTTAAATATTAGGATATATACTATGCCCGGAAAAGTCAAGTCTTTTTCGACTCACATTACCGGCACAGACCGGACAGCCAGTGCTTTTTTCTCTGGTTCTGGCATAAACTGCTGTTTTCCACACATGCCCCTCTGAACAGATCCACCACACCTTCTTTCTGCTTCCTATCGTTACCTGCTCCGGCGTCAGAGAACCGTTTAACGTCGGATGCCATTCTTTGGCAGCCCGGGGATTCAGAGTTGCCAGATCATTAAAGCCAGCAAGCACTTTCCGGTTCGCGCAGTATGGGCATCCGGTCTGCTCTCTGGTGCGGGTGCACACGCTGGCCTTCCACTCATGTCCGAGGCCGCACTGCCACCAGACCCGTCTATTACTGGAAGCAGTAATGTCCCGGGGCATTCTTTTTCCATTTTTGATCGGATGCCACTGTACAGCAATCAGGGGATAACTGCTCTCCAGATCATTTACCCCTGCGACTGCTTTTTGGCCACAGCATACCGGACAGCCGTTACCGTTCATACGATCCTTTACTCTCGCCTGCCATTCATGCCCCTTATCACAGCGCCACCAAACCCGGCGCGCCGTCGTTGCCAAAACCATTTCCGGCTTTAAAGTACCATTTTTTTCGGAATGCCACTGCGTCGCCAGATCCGGGCATACAGTTACCAGATCATTCTCTCCCACAAGCAATTTCCGCCCTGCGCAGATTGGACATCCACTTCCTTCCGCCCGGGATTTGACACTGGCTCTCCATTCATGCCCTTTTTCGCAGCGCCACCAAATCAGCCGATGACTTCCCTTTGTGATCTGACTTGGAGTGAGCGGCATATTTTTAACCGGATGCCACTGCTTCGCAAGCTCTGACATCTCTGTTTTCAGATCATTCTCTCCATCCAGAGCAACCTTCCCGGCACAGACCGGGCACCCACATCCATTACTTCGACTGTTAATAACCGCCTGCCAGGTGTGTCCCCTTTCACAGCGCCACCAGGCCTTTCTGCCGCTTCCATAGGTAATCGTTTTAGGAGTCATTTCTCCGTTTGCCATACCATCCCACTGCTGCAGTAAATCACTTTTGTTATTTTCTATACAAAAATCGTACAAAGATTGTTTCATTTGCCACCTGATACATTTCTATACCACATAACATTCATTATGCGGTACGAAAAATGAAAATACATATTTGATTGCTTCAATTTATTATATCCCAGGCAGCTGGTAAATTCAATTCTTGTGAAAAAGGTTGCTCAAAATCACTATTCTTTTCTATTATTTTGCTGTTTTTATACTGAAACCGGCAATAAAGTAATCACTGGCCTGGTGTGTGATACCGCATAATGAATGTTATGCGGTTTTTGCTTTCCTACATCACCAACCCTAGCTGTTCTATTTTCCGTATCTGCTCAGCTCCGCTGACGCAGGTATAAATTCTTGTTGTATTCACATTAGAATGTCCCAGCAGATCTGCCAGACGGCTCAGGTCTTTTTCTGTCTGATAGAAAAGGCAGGCAAACAGATGCCGCAGGTTATGAGGAAACACTTTATTACGATCCACTTTTGCCCTCTCACATAAGGCTTTCATCTCATGAAGAATATTACTCCGATCCATAGGTCTGCCACTTTTTGTCACAAATATACTTCCCCTCTCTATATCCCGTTTTCTTGCATATTGTTTCAGTTTCCGACAGAGGTCTGCCGGAAGCAAAACAGTACGTGTCTTTCCCTTCAGAGAAACAGTAGCCCGTCCCCTCTTAACTGCCTTTACTGTAATAAACTGCAGCTCACTTACACGGATGCCAGTGGCGCAGAGAGTTTGCATAAGCAGATATAGCCGTATATTATTTATCTGCTTTGCCACTTTTAGCAGACGAAAATATTCTGCTTTAGACAGCTCACGTTCTTTGGAGCGAAATGCCTGCCGCTGGATCTTCAACGACTTAACCGTGCAGTCATTCCATCCCATTTCTTTAAAAAATCGATTAATTGCAGCCAGCATGGAATTGACACTGGAAGGCTTATAATTCTCCATCAGGTAGTTCTTATAGCGAACCGCCGTATCCTTGGTCACCTTTTCCTTCCCGGCAAATTCATAAAACGCTTCAACATCCCGAAGATATTTCTGTATAGTAGCAGTGCTTTTTTCTTCCTCAACAAGTATATTTTTAAATGCTATTATCTGTGTTCTCACTATTCTGTTTTCCATAGATAAACCTCCTTATAATCAGTAATTTCTTTTTGAATAACCAATTGATTCATAGTTTATTATCGCCAAAAAACCATCTAAAATGTACAAATGAAATACCAGACTTTCTCATGCCATCCTCAGCCTCATTTCCCATGGCATAAAAAAATAAAGCACGAAACATTCATTTCGTACTTTACTCTCATTTATATCTTATTGAATTTTACATTATTGTGCAAAGCATATGCATTATATGATATGTCGGACGAATACAGCGTATTATACGTTCCTGACTACAACACCGTCTTTTACTACCAATTTCAAATTCAGCTCTTTATCCAGCAGCACCACATTACCCTTCTTTCCCGGTGTGATGGAACCATACTTCTCATATGCCCCCAGCGCTTTGGCCGGATTCATCGTGGCACACGCCACTGCGGTCTCAAGGGAGAGTCCCATCTTCTTTACTGCTATTCTCATACAATCCATCAGGTTGGTTGCCGAGCCGGCCAATGCTCCATTAGAAGCAAGGGTCGCATGATTTCCAACCACATCCACATCCAGACCTCCCAATGTGTAGCGCCCGTCTGGCATTCCTGTAGCACGCATACTGTCGCTGATCAGAATCATCCGGTCCTCCCCCATCATCTTAAATGTTGCCCGAACAACCGCAGGGTGGATATGAACCCCGTCACAGATCAGCTCCGCATTCACATGGGAGCTGTCAGATACTGCTCCTACCACTCCCGGTGTACGGTGGGTAAATGCCGGCATGGCATTGTAGAGATGTACTGCATGATCCGCTCCTGCATCAAAGGCAGCCTTCGCCGTATCGTAATCTGCATTCGTATGTGCAAGTGCTATATGAACCTTATCCTTCATCTGATCGATGAATTTCAGGAAATTTTCATTTCTCTCAGGCGCAATTCCAACAAATTTTACCAGGCCCTCCGAAGCATCCAGGAACTGCTGGCAGATTTCCGCATTACAGGTGATAATATTTCTCTCATCCTGCGCTCCCTTTTTCTCAATACTGATAAAGGGCCCTTCCATATTGATACCAATCAAATCAGCTGCCAACGGGGTCTCTTTTTCTGCTGTTTTCCTATAGGAAGCTGCCACTGACAAAATATGTGTAAGTTCCTCTACCGGAAGGGTCATTGTCGCAGGAGCAATCGCTGTTACACCAATGGATGCTTCATATTTTGCAATCTCTTCGATGGCCTTCTCTGTGCCATCGCAAAAATCATAGCCCCTGCATCCGTGGAAATGAAGATCGATGAGTCCAGGAATTGCATAACAGCCCTCCCCATCAATCACTTCTTCTTCGCACTCTGCCTTTTCAGCAAAGACTCCGTCCGTAATAACAACTTCACCCTCTTCAAACCTTTTATCTTCCGTAAATACTTTTACATTTCTAATAATCATGGCTTTCCTCCTTCTCGCGTCATTATTCTACGTTATGACTTCTTTTCTGTCCCTCTCCCAATGCCCGCAGTGTATTGTCGTGAAGAACCTCTTTTGCGAATTTATCCTGCTCAACATAACTGGAGTAAATAATATCCAGCATAACTAAAATCGGAAATTGGGGAGAGATGACATTTCCGTGATTCAGATGCTTAAGCGATGGAAAAAGCACTACCTCATCACAGAACTGATCAAATATTCCTCTGTTTTTTGCCGTTAAAAGTACCGTCTTTGCTCCTCTTCTGTTCGCTTCCCGCAGCAGATACAATACGGATTCCGTTTCCCCACTGACGCTGATTCCAAATACCAGACTTCTCCGATCCTGAAACACTGCCTGCATTCTCATAAGATCGGAATCCTGAATGGAATCGATATCCACACCGATTCTCATGAACCGGTGTTCCATCTCCTCTGCCGCAAAGCCAGAGCTTCCCCTGCCACACACAAAAACCCGTTCCGCCTGATTCAGATACCGGCTGATCCGGGCAATCTGCGCTTCATCCATCAGACTATAGGTCTTGTTCAGAAGTTCCTGGTATGCATTCAGAATCATTCTTGTATTGCCGGTCATAGACTCTTCTTTTTCTACAAAGGTTTCTTCATACTGATAGACAAATTCCCGGTATCCTCTGTAACCGCATTTCTTTGCAAACCGCGGCAGAGACGCCTCCGACACATACAGCCGTTCCGCAATCGCCTTTGCAGAGAAATCAACCTTTTTCCGGTTCCGTATGAAAAAATCCGCAATATTCTTCTCTACTGTTGTAAAGTTATCGTAGTTCGATTCTATCATCGGCACTACTGATTTCACATAATACTCCATTCTCTACCATTCCTTATCTCTTGATATCCACTCGATGCAGCATTACTTCATTTTGTGATTCTGCTGAAAATGATAGAAGGCTCCCAGCATTCCCGCGTCATTTCTGTGTCTGGCAAATGCGATTCTCGTCTGAGAAGAAATACTTGGAATCAGGTATTTTTCCACTGCATTCCCGATTCGTTTCTTCAAAAATTCTTCCTGGGCCATAATACCGCCGCCAAGCACCACAACCTCCGGATTGATTACATAACAGATATTGGCAATTCCAAGTCCCAATACATCGCACATCTCATCAATGGCCCGGATACAGAGCTCGTCTCCCTTTTTCGCTTCCTCAAAAATATGATAGCCGTTCCAGATCTCCGCCCGCTCATTCTTCCACTCTGCTACCTTTCTCGTGAGAATACTTGCAGCGCCCAGAGTCTGAAAATCACTTCCCAGCATATGCATATAGCCCACTTCACAGGCACTGTTACTGAATCCCCTAAACACCCTGCCATCCTGTATAATACTGCCTCCGATGCCGGTTCCGACAGTCAGCATCAGCGACACCTTACTACCCCTCGCAGCTCCTGACACATATTCCGCAAGCCCTGCGCAGTTCACATCATTTTCCACTTCACAGGGAACATGAAATTTCGCTTCCAGCGTCTCCTTGAAATTAATCCCTGTGTAGTTCGGAATCAGGGGCGCAGAATGAAAAATCTCTCCTTTTATGGTATCTACCATTCCGGCAGTCGATATACATATCCCACTGATTTCTTCCGTTTTACAAAAATTTTGGGTAATCTCAACTGCCTTTTTCAGAATGGACGGGCCGCCTTTATAACTCTCAGTTTTTCTCTCACTGCGGCTAATTATTTCTCCATTCTCCGCTATTAATCCATACTTTATCGCTGTACCGCCTATATCTATACTTACATACTTTTTCATCACATACAGCCCTGCCTTTCTTCATTATAGTATAATATCACAGCTTCCGCAATCTCTGTCCCACAGACAGCAGAAAGAGGCAAAGCGGAACCTCTTCCGTTTTGCCTCTTTACACGTTAAGGGATACGCACTTTAAAAATAGCTTTCTTAATCTTCTGGGATTCTCCCACTGCTACCGCCGTACGGTGTCCGTCACTTGGATAACAGATAAGGAAATCACCATTTCTTAAAATAACAGAGCTGTTCTTTTCTCCGTCCATCGGAAGGAAATCATCCTGCGGCACAAATTCTTTAAGCTCCATATTCTGAATAAAGTTTAAGTCGATCTGCTCTGTGCCATCCAGCATGAGGTGGACATCCAGATATTGTTTATGTGCTTCCCAGAAGCGTTCTTCTGCTTTTACCGTCTCATATTCCACAATATTTACAAACAATCTGTCACCATCGATCTCATGGCTTCCCTTTTCATATTCCACAAGCTTATGCTCTTTCGCATATGTAAAGCATTCCTTTACCTGCTCTTCCAAAAACGGATATTCCTCCAGATTATTTACATTTCCGAATATCATACTGCATTCCCTCCGCACTAATTTTTATAAACCGTTGTATTTGGCGCCGGTACAGAGGTATCTCCTTTCACCTTTCTCCAGATGATACTTGCCGGGATACCTACTACCAGTGATACTGCAATCGAGATCAGTGAGTATGACCAGATGGATACGGTTCCTGCCGGCACACCATACTTAATGTATACCATAACAGCAGATGCTGCGATGAATGCCAAGGTAGCGCCGAATGTATTTGCCACCTTTGTAAATGCGCCAAGGATGAAGGTTCCAATCAGGATACCAAGTACCAATCCCATGAATCCGTTAAACCACTCGTATGCTGATTTTACTCCGCCGTTTGCAAGTACCATGGACACGATAATAGAGAAGATACCTACGATCAGGGATACATACTGTCCAATCTTTGTCTGTTTCTCAAAGCTTAACTCTTTCTTGGTCAGACGTGCCTGAATATCCAGCGTCCAGCTTGCCGCTACCGAGTTCAGCCCTGTAGACAGAGTGGACTGTGACGCTGCATAAATCGCTGCCAGAAGAAGACCTGTAATACCTACCGGAAGCTCAAATGCGATGTAGGATGCAAAAATCTGATCCTGTGCTGCTGCCGGCGGCAGTGCATTCTGCTGATAAAATACATACAATCCTGTACCGATCAGGTAGAATACGGTTGCAATAAAGATAGAAAGCGCGCCGTTTGTCAGCATCATCTTATTCAGTTTCTTGGTATCAGTCGTTGTGGTAAAACGCTGTACAATATCCTGGCTGGATACATAGGAGCCCATGGTGTTAAAACCTGCGCCTACAATCATAATGAATACGCTGTCTCTTAAAATATTCGGGTCAAAAATCGGCTGGTCAACTGCCAGGAATTTGTGTTCGGCCGCAAATGCTGTAAAGATCGCACCAATTCCTCCGTCAATGTGTACCAGAAGGAATACCAGCGCAAAGGTAACGCCGATCAGAAGTACGGAGCCCTGAATAAAGTCTGTCCAAAGTACGGATTTCAATCCTCCTGTGTAGGAATAAATGATTGCAATCACACCCATGATGATAATCAGCACATTGACACTGATTCCGGTTAAGCTTCCAAGTACCATACATGGCAGATACATGATAATAGACATACGTCCCACCTGATAGATAATGAACATCACCGCTCCCAGTACACGGAGTCCCTTGCTTCCAAATCTCAGCTCCAGATAATGGTAGGCCGTATCAATATCCAGCTTACTGTAAATTGGAAGGAAAAACTTAATGGTAAGTGGAATGGCAAGCAGCATACCCAGCTGTGCAAACCACATGATCCAGGTTCCCGCATAGGAGTTTCCTGCCAGTGACAAAAATGAAATCGGACTTAATAAAGTTGCAAATATGGATACGGAGGTTACCCACCACGGTACGGTTCCGTCTCCCTTAAAATATTCTTTTCCCTTCATTTCCTTCTTCGCGAAATGAAGACCGGCAAACAATACTGCTGCCAGATATACGATCAAGATAACCAGATCAATGACTGTAAATCCCTGCATTCCTTTTTCCTCCTGTTTTCTATTCTACTATCCCAGATATTTCTCTTTTGCATCACGAATCATTTTAGCTGCTTCTTCTACAACGGCCATATCAGCATCTATTAAGGAAGACAGTGGCTTTCTTACTCCGCCAAGCTCTAATCCTTCATTGATCTTAAGGATCTCCTTGATCACTGCATACATATTTCCATGAGCAGAGCACATTTTGTAGATGATCGCATCAACCGCATACTGAATTTCTCTTGCCTTATCTAACTCATTTCCTCTTACATATTCATCCATCTTGAGGAACAATTCAGGCATAGCACCATAAGTTCCGCCGATTGCACCCTCGGCACCAATCACGCGTCCGCTGATGAACTGCTCGTCCGGTCCGTTAAAGATGATATAGTCTTCGCCCGCCTCTGCCTTGAACATCTGAATATCCTGAACCGGCATTGAGGAATTTTTCACGCCGATCACATTCGGATTCTTTCTCATCTCAGCAAACAGACTCATTGTAAGCGCAACTCCTGCGAGCTGAGGGATGTTATAGATTACAAAATCCGTATTCGGTGCGGCAGAGCTGATATCATTCCAGTACTGGGCAATCGCATGTTCCGGCAGGTGGAAGTAAATCGGAGGAATCGCAGCGATGGCATCTACCCCGAGGCTCTCTGCATGGCGCGCAAGCTCCATACTGTCTTTTGTATTGTTACATGCCACATGGGCGATTACGGTAAGCTTACCTTCTGCTGCTTTCATTACATTTTCCAGAATAATCTTTTTGTCCTCTACACTCTGGTAAATGCATTCTCCGGAAGATCCATTTACATAGACTCCCTTTACTCCTTTTTCTA